>NZ_JAPDCI010000027.1:33293-37397 GCF_027705905.1 Aeromonas sp. Y293-4 | reverse complement strand
TGCGCTTGTTGTTCGGTCGGTTCGAGTCGGAATTTGTAGGCTTTCAGAATTTGCATTTAGCGCTCAGTGTGTAGCATCATTGCCATATCTATTAAGCCCGATTGAGTGACAGAATGCAATTCACTAAAATTAATAAATCACGCCATGCGGCCTACGCTTTGCACGTAAATTTGGTGTTTATCACCAAGTATCGAAAGCCGATATTGGGGGATCTGCATCACGCTTCCTTCAGTCAGTGTGCGGCAGAGGTTTGCAGAGATTTTGGTGCGGAACTGAAAGAGTGTGACGGAGAGGCTGATCATGTTCACATGCTGATAGAGTACGCGCCAACGGTACAGCTATCGGTACTGGTGAACTCGTTAAAGGCGGTCACATCAAGGCGACTGCGTAATGAATTTCTGGACTTGAGAGGTGCTTACAGCAAACCCGTACTCTGGTCACGCTCTTACTTTGCGGGCTCTTGCGGCGGAGCACCGTTGGAGGTGATCAAGCAATACATTCAAAACCAGCGGGGCTGACGCCCCGGCGAAATTCCCCTCCCACCTACGTCGGAGGGAGTCCCCTTTCGCATTTAAGATGGGGTTTTCTTCGCCACGCGGCTTGGCATTGTACTGGCCAACTGCAAAGAGGGTATGGCCGACCATGCTCTTGTCTACTTCGATGTTGAATTTCATTCTTCTTCGCTCTGATTTTTGTAGGGGAGGCTAGGCTTGGTAGCCAGTTAATCGCAGTACCGGACAACATGGAATGGCTCGTCGCTATCGAGAACCGAGACGGGGATCGCCGCGCACTCCACGAGGACGGAATCGGAGTCCTCGACGTAGCTTGAGTAGTGGAACATGTTGTCCCAGACATGCAGTTCCTCAACCTCGACTCTTGCCAGGGATTGACGCAGGGCATTCATAGCTTCTTCGTGGCTGGCACCATCCTCCACCTCACCCTCATAGCACTTGCAGCTCCAGTGGGTTGTGTAGCTGTACTGGGTGACTCGCTGCAAGCCAAGCTCTTGGGTGGTTGCGGATAGGTAGCGTATCCGTGCAATATCCTCAGCAGTGAGGTCGATCACCACTGCGCGTGCAACGGGATCAAAGCCGACATAGCTGCGCACCCATGAAACGATGGTCTTAACGATTTCACCAGACATGTTCAATCTCACAAATTTATGATAACCATTTATCGTAAAACATTATCCGTTATCCCTTGCGGATAGTCCATCGCATTTATCATTTTCTTGTCGAGATACCCCATGGATTGCTTGCCGTGGGTGGAGATCACTCGACGATGCTTACTGCTGGCGGCCCTAACCACAACCACCATCGCTTGGCTCATCGGTAGCCCGCACACAAAGTCCAACCCCTACACCCACCAGCTAGACCGGTAGCTCCCGTTCCAGGCTAACCCCGGTGGCCAAGCTCGGCACCCGCCCGGCCCCGACATACGGTTAATGTCCGGCGGCTACAACCATCAACCCCACCGGCGACTCCAGCACCAGGTAACCGCGTGGCCAGGTGACCGCCGGTACCGACATCGGGCCAATGTCCAACCCCGACACCCACCAGCTAGACCGGAGGCTCCTGTTCCAGGCGACCGGTTGCAAAGGGGGCTCACCTATCTTGGCGCTTACGCCAGTTTACGTCCTACCTAATTCCTCTACCTCCCGCACCAGGCGAACCCGGAGACCAAGCAACATACCAACACCAGCATCCGGTGAATGTCCGACCACGACACCCGCGCACTTCCCCGGCGCACACCGGGGCCGACATTGGGACGATGACCCTATCCAACACCCGGTCATCCCTGGCCATGCCGGTACTCGCTCCGCGTCCAGGCGAACACCGGCAGAGGGGAGGCTATGATGTCCCAGCACGACACCCACTGGCTCGACCGGCAGACTCCCGTTCCAGGCAAACCCGGTGGCCAGCCCGGCACGACGGCCAGGCTATCCCGGTACCGACATCGGGCCAATGTCCCACTGCGACAACCACCAGCAGACCGGCGTCTCCAGTACCAGGCGCCTGGTGGCCAGCCCGGCACCGGCCCGTCGGCAACGTGGCTCAGGTTTCGACATCAGCCAAAGTCCAACCCCGACAGCCACCAGCTCGACCGGCAGACTCCCGTCCCAGGCGAAACCCGGTGGCCAGCCCGGCACGACGGCCCGGCGGCAACGCGGCTCGGGTTCCGACATCGGGCCAATGTCCCACCACGACCCCCACCGGCTTGACCAGCAGCCGCGCTGCCGGGTACCAGTGGCCTCGATGTCCCACCACGACCTCACATCTCTCACCCGGACAGCACTGTGGGATCATGATCTCCTCGTTGTCGACTCCTGAAAGGACAGACTGAAAGGAGGGGTGAGGAACATAAAAAAAGGGCCCCATCCCGGAGCCCCTTGCTGTCATCTCTCGACTTGTCCACAGATTCTGGGGATATAAAACCCACAACCTGTGGTTAAAATTACGTCGTCGGTATGACGTAATACCACCTGCCCTCTATCTGCTGCTTGAACTCCGCTATCTCTCCCAGTGGGAACTCTATAGCCCCACGCGTCTCTTTGTCGAAGTAGTCAACCTCAAGGCCAATGAACCCCTCTAGCTTGATTCTGGCAGCGAGATACTTCCGGCGCTTGCCATGATGCAGCTCCATCATGGCCAGAAGGTTTTGCAACTCCGCCAGCCGATTTACGCCACCTCCGACAGCCGCGTTCATGGCAGCTTGGTTCATGTCGTGCTGGACGCCCTCTGTTTGCTGGTTGTCTTCCTCTGATATTTTCCCAGGCTCCTCCGCCGGTACCTGCCAGTCGTAAGGCATGGTGATGGCTGGTGGGTCTAGCTCAACAATGTCGTCCTCATCAAAGCAGAGAGCTCGTGCCACTTTGTTGTCACGGGGCCTGCGGATTTTCCCCTGTGCCTTTGGCTTTGCCCTGGGTGCAGGTCTATCGCCCGCCCGTTCAGCCAAAGCCTGGAGCATGGTGTCGTATCCCTTCTGCGACAGGAGGCTGAATCTGCCCTGCCATCCATCCATAGCCAGAACGACCAAGTGATGGGATCCAGGGACGGTCTCCGCATGGTCACCTGGCAGAGATTGGATCATCCCAGCCTTGGCAAGCCATGAAACGAGACGGTCAAGCTCAACCATGAGGTTGTCAGCCAAGCTCTCAACCCTCAGGTATGTTCTATCGCCGTCAGTGTGGTACATCATCACGCCCTGCTCTCGCTGTGCACCACACCACTGCAACCACTGGGTCGCTCTCTCCACAACCTCACCGGGGTAAGCCTCAACGATCTCCGGCTCTGGCTGGTGGGCCACCTGCTCGGGGGTCGCCTCCGGCTCTGGCTGGTGGGCTACCTGCTCGGGGGCTGGCTGGTGGGCTGCCTGTACGGGCATCCTATCAACAGTAACCGATTGTCCATTGCCCTTACGTTGCCGCCTGCGGCCTGTGCGCTCCTGCGAAATCTCGCCAGCAAGCTCTGTTTCGCTCTCTGGAGCCTCGGAGGATGGTTGCGCGGTAGGTGCATCAACTTCGCCGCCAATGCGCCCAGGTGGCGTTCCAGCGGCCTCAGGCAATGTGTTCTGAGATGGGGCCTCGGACTTCTGGTTCAGATACTTGGCCCTTCGTATTGTCGATGGGGTGAGATTGACCCGCAAAGTCGGCACTGGCTCACCACTTGTGGCCTTTGCTTGTGGATGTTCCGACCCCGGGGCAGCGGCCTGCTCGACCGCCGGGGCCTGCTCGACCGCCGGGGCCTGCTCGACCGCCGGGGCCTGCTCGACCACAGGGGCCTGCTCGACCGCCGGGGCCTGCTCGACCACAGGGGCCTGCTCGACCGCCGGGGCCTGCTTGACCACAGGGGCCTGCTCGACCACAGGGGCCTGCTCGACCGCCGGGGCCTGCTCGACCCCCGGGGCCTGCTCGAACGCCGGGGCCTGCTCGACCGCCGGGGCCTGCTCGACCACAGGGGCCTGCTCGACCGCCGGGGCCTGCTCGACCCCCGGGGCCTGCTCGACCACAGGGGCCTGCTCGACCGCCGGGGCCTGCTCGACCCCCGGGGCCTGCTCGACCGCCGGGGCCTGCTCGACCACAGGGGCCTGCTCGACCACAGGGGC
>NZ_JAPDCI010000027.1:0-33283 GCF_027705905.1 Aeromonas sp. Y293-4 | reverse complement strand
GGGGCCTGCTCGACCCCCGGGGCCTGCTCGACCGCCGGGGCCTGCTCGACCACAGGGGCCTGCTCGACCACAGGGGCCTGCTCGACCGCCGGGGCCTGCTCGACCACAGGGGCCTGCTCGACCCCCGGGGCCTGCTCGACCGCCGGGGCCTGCTCGACCACAGGGGCCTGCTCGACCACAGGGGCCTGCTCGACCACAGGGGCCTGCTCCACCGCCGGAGCCTGCTCGACGGGAGTGCTGCTGGTGGCTGGTGGCTTGAGAGAAGGCTGACCCGTTGCCTTGGATTGCACCTGAGCCTTGGCAATCTCCACGGCCTCTGCCAGCATCCTGGCTTTCTCGTCCTCTTTGGCCTTCGCCGCCGCCTCGGCCTTCGCCTTCGCTTCCTTCTCTTCGGCCTCGATCTGCTTGTGAAGGTCTTCCACCAACAAATCGACCGGAGTGTAGAGAGATCCCTTGCGGAACCAGACCATATCACCGGCTTTGTTGAGGCAAAGCACACCCGGCTTGGACTCTGGTATTGCCTGCGAGCCAAATGCGTAGTGGACCGATTTCAGCTTGGCGAGGGAAATCCATTTGGCATGCTTCTTAGCGACAACCATATCCCGCTGGATCTTTCTCACCTCGTCCTCAGTGAACTCTCCCGGCAGCCAGTATGTGAGCCGCGTCTGTGCATCGACGCTTTGAATGATGTGTTGCTCGACCATCAGGTTGTGCACCACGTTCACATCGGTAGGGCAGCTGACCTTCATGTCTTGGATCGCGCCGATGATCTCGACGATCGCCTGAGGCGAGGCAATGTAAACGTCTCCCCCGACGACCCATATCATGGAGCCCGGCTTGTTGTAGGTCCATGTTGGGGTGAGCCGCTGGGTGGCTTTGATGAACTGAGAGGAGAGGGAATATTCCCGCCGCCCAGTCTCTTTCAGATTTCGACCCTGTACGTCTTTCAGAGTTGATGCGCTGTCAGCTCTACGGAGGGACTGATGGATGTACCCATCCTTCTCGGCGTAGTGCGATATGGCCGCGCAAATCTCGTCCATGATGTTGTCTGTTTGGCAATCTGTGAGGTACTGCTTCGCCTCGTCAGTGAGCAATTGCAGGATGAGGTACTGTGCCGCCTGCTCATGGCTACGGCCACGACCTGGCCGATACTCAACGCGGTAGCTGCTGACATCGTTTTTAACCGCCCAACCCGTCAGTGAGCCTAGATAGGGTTGCCACTGCACATGGCTGTCCACGCACATGATCCGCATATCGTTGAACACCTTCCCGATGTCATGCATGAGGGCGGCGACAAAGACTGCATAGAAGTAACGTGAGCGTCGGACCGCCTCAAGGTCTGGATAGGTGATCGTCGGGAGGTCGATGTTGTATGCCTCACCCATCGCCATCATGGCCACTTCCAGACTGTGAGAGAGGAGGCCACCCGGATCAGTGTGATGGTAATCCTCACTGGCCGGAAGCAGGTGGATGTACTCAGCCGTTCTACGAATGACAGCCGTGATCATCTTCTTCGGGGAATAAACAGCATCTGTCGAAGACAGCCCGGACCGTCTAATAATTTCGTCTATCGTTTCTTTGTGTGGAGCCAAAATATCATCAATGGATAAGGGCTGGATCCCGATAATAGGCATAGGGGAATAGAACACCCCGTTTGGCACGACCTTTTTACCGGAAACAGTTCTCACCTCTTTGAGAAGGTCACCGCGCTTTTCTTGGTTACCGCTTGATGTGTATCTCAACACAAGCCTAATTGCCGCTGCGGCAAATTTTAATAACATAGGCCAGTCTCATCAAAAATTAAGGGGCTTAACGCCCCTTCGTATCCCGGTCGATTAGATCTGCTCACTGTTCAAGCCAAGGAACCGCTTCACCGTTTGTGCGCCTGGCACATCGTCAGTGAAATGCTTCATCACCAGAGCCCGAATATCCTTCTCCTCAGCAAGCAGTTTCAGGAAATCCTCTGGTGAATACTTTCCACCAGCTCGGCGTGAAACGTTGGTGACCAACATAAAGTGTTCGCCGGTGGCCGTGATGGGATACATCAACACCTTGCTAGACATTTCCTTTTGCTCATCGTCAATTTCACCGAGGTACCACAATTGGTCAGTGAGATAAGCCAACTTGTCGATGGTGTATAGCTTGTTGGCAAATCTCCTCAGTTGAGGATGGTTCACGTAAAATGCCAACTCAGAAGATTGGTCAGGGGTCATTATTTCAACCTGATCCATATCGTGACCTTTGCGCAGCTTGGCCAGCTTCACTTCCTCAGCGGAAATGTTATGGCTGACTGCATTGAATAACTCATCCAGCCACGCATAAATCTTCTTTTTGTTCTCTGCATCACCGCCAAGCATTCTGAGCAATGTACCGACGCGCATAAATGCGTTGCTGGTCTTAACGGAACCACGAGACAGGAAACGCTCGACCAAGGCGCTCTTAGGCGTGAATTTAACAGCCAGTGTGCCAACATTAGGACGGAATGCATCTGCGTCCTGAGCGGCAGCCGCTTTATTTTCTACATGTGATCTAGCGGGTTGATTCCGTCCTGATGACTTCGTTCCTTCGCCATTTCCGTTTCGCTCGGTTTGATTGCGCTTGTTTCCTGAGACTTCTGCCATTTGTAAACCCTCTCCGCCTTATTTATGTCAACGAGTTGTTTATGGATACTCTCACTCAACTCTCGTAATTGCCGTAACTCTTCTTCGGTCTTAATAATCAGTTGCAGCTCCCAGAGCTTCGCCTTATGACTGAACTGACTTTCCTTAAAATGAATCTTGTTCGCCGGGGTGAGCGTTTCACCCAATACCTTCCCCCTCGTTCCCTTTCGCCTCGGTGCGTAATCGCGCCATCCGATGTAGAGCTTCTGGTTCAGAGGGTGCCGCCTCACGAATGGGGCGTACCGACCCAACATTCGTTGGTCTTTCGGTAGGTGCTCCTGGCTCTTGTTTTTCTGTCTAAACGCCAACCAGTACCGGTCCACTACTTGCTTGGCAACAGCCTCGATTTCTTCGCTCGATTCAATCAGGGATGTTCGCAGCCTCGATGAGATGTCACCACAGACATGACCAACCAGCCAGTCCAACGCCATTGTTCATCCTCTTGTTCCACATAGAATACTTGTGTGGAAAACCACGGAGTTCCACACAAGCAAACTCTTCGCAGTCAGATCCAGAACCTTTCAGACCGCTCAAAGATGCCTAAGGCTGTCATTATCGGATAATCTACAGCGTTTTGCGAGGGTGATTTTGCCACATTTTTCCACACAAGATAGGTGGAAGGCCCAGAAACCATTTGATTTCGTCTCAAAATCGGCACCTTCCACACAAGATAGGTGGAGCTCGTCATTTTTGTGGTGAATGCAGTTATTATCGCACTCTTCCACACAAGATAGGTGGAAGCGTGGTTTCTTGTGTGCTGGGTGGGGGCGGTGGAAGGGTGGGGAGGGGGAAGGTGGTTTTGGCAAAAAAAAATCCCCCGGAGAACGGGGGATTGCGTGGCAGACTCAGGCCGGTTTTTGCGACTCAGCGCAGGTCACTGAAAGTCACTCATGTTGACCTTAGAGCCGGTGGTACTCTTACTTTTCGCTGCTGACTCTTCCTCGGGCTTAGGCTGTGGAGAGGGGGCCTCGCCCTTCTGCTTACCCTGGCTTTCCTTGTCGTCGATATATCCAAATAATACCTGGAGAAGGATATTCACACGGCCAGCACGCGGGGCTTGGTTGATGATTTTCTCTAGGGCTGGCGGTATTTGAATGTCGCCGCCCATAGCCTTTCTCAACTTAGTTCCCAATTTAGGGTCATTCAGTCTTGCAGAAACATCATCAGATGGCCGCAACTGAATGCGCTTGTTTTGTTCATTTTCATCAGACATCGAATACACCTTTCAGGTAAGCGTTCCCAATATCCAGGCCCACATCTACGCCGTGAGCATGAATACCAAATGCGCAGGTGAAGGATGCACTCATCAGCTTGCCGCCGTTAGGCTCCATGCATTCAAAGTCATGGAAGGTGTGAACTCGGAGCTTTTGAGGAATTTCATCTTTCAGAATATTAATGAAAGTATCATCATTCACCGCGCCGCCACTGATAACGATGGCCTTAATGCGGTCTTTATGGCCTTCAAAGCTGTTCAACAATTGCGGGAGTTGAGCTGAGATAAAGCCACGAATAACCTTGGCTTTATCAGCAGTGCAATCAATCCACTGATTATCAATGCCGCCATTAGGGTTGGGTTTGGTATTAGTGAACCAAGCCTTGTCAGCAGTTTTTGGTGATACGTCCAAATGTTCTGCGAGTTTGGTGATGCAGTTATTAACACCAGCAACACGGGTATGAGTGTCCACACAAATTTCGCCATCTACTACCAGCATACTTTGCCAGTCGCCACCGCCAATTTGGAAGATTGCATAAGTGGTTGCTTCTTTTGGAATTACATTGCGCACCGCTTCGGTTTCATAAAGAACGGGCACGGGTTTCTCGCGTTTGAGTGTGACGTTACAAATCTGAACAGGGGCGTCTGTGCGGCCATCGCGGAATTTGATTTCTTTAACCAGTGACTCAAGCAGGGCATAGTCATCCTTATTCAGGACGTTTTTGCTCATGCTTTCACGGAACTCATTCATGTAGTTAGAGGAGGCTGAAAGTCCCACTGAAATAGTGTGTTGACCGGCACCAAGCCCCTTAGCCAAAAGCGCTTTAAGCAAACGCTGATAATGGCGGTCTCTAATAGTTCCACCAGTGATCCGCACGCCAGAAACACCCAACTTAACTGCATCGTCACCGATCAAATGCTCAATATCATCCTCAACCAGAACGATAGAGTTTTTAATCTCAAACGGATCGACATTATGTTGCAGTGCAGCCATGTCGGGTTTAAAGCGAATAGTTTTCATGTTGCCTCTCTATATTTGATTCGTTTTTTTGCTGGCATGTAGCGCACATCTTGGATGTCGATTCTATGTCAGCCAGAGCAACAGTCAAGCAAAAATGACTCCTCAAAGACAGACTTTGGCTCTCACCTGACACACATCTACCCTCCAACACGCAACCTGGGCCTCTCGAATGAGTCAAATTTACTCCGGTTGCAGTCAAAATGTATTGCAAGGGAGTCGAATTGGCTTATGATAGGGTCAAAACCTGATAAATGCACATGGAAATCCCAAGAGGATTTCAAGGGTGATTTATGATGTGTGATGGAAAATTGAACAGATGTGTCATTGCTTCGGTGTGCGCTGCTCTTTTGGGTGGGTGCTCAAGTGAACCTTGCTATACCCGTGGCAATGATGGCTATTCGATGCAGTATGACAAGTTTGCCTCTGGCATCAGCTTGGGCGAGGTGAGGGCAATTAACCTGCCAGGTAAAGGTGAGTCGGTCGCCATGCTGAGTTATGTGCAGTCGGTGTCCGAGCCAGACTTTGACTACCTGACACATGTTTATGCCCCTGCGAATCTCGACGGATTACTGAGCTCGGTTTGTAAGGCGAGTCAGGGCGGGGGGAGTTGGCGTCAGCCAATCAAACCGGTACCGCAAGCGGTATTTTCTATTGATGGCTCACCGGAGGAGATGATCTTCGTAAGCGTGAAGGCGTCAGGTATTTTTGGGGTCAACGCCTCCTTCTGTGATGACGGCGTGTTGAGTGCCGCCTTCATGGCCGGGCCTCACCTGTCCCATACACCTTGGTTTGTTGATGCACCTCATACCATCCACATCCAACGCAACGGCCAGTTTGAGTATGAAACGCTACCCGGCTTTGCAATGGTCATGAATCCGCGAGGGGTCTATCAAAGTGGGATGTTTGTGGTTCGGGGTCAGCATCAGGTTGAGGTGCCGGCAGCAAGCCCCGGCCTGAATACGTACAAGCAGAATGAAGTGGTGGTGTTTACGGCCAGCTTCTTTGAAAACCCTATTCGATAATTGACTGTGGGACGCCAGCCCTTGACCGCTTAATGCGGAACTGGTGATGCCACTGCTTGCCGGGCGATGAATCCCGGCAGGCAGGGGCTACGACCGGCAGGCCTATTCTGTACTGTCAGATCTAAGGTGGCATGAGCTGTGAGCTCACAGTGTCCACCCAAGAATCAAGCTGGGCCACCAGCAAATCACCTCACCCGGAGAGCAATCATTATCACCGCCTGGAGCAACCTGGGCGGTTTGGGTGTTTTTTGTCTTGGTTATCCCATGTCATGACATATAATAGCGATTATCCCGAAAGGTTAAGAGATGGCATTTATGAAAGCTATGAGGCCGTTAGCACTAATGGTACTTGCATCTATTTCTTCCGCCAGCGTCAACGCAGATCCGATGCTTGAGCGCCAGGCGCTTCTTGAGAAGGAGCGCCAGAGCTACCTTGATCAGCGGGCCCAGCAATACTCTGATGCTGTAAGTGGCTGGCATTTTTACGTTGACCCTAAGGAACAGGAGCAAGCGCAAGAAGCAGATGATCCCGCCACCCCCGCGCAATCGGCGGAGCAGCCGGTCGAGAAAGTAAAAATTGATGTCAAATGGCTTCGTGAAAACCTTCCTCACATGCTCGATGACGCCATGAATAACCCCGGCGACATGCAGAAGCTCAAGCTCTACTGGTTGGCTCAAAAGATGGCCGTGGACATGGCCACCAAGTTCCAAGATGGCACCCGCCGGATGTACCTCATGAACTCTGAACTCAGCGAGAACAACCGTCGGCCTGAGACCCAATTCCAGCTTGAAACTCACAACAAGCAGGTCATAGAAGGTAAGAAGAAAGCTGTTCAGACGGTCTTTGACCGGGCCGGGCTTTGGTTCTTCTACAGCTCTACTTGTCAGTATTGCATCAAGGAAGGCCCGATCCTCAATTACCTGGAACGCCTCTTCAACGTGAATGTGCTCGCTGTCTCCATGGATGGCCAGCCTCTACCCGGATCTGATTTCAAGGATGTGGTGGTTGACCAAGGGGGAGAGATGAGCATGAAGCTCGCCGTTGAAAGAACCCCCACCATGTTCCTTGTTACCAATGACGGCAAGACCATCCACAAATTGAGTGAGGGCCTTCTGACCCTTGATGAGCTCGTCGACACCATTCTTTATGTCGCTCAAGGCGCGGGTGTCATCACCGAAGCCGAGTTGCAGGAGTCTCGTGACGTTCGCCAGTACCTCATGACGGATGCAGAAACCCTGAGCACCCCGACGGCCAAGCCTTCATTAATCGAGATCAACAAGAGCGATCTAGAGAGCGGTCCTGATGTGCTCATCAAAGAGTTTGAGTCTCGCCTGAATTTCCCCAGCCATGATACCGCGCCGGTTAACCCCGCCGGAGGACAAACCCAATGAACCTCAAGATAAAGCTCAAGTTCCCCATTCTGGCCTTTTGCGTCCTTCTCGGACAGGTGCCGCAGGCGATGGCGGATAACCCCATGAAAGACATTTTCTCGGACATGATGACCAACAGCACATCGGCCACCAGCTTCAACACCGCCAAACGCTTTGGAGCCACTGGGGGCGGGTTCACGGCGCGGGTACCCCGCGTAACGCCGAACATTATTGCCGTGGTCCCACCTAAACTGAACGTCGGTTGCGGCGGCATGGACTTCTTCACCGGATCATTCTCCATCATCAACAAGGACCAGATGGTTCAGGTCATGCGCGGGATTGCAAACGGGGCGGCCACGTATGCGTTTTCCGTGGGGATGCAGGCTGTCTGCGCTACCTGTATGTCAACGCTCGAATCCCTCTCTAACCAGCTCAACAAATTTAACGCCGATAGCCGGGATGCGTGTCAGAAAACCTACAGCATGCTCTCCGAGGGGCTGGGCGCTGAGGGGATGAACTTCGCCAACAAGAAATCGCTTTTCGACCCTCAGAACGTGGTCAACGGTATCTTCTCAGACTACGGTACCGCTTCCTCAACTACTGAGGATTCCGCCAAGAAGGCTCTCGAAGCCACTCCAGAGAAGTTGAAAGATGCGGAATACAACCTCGTATGGGATCAGCTGGGCAAACACCAGATTGATAGCTGGGTCATTGACGGGGTGAGTGGGTACAACTGGCGCGAACTGATGCAGTCAATGCTTGGCACTGTCGTCGTGCAGGTTAAGGCGAGCCAGGGTAACGAGCAGGCGCAGGTTGTTGGCGATCCGTTCCCACCCACAATGACAGCTAAAGACCTGTTACTGGCCGCTGACACGGTGACCGTGCTTCATTGCACTGATTCCGCGAAATGTATGGCACCAGTCAAAACAACGGTATCTAACTGGAAAGGTTTGTCTCAGGTTATCAGCGCCCGTTTGTCCACCCTTCATACTTCATTGGCCAACCGTCGATATACCGCCCTGAGTGCCGATGATCAGAAGTTTTTGAACGTCGTTGATGCGTCATTTGTGGCATACCTGGAGCGCACAACGCCGGGATATGCCGATGGCAATATCGCTCTCTACTCGCAGGTTTTGGCTAACGAGGTAATCGCTCATTCGATCGGTGGTTTCATTGCTCGCCTCCAGAACTGGATGGGGGTTCGGAAAAGCGACAGTCAAGTGCAGTACATGAAGCAACTGGATGCAGCGATGCAGAACTTGAACAGACAAATGGAGGAAATGTCAGCTTCGACAGCGATGGCACAGCAACGCCTCTATAACAACTTCGCCTACTACGAGTCAGTTGCTAAAACGCTCGGCCCTGGACAATTTTAAGGAGGGGCCATGGAAACTTTTAACGTATATGTATCGGGTAATTTTGAGATGATCGTCGGGGCCTATAATGGCCTCGCTATGATGATGGGCGACAGCAACACCCTGGTTGTCGTGGCAATGATCTTGTCTTTACTGATGCTGATGATTTCGTCGCTGATGAAGACGTTTGATGATAACCAGAAGCCGGTACACAACTTCTTCTTCGGACTCATCATGTTTCTCGTCTTCATGTCCAAGGTCACCGTGGTGGTCGAAAGCCGCGTGACGGGGCAGGCGCAGTCGGTTGATAACGTACCTTTGCTTGTCGCCCTTAGTGGCGGTATCGCAACAGGCCTGTTCACTGACATGACTGATGACCTCAGGACGGCATTTTCTGTAGTGACCCCCGTGAGTGTGGACGGCACAGCCATGACAACTGGATATGGTGGCTTGGATCCCCTGCGGGCTCTGATGAAGCTGAACCAGGAAGATTACGCGTCCAGCCAAATCTGTATGATGTCAGGCAGTGTTGACCTCTGTGCAACATTGGAACAATACGCCAAAAATTGCGTGGGTCGAGACATCATCACCGGGGGGAGCGGTCAGGAGATTAAGGCCTCGGCGTTGATGAATGCCGCGCCAGAAGACACCTTCCTTGCATTGAAAAGCACGAACACATACTGGGAAACACCGATCATTCAAAAGGCCGGGCCGGATACGTCGAAGACTTGTGCCGCTGCCTACACTTACATCTCTGGCCTTCTCAGCTCGTCGACGTTCAAAAATGCAGTTGATGTCTACAACCAGCAAATCAATATCACCGATGATGAGATAGGGGACGCAACCAAGATCTTTACCGGCACCGGCATGTCTGCTTACAACATGGCGTTGCAGCGTTTAGTTTGGACGGCCACGAAGAAGGGCCTCACTGATGCGCGTGATAAGGTCGGCTTGCAGGTAGAGCAGATGATGTTTACCGCTAAAGATCAGCGGCTCATCAAAATGGCCAGCTCGTATGAAATGTTCAACGAGTTGGCACCGGCCATCATCACCTTCTTTGAGTTTTTCGCCATCTTCATCGCTCCCCTCATGCTGATCATGTTGGTGACCGGGCGCATGGGGTTCATGGGGATCGGGTCGTACATTATGTTCGTGCTGTTTACGAACATGTGGCCCCTGATCGCTGTCGGTGTCGAGTCCTATCTGAATTTCGCCTTGGCGAGCAACATGAGCTCGTCCTCATCATTCGGCCCGGCAGCAATGAGCTGGAACGGGACGCCTGGTGTCGTCGAAAAAGCTCAGACCTATCTGGCCGTTGGTTCCATGATGATGACTGCCATCCCAGCATTGTCGATGGCTGTGCTGTTCAAGGGGGTCCAGTCCATGAGTGGGGTGGCCAAACAGTCCACGCCTGATGCACCGCTCAACACCCATTACGTCGCGCCAAACATAGCGTCTGCCCCCGATAACGGTGCATCAAAACAGGGCCAGCAACAGAGTGTCTGGAATCCCAATGCTATAGGTGGTAGCACAATGTCTGGTGCATCAAACTACGGTTCAGTGGTCGATACCAGTCAAGCCGTGCGGCAAGAGGTCAGTCACGGTATGACCGGTGCCAGGCAGCAGATGGAGCAGTCTCAGGCTCAACTTACCAATAGCGTGGGTCACTTGATGGAGATAGGTCAGCAGGCCTCTCACAACAGGCAGTTCAGCTCCTCCGAAGCTGCCAAACTCCAAGAGGGGTATGCGGCGACGATGGAAGTGGCAAATATGGTCGCCCAACGGGAAGGCATTTCCATCCAACAAGCTCTTGAGAAAATGGTTTCTAAAGCCAACACAACTTCATCACAGGCGGGAGGGTCGTTCGATCTGAGCTTAGGGTTTGGTAAACAAGGCTCTGGCCAGAACAACCGCGGTGGCTTCTCAATAGGAGCTGATCTTACTCAGACCGGCACAGACTCAAAAACCCGGTCAGAAAAAGAGGGCATATCTAAAAGTGAAGGGTACGATAGCTCTAAACAGCAGTCCGTTAAGGGGTCGAATAATACCTCTGCGTTGTTTGATAAAGCCCAGCAATATTTGACCGGCAACACGCTCCAAGGCAGCTCTAGTTATAAAGACGCTGCCCAGGAGACGGCTCAAAGCGCCAAGTCTTTCAGCGATAGCAAGTCTGTAGTGGAACAGCAAAGTGCACTACTGGCGAGTGCCAGTAACGGCAATCTCTCATCGAGCATTAACATTGGTCAGGTTGGCCAGGATGCAGGTGCGTCCGGTAAGGGCTTCAATGCGCAGCATATTATAGATCAATTGGTACAGGGTAACCCATCTGCCAGATCTGTTTTGGAAGAACGGAAAATTATCGGTTCTGATGGTCAGCTAACGGCAGAATCTCAGAAGGAGATTGTGGGCTTGATGGATGTTGCGAAGCAAAACAGCGGTGGCCAAAACCTTAGCGAAACAAAGTTGGGGTCCATTGCAAGCCTGGGGTTCTTGATGGACAAGGGGCTTCACATGCTTGGTGGTGAAGGGGCCAATGATCGTCAGGTGGCAGGTCAACTCTTCCACAACCTTGATCAGGTCTCTCACCAAGCAGCATTCCAACAGCTATCGACGGCGGCCCAGCAGTCAGTAGCGGGCCAGAGACAGGAAGCCAGTGACTTTGGCGGCACTGAAAACGTCAGAAACAACATTGCCCAAGTTTCCAGTCAGGTTACCGGTGGCCAAGCTGGCATTGATGGTCGTGTTGGGGGGGATATTTCCGCTACGGACGCCAGTATTAACAAGGTCGGTGTATACAAAGCTGCTGACGAGAATCGAGCCGTTACGCGTGAATATAACCGCGAGAGCGCCCAAGCACTCAACCCGGCACAATTGTTGTTCCGCAATCATAACACTCATGCAGCAAGCGATCTGAATGACTTGAGCCAAACCAACGCCGTGCCGGATGCGAACAGAGGCAAGGTCGAAATGAACAATGAATTTAGATCTACGAACCCCCAGCAACAGCAGACGATGAAGGGGATGAGGTTTGAAGACCACCCTGAGACGAAACCGGAAACGCCGATAGAATTTGACGCAAACTTTAAGGACTAACCACGAAAAAGAGCCACATTAAAGTGGCTCTTTTTTTGAGTGGTAATAGCCTCACGCCTTAACCACGGGCAGATCATCTATTTGGGTGGTGTACCTGGGGCTGAGGCGGTCCCGCTTGATGTTCCAGCCTTGATCCGGGCTACCCCTGGCAGCAAAGAACACCTTCCCAAGGCGCCCACCGTGGTTGATTGAGTCGACAACCTTCATTAGCGCCTCACGCTTCGGATCAGCTGATGGAGCAAACAGGTCTGGCTGGACCGCCCCCCTATCGCAGAAATCTGCCAGCATGACACCGGCCTTGCTGTAGAGGTGGCCATCACGCCATATCCCGGTGAGCAGGGGGTCGATCATAGCTAGAAGATCCCTTGTGTCATCAGTCGGCACAACCAGCCTAGCGCACGCCTGGTTGCTGTAGTAGGGGTGATTAGCGAACGGTGAGGTCTGGATGAAAATCGTGATATGACGACAGCACGAGCCTTGCTCTCGCAACTTTTCAGCGGCCCGCTCCAGGTACCCGGCGATGGCCTGCCTCATGTCATCAATGGCGGTGATCCGGTGTCCAAACGATCTTGACACCATGATCTGTTTCTTTGCGGCCACCAGCTCTTGGAGGTCCTGGCAGGGGATCCCGCGCAGCTCCATGGCTATACGTTCCAGCACCACGCCATGCTTTTTACGTAGAGCCCTCGGATCGACAGCCACGAGGTCAGCCACGGTCATGATCCCCTGACTCTCCAGCTTCGCTGTTAGGCTTCGACCAACACCCCACACCTCGCTTACCGGCGTGCGTGCCATCAACTTCGCTCGCCTCTCTGGGTCGCTCAAGTCGACAACCCCGCCAGTTTGGTTTTGCCAGCGTTTCGCTGCATAGTTGGCCAGCTTTGAAAGAGTCCGTGTTGGTCCTATGCCGATCCCCACCGTCAACCCTAGCCACTGCTCTACCCGAGCTCGAATAGTGCGACAGTAGGCCGTAGGATCGCCCAGGCAGGGATCGAGAGTGCAGAACACCTCATCAATGCTGTAAGGGGAGTATTCGGACACCATGCCGCCTACAACGGCCATGAATCTTGCTGACATATCGCCATAGAGCGCGAAGTTAGAGCTAAACGACACCCCACCTTGAGCCTCGAACATCGAGCGGATCTGGAAGTAGGGCACACCCATTTTGATACCCATGGCCTTTGCCTCTGCCGATCTGGCCACAACGTTTCCGTCGTTGGAGCTGAGAACGACGATGGGGCGGCCTTTGAGGTCGGGGCGGAATAAACGTTCCATGCTGGCGTAGGCGTTGTTGATGTCCACCAGCGCGATCAATTTACTCATGGTTGCCGGGTCTGGTGTAGGGAGTAGGTCACGACGCCGAAAATCTGCATGTCGCTGGCCTCATCCAGGTAGATCGGTTGGTAGGACGGGTTCGCTGGCACCAGGGCGGGTCGTGGCAGGGTTTGGAAGACCTTTACGGTAAACTCTCCGTCGTAGGCCGCCAGAACAGTATCGTCGTTGCGCGGCGTCAGTGAGCGATCTACAACGAGGAGGTCGCCATCGTGAATGCCGACTCCTGTCATGCTGTGGCCGCTGGCACGAACATAGAATGTGGCCGCCGGGTGCTGCACACATAGCAAATTGAGGTCGATGGTTTTCTCAATCCAGTCCGTAGCCGGTGACGGGAATCCGCACGCAACTCGCGTACCGAACAACGGGATCTGTAGCTCTGGGGCGTTGGTGGTAGGTTTTTGCATGATGGTGCCTATGTACTGTAAATAAATACAGTGTACCAGCGGCGAACAGTGTTCGCATTAGGCACCAGTTGAGGCCTGCTTGTTGTGGTGCCGGTCGAGGGGGGGGGCAAACGTGGGCAGCCTCTATCAAGACCCTGCTATCCACACGCACTTTTCCGTGACCGTGACCCACCATGCCAAACTAATCGAGCAACCCGGCGTTGATGATGACCTGCCCTGGCGCTCGTGATGTCTGACTAAGACATTAATGCAATGGCAAGACAAAAAAAGGACTGCAATGCAGCCCCTTTGTTAGGCCGTCAGGCCATTTTTTTCTTACGGATTAAACGAAGATGTGGCGTGCATCAATTTTGGTTGTCGTCAAAAAGTGGGTTTGTCTTATAATTAATTCTTGGCGACTGCACTTGATTAAAATCATGGTAGCTCATGCCAACCTCGAATGTGGAAATAACTAGAAATAGAAGAATAAGTATAAAGGCATGCTTCGCCGAAACATGCCCCCTTGACTCTTTCAGTCGCCACCAAATGAATAAAGACACACACCCTACCGCTATAACTAATGGGGCGGAATCTTTAAAAATGAATACCAGCATGCTGAGTGTGTGATGCAATTCGCTTAACATATCCCGTCACCTCGATAAGCGCCCCACAATTAGAGCTATCGAATATGAGACACTGAAAAACATCAACTGTAAAGAGGATGTTGGATATTTTTCCTTTTGATATTTTTAATTTTGTCGAAGCAATCATTGGGATGCATTTATTATAAATTCATGATGACTTTCATTTTTTTTAAAAGTATGCGGCTAGCAGACCAGTGATAGACGCAAGGGTGAAATTAAAAAAATGACTGAGGCATCATCGTTCACAACCCCGGCATGGTGATTAAGGCAAAAAAAAAAGGTCACCCAGAGGGCGACCTTGATTATTAAAAATGAAGACCCGTGATGGAGGTTAGCTCCCGCAGGTTTTTAAAGGTGCTGTCCATCGGCTTTGCGATGGTCACCTCATCTTCATACAACACAACCTCTGTGAGGCGATAGCCTCTCATCGGTATGCGGTCAACGTAGCAGATAGCACGATTGTCGATGCTACTCACCACGCCGCGCAGCAGGGTTACCCGAGGGTTCCCCTTGCCGATGTCGATCCGGAACTCAAATCCATCCCCTTCACGGTACAGATGTTGGTCTGTGTCGAGAGTGGAACGACGTTGAGATTTAAGGAGTGCGACCAGAGCGCCTGAAACGGTGACAGTGCCACCGTGTTTTATTAATGCGCCAGGGTTGAGCTGGCTGAATTGACTGATACACATATTGTGTCCTATTGCCCGAAGGCTAAAATTCCCGAAGGAATAATGAAGAAACCCACCAAAGGTGGGTTCAGAACCATGGAATGATGCATACTCAGTGAAGTGCTTTCGCAATCACCTTCCCCGTACTGAGACGTAATGCCTCAGGGATGTTGAGTTGCCATACAATCTGATTAGGCCAGATTAATTGCAACGCCCACATCATTTCCTGATACGTCACGCCCAGCACCTTTTCATAACTCAAACGGTAGGGGGCTCTGTCGATCTCCTTTACGGTGATCAGCTTAAATTCGCCGGTATCACCGTCATGAACGACAAAGTTTCCGTCCACCAGCCCGAGGTTAAGGGTGTTTTGGGTAATCAGCGTTTTTTCACCTTCCGGTGTGTCAAACGTGTATTGGCAAGAGTAGCTGCCAATATTGGGTTTGATTTTCACGCCACAGTTATAGCCTCTCCCGCCATGAGCGCGGATTTGAGCATCCAATGCCATTTCAAGGAGGGGTTTTGCCTGAATTACGGTATTCATAATTTCTCCAATGCCCGAGGGCTCTTATCCCGAAGGATTTGAATAAGGAATTAAAAAAAAGCCCCGCGATACGGGGGCTTTTTGGTTTATGCAGCAACTAAACAGGGGTGATGCGGATTGTGATTGGCGCAGAGCAAATCAACCAGGGCAGGGATGCCTTGATTGAGCTCGACGTTATTCAACACTTCCGGATCATGAGCCTCTGGATAAAGAGCTGCAATCAGATGCCTGCCTACGGCAAACCCGACTGCCTCAAACGGTGTCCAAGCAACACCCTGACCCAGTATTTCATGGGCAGTAGTATCACTCAGTCCGTCGATCAGGCTGACAGGAACGCCTTTTCCTCGTGCGTGCTCAACGGGAGTGAGCAAGCGGGAGAGGGCAGGGTCAGTATCGTGTTGCAGGAACGGTTCAGTGGACCTGCATTTTGCATACAAGCGACCGATGGTGCCGTAACTCTCCGACTCGCGGGTGATCAGCTGCCGCGCAAAGCCCTTACCTGCGGCCTTGTCAGCGATTTCTTTCTCAACCAGATAGTCAAAAGACTTCCAGCGCGGGTCATCACCTGGGATGTTCTCCAGGATCTCACCTACGTTTGCTGGCCGGACGCTGGTGGAAACCAGGTTGGTCAGCACATCACCGATCATTGAGTTGCCGGTGTGGGCGACGACGCAAAGGCGGCGGCGCTTCTCCAGGCACCCAAAATCGCTTGCATCAAGGATGGTCTCCTCCAACGTGTAGCCCCGGCTAGACAGCACAGACCGAATGACGGCCATTGATGCTGTGTTTGCATAGGGTTCAACGTTTTCGATGACGCAGACAGCGGGGTTCAGTGCTACTACAGCGTTCAAGAAGTAGTAGAACAGTGCGCCAGCACCCTCATGCTCCTCAGCGTGCGCCAGCTTGTTTTTAGCTCGGCCACTGAGGGAGGCTCCTGTGCACGGGATCCCGGCGATCAGCAGATCAACCTTGGTACCGTTTCGGGGGTTAAAGTGCTCGATACTCCCCTCAAACAAAACCGAATCGTCCTTGAACATATCCGGGTTGTTTTTCAAAGAGCTTTCCAGGTACTTCGATTCAAGCTCAACAGCGACTTTGACGTAGGACTTGACACCTGCCCGAGCTAGGCCCGAGTGGATGGCATTGTCCAGAACGCCGCCGCCGTGGAACAGGCTGCACACTGTCAGTGGTTGGCCATTCATCAGCTTGGTGTGCAACGCATCAGCGCGTTCATCTGCATCAGTGACGCAGGTTTGAGCGGTGATAGTCATCTTCAACCCACGGATAGCGATCCGTATGGCGTCAGAGGTGTCGAACAGTTTCAGGAACTCCTGGTCGTTCATGTCGATCAGGGGCAGGTACTCATCAACAGTCCCACGCACCTTACGGCGCGAAACGGTCCCGTTTGCTGAGGGCAGGTCGTGGCCAAAATTGACTTTGACCTGTCCGGTTTCCTGATTGAAGTTCAGCTGATATTTCATGCCGACCTCAATTCCTTCTCTAGCTAATTTGCGGCCCTCACACCACACACGCGGCAGACCTTTGTTCTCTCCCAGTTTGGTAGCAATCACAATACCCATAATTAACTCCTTTGCTCGAAAGCGTTATTGCCCGAAGGCGTCGTATCCCAAATTAGGGAATGGTTTATTTACATGGAGGTGCCATCCCGAAGGATGGCATTCAGTCTTATGCCCGAAGCAGGGCATCAATCCACACAGCGCCGAATAACCGCTCACCGAGGGAGATGACCTCCTCGGCAATGCGGCTGTTACGGTATGGAGTGCCGATCACCAGATTGGCGACGGCGGTTCCGAGCTGGATCACTTTGGCATCACGGCTGGCGCCGAGCAGTTCGAGTTTGTCCAAGTAGGACAACGCCATCAGCTCACCCTCGATATTCGCCAGGGTGGCATTGACCTCAATTTGCTCCATTGCCAGCAGTTCGGCTGCGGTTTGCAGCTTCGCTGTCATCTTGCAGATCGCCTCGACCCCGTAGGCGAGCAGGCCGTTAGCCTGCTTTGCCAACTGGAGAGCCTTGGGATGTACCAGAGGGCTGAGACTCATGGCGGTTGCCTGGTTCATCAGCTTGTTGGCCATGCCGTAGCTTCCGCGCAGTCTTGCGTTATCCGCGTCCCGGTAGAGGGCGGAGCAGCGTTGGATCCGCTCGTCCTCATTGGCTGGTGCCGTAGGGCGCTTCACGCTGATCTGATGCTGGCCAGCTACTACGCAGTGCAGTAGATGGCAGACAATCTTCTCGTCGTTGAGCACGGCAATTTCCGTTACCGATCCGCTCGACATGACTGCGAGCGAGCGAACAACCTCAACAACCAGATGGTTGAAGTCGGTTGTGAAACCGTCAGCGAGGACGGTGTTTTGCCCGAGGGCGATAGCTTGATAGTGGTTCATGATGTGCTCCATGCAGGGCGGCGCAGATACCGAGGCATTTGCGCTGTCCAGTTGTGCCCGAGGGCGTTATTGCCAGATGGCAGGTAGACCCTCCGGATGTGACAACGCCCACCGAAAGGGGGGCGTTGGCAACGGGAGAGCGAGGTAGTTATGAGGTGGTCGTGTCTGCGGCAAACGGAGAGCTCCGTTGTGCAACAGACATGACACGTTCAAGGCCACGCTTCCAAGACGGGAGATCCGTCATTTGGTCGAGTTGGCCCGTGGCGAGTTTGCAATAGCCGTAGCGCAGGGCTTCGTCCAATGCCTCCTCAGGGGTGGTGTAGATGTGGTGCGATATGGGACCGTGAATGTCGTACAACGACAATCTGATCCCGCCGCGCCAGCTCGGTTCTGAGAAAATACAGGCGAGCTTTCCGTCATATTCCAAGTGAGCCAGTTCCAAGCCATAAGCATCACCACCATTACTGGCGATAAGCGTTTTGGCTGTGTGGTCCCGGCCTTCCTGGCGGCAGACTTCGATCTCTTCGAGCAGAGCGAAGACATCAATGCTGTCATCCTCGTCTACGTCGAACCTGGACAAAAACACATCCAGGGCTAACCCAGTTTCGGAGGTGATTTCCGAGCTCAGTTCCGGGCATGCCCGAATGTCTGCTTTCGTAGTCATAGTTCCTCCTCAATTGAGCACGGTTGGCAACATGGCAGCAGTAGAATCACTGCCAATGTAGCCCCACGTTTCATCTGAGCCTTCCAACTCCCATTCCGGTTCAGCTTCGGTTCCGATGTTGCTGAAAGTAGCAACGACGACCCCATAGCACTCCCCGGCGAGCCATGCGTTGTACTGGTCCAGAACGCCTCGGCAAATATGGTAATGAGCTCGATCCCGGCCAGTGGCCAGCATCTTTTTCGTTACCTTCTTGCCTTCGGCATAGATTGATAGCCACAGGTACGCCTGATCCTCCGTAGAGAAGCTGCGTGTGGTGTCGCTGGCATCAAGGGATACCTGCCATGAACCACGAACCTTGTTGATGTCCCCGAAGGCGTATACGGCCTTCTGGAGCTCAATAGCAGCTATGCAATCTGCGTCTGGTACCCAAACACCCGCGCCACGGGATGTGTCCCAGCGACATTGAGTGCCGGTGCCAGAGATGGACCAAGACTGACCGCCATGTTCATAGCAGTCGAGCATGACCAAATCCTTAGCCCCAATGACCCCCTGCTCACGCAGATCGGCCCAAACCTCATGAGCTACCGATTCAGAGAAAGCGAAGTGCCAAATAGACACACCGCCGATCCCAGAACGCCCACACTCACGCCAGAAGGCGCTTGCGCGGCGGTGGTAGTACGCTTCGTCCGGGTTGCTTCTGCGACCTGTTTCATCTGCCCAAACCATAAACTCAACATGCTGCTTGGCAGCGGCGATCCATGCCTTGCGAAACGCAAGTTCGGGTGCGCCACTTTCAAGCAGAGACAGGTCCGGATCCCAGGAGGAATCTAGGGCCAGCGCCTCTTGCATGCGCTCATGTTCAGAGCGACGAGCATTACGATGTGAGGTGAAAATCGCACCCATCCCATCGCAATACATAACGGGGTTTTCTCCGTCCTCATCGTCAGCCAGGTAGGAAACCGTCAGGGTCTTGCCCGACTCCTTAATCCCGTAGTCCATGTAGAACATGATGGGGGAGGGGGCAATTTCAAACGGCAGGGTGGTAACGGTAACGTTGTTCATAACTAACTCCTTTGCCCGAAGGCGCATTGCTCGGAATGAGCGTCGTGGCCCGAAGGCCGTTAATCCGTCAAAGACGGGGACTAGACTAGATCAGTGCAACAGTGGTTTTGACATCGTTAGTAACGATGACAAGCCGTTTGCTGAGGTCGAAAATCCAGGGGTATTCACTCCTGATTTCCTTTCCTGAGCCGGACGCGAGCGCGGCACGGTTGGCCTGAGCTTCGTGTACCGGCACACATCCGAAATCTCCCTGCATATGTCGTTGTAGCGACACGAACACGGAGCTGGCGGCCTGGAAGCCCTGGAGTTCAACCGGGATCTCGACTTGCTTGAGCTCAACCATCACTGGAGGAGCTTTCACTTCATCAATATCCACGGTCTCATCCCAAGGCAGATCGGGCCAATACCAGACTTCTCCCTTCCCAAGATCGTCTTTGCGAGGCACGCCAAGGCGAGCTGCAAGGCCGGTGGCCGTCAGGTGCAGGAACAAATCGTCCTCTTCACCAGAGATGGCCAAACACTCTTTCCCGAACATGAAACGTCCGGAATAACAGCTTACCGAGAGGGGTGTTCCACTCAGGATGTAGGTGAGTTCTGTACTCAGGTTCATTGCTAGTCCTTACCCGTGAGGGTGTCATAGCCCGAAGGCATAAAAAAAGTGCGCCGGAGCGCACTCAATCACTTCCACTTCCTTAGCTTCTTCCCATTGCTTTCATCAGCACAGCCGTAAACATCTCATGGAGAGTGTTCAGATCAGTGCAGAACGGTTGCAGAGAGGGATCCAGGCCTGTCAGCACATCAAATTCCCGGCCAAAGCGGATAGCGCAAATGGTGACACCATTTTGCTCCGCATAAGGCAGGACTTGAGATAAGTCACCATCACCATCAGTCAGGATGAACAGGATTTTCGTGTCCTCCTTTCGAGTGATCAGATTTGACATTGCTGTGTAGCAGGCACCACTTGTTTCAGTGCCACCAACAGGACTACGAAGGAAGCCCAAAGAGCCGCGTGTTTCCCAGTCATGGACCAGGGCGACACTTTGGTTGAATTGCATCACGGAGACCGCGAAACTCTTCAACCCTTGCAGAGCCTTAACTAGCGAGGCACAAGCTGAACCTGCCATTACTTGAGGTATCTGGCGGTTGTTGTTCATGTTCGTCATCGAGCCAGAAGCATCGAGGAGAACTTGAACGGCAGCGGAAGGGGTTCTTGCATGTTGCGTGCGATCAAACACGCGGAAATTGCCCGCAGGCACTCCAGCTAGTTGTCGGGTGTTGAGGCGAGAGCCTGAACGCTGGGTTGTCTGTTTCGTGTTGGTGAAACTTAAACACCATTTATTCAGGGCCAATTGGACGGCTTGAACAGCGCGGATATTTACCGGGTAAGCGCATGGGACTTGGCTGATCATCCTATACATCGGCAAAGCAGACATAAATGGATCTTCTTGGCCAGGTACCAGAGTGCTTTCAAACAGCTCTTGCAGCTTTTCAGCCAGGCCTTCGCAGATGTCAGCAGGAACGATTTCGTTACCAGCTTCATCATGCCAAAGATCCTGGTCATTACCCCGGCTGCAACCTGCACCGTTTTGGACAGCTTCACCAGACTCATCGGGTTCACCGTCACCGGCTTCACCAGACTCATCGGGTTCACCGTCACCGGCTTCACCAGACTCATCGGGTTCGCCGTCACCGGCTTCACCAGACTCATCAGCGTCACCGTCACCGGCATCGCCAGAGTCATCAGCGTCACCGTCACCGGATCCGCCATTCTCTTGCTCCTTTTCTTGCTCTTGCTTTTGCTGTTCCTCATCAACCGCCTGCTTGAGGAGATCGTTGATAGCAATTGCGAGTGCCAAAGTCTCCTGAGTGCTTGAAACTTTCCTCATTTGCATGAAGCAGTTCGCAAACTCCGAGAACAAAGCTGCCGACACACGTTGCTTGAGCAAACCAAAGGCCGACTCACAGCGTTCAGCAAGTGCAAGCTGTTTGAGGTAGTGATAACGACCCCCGTACAACACAAAGCAACTAACCAGAGAATACAGCCCCATTTCTGGAGTCGGCATGGCCCAGAAACGATCATCTTCACACAGCTTGGTAGCGGTGCGATTCAGGTTCAGGGCTGCGCCCGGATAGTGCTGAGAGATTAAACCCTCTATCCGAATGTCTTCAATCGAGTTACAGAAGTGCCTGACTTGCTCACCGAGCGAGAAGGCTTTTCTGAACTCTTCCATGTCCGTGAAGCGCACATGTGCAGCCTCATGGTCGATGTAGCCGTTAACGAGCTGCATGTCCCGTTCGGTCATGTTTTGGTTAATTGCAACTGAAATCACCCAGTTACCGTTTACATCCTTAGTGCAATAGGTTTGCGATCCGAGGATGACTTTAGTGTTGGCGCCACCAATGGTGGAGCCGAGGGTGGAGAGTACCCGAAGGTTCAATGACATGATTTTGTCCTAATAAAAGACCCTCCAGATGGAGGGTCGTAGGTTCCCGAAGGATTAGACGCCAAACGTTTCCCAATCGTAATTGGGGGTTACGGCTACCGGAGCGGCCTGCGGATTCTTCATCGTGATCTTATTTCCCGCCGCCGGAGTGGCTGCGGTAGTAGAAGGACCAGGAGTAAAGACCGGAACAGGTTGCACACTGCTTTGATTGGCCGCGCCCATACCGAAGATGCTCTGCAAGAGATCATCCTCAATGTCGGTGTCGGCCTGGTTGTTGCTCATCCAAGTGCTGATTGCGTTGGGGTCACTCAGCACGCCGAGGTAACCAAGCAATTGCGCTTGCACATCACCGGCAATCGGCGGTACCAACGTCTTCTCCAGGGTGTCGAACATGTCGACAAACGAAGTGAACGCCGGGTGCAGAATTGCAAAATCTCTGCACTTTTCTACCAACCGTTTAAGCGGGGGCAAACTCTTGGGATCAATAACCTTCTTGCCAAGCATCTTGTCGTAAATCTCCTCTGCCTGGTCGCTGATCTCCTGCATCGCCTGATCCACAATATCTGTGGCACAACCCTGGAGGTTGTCGGTCAATGGTTGGAAAACAGACGGCACTGGCAGAACGACTTTGAACGACCCTCTGAACTCAGCCCAGGGAAGGCGAACCGCATCAATCACAGTTTGCACTGCGGCTGGCTGGTTAACCTTGTGAGCCTCGATGTAGAGGTCATAGTTCCCTTGCAGGAAGTCGACCTCTTGCATGAACTTGTGCTGTAGCAGCTCAAATTCATCCATCAAGTTTTGCAGCTTGTAGAGCGGTACGAGCGTACCGGCACCCCAAGCTATCCCGTAGCTCTGGATCAGACGATCCATCGCTTTGTAACAAGCGCCTTTAAAGCGCAGCTTGTCACCGGGGAACCACTCCACACGCCCTTCCTTGATGGCTGCCCCCGTGAGGGTTTGGCCGTTCAGGATGGACTGTGACCCTTTAAGAGCAACTTTGCCGTCGCACCCCTTTTTGACGGGGGATTGAACGAGAGCAAAGCCCTGGGCAAGCACATTAGTAGCTGTAGTCATGACATCATCCTTTTCGCCGAAGCGATTCATTGCGCGAACGCGTTATGGTCGTAGCCAACAGACGCAACAAAGCACACCTGCCATTGCTGGAGGTGGGTTGTGCGTCGTTGAATTGGTACTGCGGGGTTTTACTGCTGGTGGGTAGTGGTTTAACGATTACAGCTTGCGGATAAGCGCACCGGTCGTCGTCTTGTCTTTGATCAGGTCGACTCCAAAGACTCGCTGGCACAGGCCATCGAAGATCTCTCTATCTACCTCGGTGCACATATCGCGGAACGCGAAATTCATGGCGGTGATTAGCTCGCCATTTGCACCAAATGCCAGGGCCGCGTCCAGAATATTGCGCTGGGTGCGGGTGGCATAGATCGCAAACATGGGGTTATCAACCTTTCCGTCGCGGTTAGGGCCGAGTGCCGCATCGCGGCATTCATTGGCCAACTTCACCATGGCGGTCAGGAACCCCTTACCAAACTTCGGATAGAGCTTGGACAGCATGGCCAGTTCATCAGATGGCGACAGATACTTGATCTGAATCGCCGCCCAACGTGCACGAAATGCAGCGTCGAGGCTTCTTGATGTCACATAGCGCATACTGGTGCCGTCACCTACGGTGTTCGATGTACCCCACACTTTCGTGTTTGGGTGCTTGTTGATCACCTCACCGGTTTCAGGAATGGTGACAGGTTTGCCGTCGGCGAGAGCGTGCAGGCGGGATGAAACTTCATCCGACACCTTATCGACCTCATCGAGCAGGATCCAACCACCATCACGGTAGATACGCATCACATCGCTGAGGATGTAACGAGTAACCACACCGTTTCCTTCTGCTACCAACCTGAATCCACCGTCCAGAACGTCCGGTGTCATCGAGCAGTGGCATTCTACTCGTGCGAGCGGCATGCCAAGCCGCGAAGCAAGAAACGATACGAACTCGGTTTTACCCGTGCCCGTTTCGCCTTGTAGAAGCAGGGATTGCTTCATAGAGGGAGTTGCCGCCCAAACCATGGCTCTCTTTGCTTCTACGTGCTGGACAAAATAACCAACCGGTTCACTAGGAACCAGGCGAGCATATTCACCAGCGTTTTCGCAGACATAAACAGGGAGGTTGATGCCAAGTTCGGGAAGAACCTGGGCACAGTCCACTGATACGAACGAAGGCAGGGTTACTGCCGGGGTTACTACTTCTGCGATCTCGACTACGTTGCTTGCGTTATTCATATTTATCTCCGTGTCCTTGTCGGACATTAGATGTCATTACCCGAGGGTGTTATTGCCACTGGCGAAGCAGTGGCGGTCATTACCGCGTGAGCGGAGGAGTTAGAGTTCGAGGGACAGGCACTCACGTACCTGCTTACGAAACTCAGTGCGGGAGCAGTTGAAAACATCCAACCAATCCACGCCTTTTTTGCCTTCCGGATTGAATCCGGGCGGCTCTTTGGGGACAACTATGCGAACATACTTGCCCTCCTTGCGCAGTCTTGCGGCCAGCACTTCTGCTGAATCAAGACCGGCGCCGCCTTTGTAGTCGTAGTCGGCGAATATCACCACCTTCTCGACTTCATCGGGGATCACAACTGCCTCAAGCAAGGCGGTTGAATAGCAGGACCACACAGGGAGATCGGCACCTTGCATGACTGCTAGGCCGGTCTCTATTCCCTCTGTGAGCCCCAATACGTTGCCGCGTGGACCCTTGCGGGGCGCTGCTAAACGTATCGCACTACCCAATACCTCGCCCTTTTGACAGGGTGGGGAAAGCAGCATCTTGCGATTGTCGCCCTTGATGCCATTACCCTTATCGTCAAGATAGATCCGGTGAACAGTAAGAACCTCACCGTTCGGCGTTCTCATGACACCCAGGATGGCGTTTTTGTAGGACTTGTTGCCGTATTCGTCTCTGTGATACACGCCCCGCGCAACGAGTAGATCGTCACAGGGGATGGGTGCAACACCACGACTCTTACAGTACGCCTTATACAACCAGTGCCCGGCACTTGGTAGCGCTCGTTTGAGCAAGGCGTCACGCGTCCCACGGCGTTTGTTGAGGTCTTCGTCAGACACCGTAGGTATCTTGGAAGAAACAGCGACAGGAGACCGAGTTGCAGAGGACGTACCTTTCAGCAGCTCAACAATTTTCTTTGCTGCCATACCTGCGCGACCTTGACAATAATCAGGCTCTAGGAGCATGACCATATCAATACCACTTGCGATACGACCAAAGTCATTGTGGTAACCAGCACCGCTTTCATTCCAGTCCTTGTAGAGTCGGAACTTAGTCTTGCCTTGGCCGGTAAAAGGGCAGCTGACTTGGGGAAGACCAGCTTTAGTTGCTTCCATAAGGGCAGGATAATACCCATAAACAGATTGCCAACCGCCACAAGATGCAACAGCATCCCAGGCTTTTTTAATGATTGACATACAACCCCCTTTATTATTTTCTGAACCGGATGTATGCCGGGGTATCGTAATACCCTTCATCATATATAACCGGAACTGACACAATTACAGACTTAGAAGAAACAGACTCAGACTTAAAGAACTTAATGATAGCTTTCAACATATATATATCCTCTTGCGCGAACGCATCATTACCCATAGGGTGTTATAACCAACGGTTCATAGCCAATATGGCGCATTACCAACGGTGTATTGCCAACGGCGTAAGACTCGGAATGAGTCGCCACGTAGAAAAACTACGTCGATGAATTTTCAGTTTCATCTTCACTGCACTACAGGCTCGACCTTTTATATTCAGTCTTACCGTCCACCAGCATCCGTAGATGTTGATGCGCTCGGGATTATCCAGTTGAGCTGACTGGCGAGTAATCTTTAAATGATGCTTAATAAAGCAAAATGAAAAGTTATTACTCAGTTGGGAAAATCAGACATCAAGAAAAAACCCGGAGGGGTGTTTTGTTGATAGCTGAGAGGGGGGGGGGGGAGGATAGAGGCGGGATCAACACGAATGTATCTCCCGCACCTTGCTCTCAATGAAAGTAGTGGGCAACGCACATTGCGACTACTTGAACAGACACCCATGCAGTTGCGCCAAAACCCAGCATGTATTTGAGAACTACCATATAACCCCCTCGAACGGTCGATTTGTTGACTACGGACACAGCCTCAAACGCTCTCCGGTAGGGAAGGGCGCTTGAGTGCTGTGCCCGCAAGGGGGTGATACAGCCGGTGCGGGATTGAGCAACGAGAGCGAAGACGACGAATCGTGAACGCACTCATTAATCCCACACCGTTTTAATGACCTTGACGGTCAGCTTAAATTGAACAGAGGTTGCACAAAATGAATGGCAACTTCGGTCAACGTGTAAGCGGTGGCCGTGAAGATACACATAGCTTTAAGAATAAACATATATAGTCCTTACTCTTGCGAGTGTTATTTCCCGAGGGAGTTAATATCCATGAAGGATAGAATTGGCAATGTCATTTAGCGCAACTAGATGTCTCTCCTGCACCAAATTAGCAGTTAAATTTTTATCCAAAAAGATTAACCATTACATACTTCGCAATGATAGTTGAGAAGAGTGAAAGGCTTACATAAAGAACAATAGATTTGACTGCTGCAATAAAATGCCTAATCATAATAATTAATGCTCCATAACTCGTGATGAGTTCATAATCCCGAGGGATGTGAAAGTGTTATCAGATCAAATCTGCGATCAGACCAATAAAAGCAAAAGCTTTCAAAGACGATCAAGCAGATAAAGATGTGAAAGTAATGGCCGCTCATATGAGTGGCGCTGAGTCACTTTAAATTTCCAATGGAAAAAATCGTTGAACGAGCATATCTACGTGAGCAAACTAATTGTAGTGTGCTAATGGTAGAGGTTATAACCAGAAGGTCGCCACATGATAAACATGCCGTTGAAATTTAGAGAGTCCAACTAGGCATCTATGATGCAGTCATCGGATAATCTGTTTGGATTAGTGATGAAAGCACCGTCACGTTCTGATAGTTATCGGAGCGCCGCGTTTGATTGACAAGATACGCATAATCTTGCGTGATAACTCACAAATAAGAGCATCTTAATGCACAAATAAGTTTGTAAATCACGATTGGGTAAACCGGTTCAGTAGGCGGGAGATCACCTGCTGATTGAATGTGGGCACCAGGGAGGCTGGTGCGAAGGTGCACTACGTTGAGCAGCGGGTACGACAAATCACCCCATGCTGTACCTCGGTGTCGCAGGTGGACGTTGAGGGAGCTGGGGTGATTGTCATTGCGCCGCGGGCGCTCATTGCTTTTCGAGTCATTACCCGTGTGGGTAGAAGTGCTTGAAGCGTCGTAGCCGTATAGGCATTGGGCCAATGATATTGACTATGGGTTATCCCGTCAAGTGCCTTTAAGCCATTTCCTGAGTGTTTTGGGGTCCGCTGGCACCTTCATGCTCGACAAACTCCTCCCACTGGATCGTCAGGGAGTCGTCTAGCATGAGCTCGTCGATGTAGTGGGAGTGGCGGCCATGCGAATAGAGCTCTAAGCGGTGGATGGCTCGGGTCATCCCGACAAACATCAGGCGCCGCTCCTCCTCCATCCCGGCGGCGGTGTCGGACTTCTCGGAAGGGATGTTCTTGTCGTTAACGTCGATGATGGCCACGTTATCCCACTCCAGGCCCTTAGAGCTGTGTAGGGTGGTCAGCACCACAACGGTAGGCTCTAACTTCAACTCACCATTGGCTTTGAACCGCTCCAGGCGCCGGACAAAGTAACCGAGTCGGTGATGCCATGACCCCTCTTTATCCTCCAGGTTATCCAGTAGCAGGTTGGCAATCGTGCAGTCCCGCTTTTCGAGGTGCAAGTCGGCAATGCGCTCACGCAGCTTCTTGATGTGGTCAAAGATTTTGCTGGTATCGTCAGTGTCATTTGCCATGGCCAGCACCATGAGCATCAGGTTCTTGGCCTCGCCGGTCTCCATCTCTAGCACCGCTTCGGCGAGGTGCATCTGTGCGGTGGCCTCGAACTCTGCCACTTCATCCTCATCCATTTGCAGCATGTGGGACATGAAATAGTGGGTGGAGCGGTCGATCTGTTGGACCAGGATCAGCTTGAGCAATCGCAGCACCGAGTCGGCGATAGGGGTGTCCCAGATGGACTTACCGCCCAACCTCCGGCAAGCAATGTTTTGTTCGTTGAGTGCGATTTCGACCTTATCCAAATAGAATCCAGATCTGGCTAACACGGCCCAGCTACCCTGCGTGTCTGCTATTGAGTTAGCCAGTCGGGCATATGATAGACCGCGATCCGGTGAGGGTTTGATGTGCACGGTACCTGTGTGGCCGCTGGCGGCATTCATGGCCTTTGCGATGCGTTTTTGGTTCGGCACAATGATCCGCTCTGAGGCTTTTAGGATCATGCTGCCGCACCGGTAGCAGCTTGAGAGGTAGTACATCTGGGCGCTGAAACGCTCCATGAATTGCGTCATGATCTCGAAGCCCAATCCACCCCGGAACGAATAGATTGACTGATCATCATCCCCCACGGCGGTAACGCTCACCCCGCCAAGCGCGTGCGCTTCCATCCAAGCAAGCTGTACTTCATCCGTGTCCTGAAACTCATCAACGATCAGGTGAGTTATGTTCAGCCGTCGGATCTTGTTCAGGCGTAGCGCCATCACCACTTCACGGCACACAAGGTTGTAATCGGTGATGTTTCGCTTATCGAGGATGGCCAGGTACGCCTTTGTGAGCTTGCTGATGTGGTCATTGTTGATGACCAGTGAGCGAGTTTCACTGTCGATGAGACTGCTTGCCTCCTCAAACTTCCCTGCATAGAGCGATTGCGTCATGGCCTGCAAAACTATGTTGCTTTGCTTGACCCCCAGGATGATCTCCTTGGCGTTTGGAAGCATCTTGTATTGAGCGCCGATGATCGAGTGGAAGGTCGAGATCCCAACGCGGTCAAAGTCAGCGTTAGACAGGATGACGGAGAGCTTGTTGGTAATGCTGATCGTGGCGGCTTTGGTGAAGGTAACCATCCAGGGTCGGGCCTTCTTGTTAACCTGCAACAGCTTAACTATGCCCGCGACACACGTAGTTGACTTGCCTGAGCCGGGAAGTGCTACGGCTAGGTTATTGCCTGTTCTGGTAGAAATTGCGGTCTCAATTACTGTCTGTTCTGGGGATAACATCACTGCTCTCTTAGATTTCGTTTTGAAACTTACTTACTATATCCTATAAGGCTATCATAGTGTGTATATGAGGGTGTATCTTGAAATTCATATGGTGTTATCATTTGCTCCACAAGATGTCACAAGATAAGTCATCGTTGATCTTTTGCTCAGATTGCTACGGGTTTGTTGAGAGTCACGACGGCAAAACCTGTGATGTGTGCGGCCACCAGCCCTCAACTGCCAGGGTCAAACGGTCTTCTATCATCAAGATATTGCCCCTCATGGCAATCGCCTGCTCCGGCGCTGCGTCTGCTGATTCTGGCTGCCCCGAGCTCTATTTAGCGAAGGAAGCGCCTGCATTGATAGCTCCCCTCAATGGGGACTTCTATGAGGTCTGCAACGAGGAATATGCGGTCTATGTTTCTGCGCTCAACAAGTCAGCCATTTACGCCGTGGAGAGGTTAACCCCGGCGCAGGTGAGAGGGGCTGGAAAAATTAGTCGCGGGAATACTGAGTTCTATGAGGAAACCCGCTTACCGGTGCCTATGCGTATGTCCCCGGAGAGCTATGGTCGATCTGGTTATGACCGTGGGCACCTAGCCCCGGCTGGGGACTTCTCATCAACGGCATCTCAAGCGCAATCCTTCTCGATGGCGAACGTTGTACCACAATCCCCTTCGGTTAATCGTGGCATCTGGGCAGACGTTGAGCGCACGGTTCGCTACTTAGCCAGTAAAGGGCCAGTGAATGTGGTGACCGGCCCACTCTACTTCGGTAAGACCCAGTATCTAGGTCAGTCTGGTATGCCTATTCCTTCAAACATATTTAAAGCCGTATATGCCCCGGCCTCGAATGCTGTAGGTGTGTATCTGGTAGCAAATGATGGGAACCAGAACATAGGGAAGCTGAGTCTCACACAGTTTCGTACTTTGACAGGAATGGATGTTTTCCCGTCCCTTCCTGTGGCAGTTAAAGACATACGTGGGGCCATCCCCACCCCGATACAGGTAAATTGGCAATGATAGATGTACGCTCTATTTCCAAAAAAACGGCTGGTGAATCTACACGCTTTCTGGTGAGTCTCAATTCAGTGAGTCATGGTCACTTCCGGCTCTCTTATGAGTATGATGGGAAGGTGTTGGCGCTGCTTGAGAGTGTCAACAATGTAGCGGCACTATCGCTCTTTATGGACCCTAATAATTACAACCTCGATTTCAGCCAAGCCGATGAGGTTATACCCGGCATTGAGACGGTCCATAGGATGTGTTTAGACATATGTCAGGCTTGATGCTAGGCCGATAAAGCCGCCTCCAAGGCGGTTTTTTTTATGAGTGAGGGACGGCTGTGCGAATAACGTTTGAGGGTAGGGACATCTGCCGGTCGTTTGTGATCGGTTCCGTTATCGGTATGTGCGGCGGGCTGATTATTGCGGGATGGGGCCCGTTCATGTGGCTGTGTTTCGGTACCTGTGGATCCGCAGCGGCAATGTCACGGGCGATCCATTGGCGGGCACGTAGGGACCGGCTCCAACGCTATCTTAGCGGGAAGGATGTGAACTAGAACACTAGGCAAACCGCTGGCCATCCCCGGCACCTGCCCGGCGGCGAACCTCCCAGGCGAAACACCAGGCCCCCGGTGCTCGATGTCGCACCACGACATTGAGGGGTGACCGGCGACTCCCGCACCAGGCAAACCGCTGGCCATCCCCGGCACCTGCCCGGAGGCGAACCCCCAGGCGAAACACCAGGCCCCCGGCGCTCGATGTCGCACCACGACATTGAGGGGTGACCGGCGACTCCCGCACCAGGCAAACCGCTGGCCATCCCCGGCACCGGCCCGGCGGCGAACCTCCCAGGCTAAAAGAACAAGGGTGGGGAAACACGGAACCGCTTGCTCAGTGCTTCAATGTGTTGCTTATTCAGCTTCTTCCCGTCTGCGGCGTTCAAGAGCTTGCTGACATTCGATTTAGACCCCAGCTCGGGGAGATCGGCCACTCCGAGGTGGTGTTGGCTCATCAGCGTCTTCAATACCGCGATGCCCGGCGCCACGCCAGACACAGCCAGGTTGAAAGCGGTGAACTCCTCGGTGCGGTCCTCCCATTTCTCTATGCTGGTGGTCAGCATGACGATCAGCCCCTTGTTGGTGTCGTAGTCGTCCACCAGCTCATCCATCAAAGCCAGGGCTTCTTCATACTCATCCTGGTTATTGATCTGAGTGAGGTAGGGCATCTGGGCCAACGCCTCTCTAATAGTCACGAGTGCGTGATTCATCATGATGGTTACGCCTTTGCTCGCCGGTATTTGGCGGTTAGCTTGTCGTATTCGGCATGGCTGACGATATGCTTGAAGTACATGCGGTTATCTCGGAACTCAATTGGCCGATGCCGAAATTCAAGGCGGCGCACCGCCCCTTGCGAAAGTTGCCGTTCGGCAGATCCAAGGCCAGATTAACGCCCTACCTGACGAGAGCCCCTTAGTTTCAGTCGGGAAGGGCCTGATCCTTCGCTACGGTGAAACTGGCGCATGTGTTGAGCCGGTTGGTGGATAAAAATAAGCATCATCCTTGAAAAGAAAACCCCGCCATCAGGCGGGGAAATTTTATAGGGGCTTTCATCAAGCCTATAGGTGAGCCGGTTCAGTATAGATGTGATCTTGTGGCAGTCATCCCGAGGATGCTGTCTCGGCTATGCTCCCGGCACCACGCGGAATTTCATCTCGTCTAACTGCCCAAGCAAGGATGAAGGTAACCTCACGAAATAGCGAACGACCACAGTCCCGGCGTCAGGGGAAACAGAAAGGTCATGGTAGCCCCAGGTCATCGGCATGCCTTTGTCTCCAATCTCTGCATCAAGTCGACGGTACGCATCACAGCTGGTCAAGCCCTGACACATGATCCCCGAGAAGCCAGTGCCATCCTGTAGACCAGTAGCGCGGCCTTCCTTATTGACCGAGAAGGTGTCATAGGTCCGTAGGTCATACCCCGGCAATGGCCGGAAGCTAACAGGGGTGATAGTGCGTGATTTCCCGAACCAGGACGCGAGTTGAAACGACTCTGATCCACAGTCATCAACATTCCGCCGGACAGTCACAGTGGCTTTCCCCTCCACGGTGTCGCCGTCGCGTTGGGCGATTTCTAAGTCTGACACCCGCACCACATCATAGGACTTGTTACAGGGGAGCCCGCAGAATTCGGAAAAAATCGTACGCTAAGGTTTTCCGGGCATCCGTAAGGGCCGAAACTTCCCGTCTTCCAGTCTGCGGCTCTGCCGCCAGACGTAATCGCCGGTTAGGTTGATGTGCTCCCAGCCCAGCGGCGACAGGAATTGCAGCAGCTCGCCGTCCACCGGCTTGCCGGCCTCGACCAACCCCTGGGTGGCGCGTTCCAGGTACACCGTGTTCCACAGCACGATAGCCGCCGTCACCAGGTTGAGGCCGCTGGCCCGGTAGCGCTGCTGCTCGAAGCTCCGATCCCTGATTTCCCCAAGGCGGTTGAAGAACACCGCCCTGGCCAGCGAGTTGCGCGCCTCACCTTTGTTCAGGCCGGCATGCACGCGGCGGCGCAGTTCAACACTTTGCAGCCAGTCCAGGATGAACAGCGTGCGCTCGATCCGGCCCAGCTCGCGCAGGGCCACGGCCAGTCCGTTCTGGCGCGGGTAGCTGCCGAGCTTGCGCAGCATCAGCGAGGCGGTGACGGTGCCCTGCTTGATCGAGCTGGCCAGGCGCAGGATGTCGTCCCAGTGGGCACGCACGTGCTTGATGTTCAGGGTGCCGCCGATCAGCGGGCGCAACGTCGGGTAGGCTTGCACGCCCTGCGGCACGTACAGCTTGGTTTCGCCGAGGTCGCGGATGCGCGGCGCGAAGCGGAAGCCTAGCAGGTGCATCAGGGCAAAGACGTGATCGGTGAAGCCGGCCGTGTCGGTGTAGTGCTCCTCGATCCGCAGGTCGGACTCGTGGTACAGCAGGCCGTCGAGCACATAGGTGGAATCGCGGACGCCGACATTCACCACGCGGGTGCTGAACGGCGCGTACTGGTCGGAGATATGGGTATAGAACAGCCGTCCCGGCTCGCTACCGTACTTCGGGTTGACGTGCCCGGTGCTCTCGCCCCGGCCACCCGCGCGGAAGCGCTGGCCATCGGAGGATGAGGTCGTGCCGTCGCCCCAGTGGGCGGCAAAGGCGTGGCGATACTGGTGGTTGACC
>NZ_JAPDCI010000026.1:0-38682 GCF_027705905.1 Aeromonas sp. Y293-4 | reverse complement strand
TCGAACCCTCGATACGTTGCCGTATACACACTTTCCAGGCGTGCTCCTTCAGCCACTCGGACACCTCACCAAATTTTCGTTCGCTGCGCTGTTGCGCTGGAACGGGGCGTAATTTAGGGGAAAGGGCTGTGTGGGTCAACCTCTTTTCCCCTTATTTTTCATAATCTTTTCCGAATGCTTAACCCTTGCGCAGAATGCCGGTTTTTTAAACCGGATCAGGGCTTGTCGAGGATGATCAGGCTGTCCGGCAGCTCGTTTTGATCCCGGGTGGCCGGGAAGGCATCGGTCAGAATGGCGCTAACGCGCTCAACGCACTCCAGAAAACCTTGTTCGATCTCCTTGTTGCGCACTCGCGCCACGAAGTCGTCGATGATCTCCTGCCACTGGCCGTTGTCGATATGCTGGGCGATGCCGTCATCCACCAGTATTTCTACATAGTGCTCGGCGGCCGAGACGAAGATCAGCACCCCGAGCCGGTCGCGGGTGCGGTGCAGCCCCTGCTCGACAAATTGCAGGCGAGCCATCAGCGCAGCCCGGTGCTGGCGAACCTTCTTCGGGATGAGCCGCATCTTGATGGGGGTCCAGTGGAACAGCAGGCTCAGCAGCAGCCAGACCGACCACTGCACCAGCAGGATTTCGTACCAGCCGAGCCAGAAGCCGAGCTGGAACACCAGCAGCGGCGTGAGCATCGCCAGCAGCGCCGCCCAGAGGGTGGGAATGTAGCGATAGCCATCGCTGGCCGGGGCCAGCACGGTGACCAGTTCAGCATCAGTCTCTAGCTCCGCTTCGCGCACCTTGGCCTGAAGCGTGTGGAAGAACTGTTTAGAAATCATGATTTGTCTCTTTACTCCTGTTACCAGCCACCGGAGGCTCCGCCGCCGCCAAAACTGCCGCCGCCACCGCTGAATCCGCCGCCAGAGCGACCACCAAAGGAGCCGGCACCCAATCCACCGGCCATGTAGGTCGACCGACGTCGTCCTCCCGGCCCACCGCCACCACCCCCGCGCAGGTTGTGGAGCACGATCATCGCAATCACCACCAGAATAAACAGCCAGGGGCCGCCACCGTTGTCACTCTTTGGCTGCTCGACCGGCTGATATTCTCCGGCGAGTGCCTTCATAATGCTCTGGCTGCCCGTCATGATCCCGGCCACCATATCGCCGCGCTTGAAGGCGGGCAGGATGCGGCCATGGATGATGTTGGCGGCGATGGCGTCGGGCAGGGCGCCTTCCAGCCCATATCCCACCTCGATCCGCACCTTGCGCTCATCCTGGGCGATCAGCAACAACACGCCATTGTTTTTGCCTTTCTGGCCGATCCCCCAGTGGCGACCGAGCTGGTAGCCGTACTCCTCGATGGTCTCCCCATCGAGGCTGTCGACAGAGACCACCACCAGCTGGATGCCGCTGCGCTTTTCAAAGGCGGCCAGCTGTTGGGTCAGTTGATGGGCCTGTTTGCGGGACATCAGACTGGCTTCATCCACCACCCGTCCGCTCAGCGTCGGGAAGTCGGGTGCCGCTTGCAGGGCAGTGGCCCAGAGCAGCAGACAGGGAAGAAACCAGCGCAGCATCATCTTCATTGGAAGCTGACCTTGGGCGCCTCATCGGCACCGGGTTTGGCACTGAAACTGGGTTTGGCCTCCAGATCCGAGTAGAGCAGCTTGGACCAGATAACGCCGGGGAAAGTGCGGATCTCGGTATTGAACTGGCGCACCGCCTCGATATAGTCGCGGCGAGCCACCGAGATGCGGTTCTCGGTTCCTTCCAGCTGTGCCTGCAGGGCAAGGAACTGCTGATCCGCTTTCAGCTCGGGGTAGCGTTCTACCACCACCATCAGGCGGGAGAGGGCGCTGGAGAGCTGGTTCTGCGCCGCTTCAAACTCCTTGAGCTGGGCAGGATCGCTCACCTGTACGCTGCCGACCCGGGCACGGGCATCGGTGACCGCCTTTAGGGTCTCCTGCTCATGGCTGGCGTAGCCCTTGACGGTTGCCACCAGATTGGGAATGAGATCGGCGCGGCGCTGATACTGGTTCTCCACCTGCCCCCAGCTTGCTTTAACCTGCTCATCCAGGGTCGGAATGTTGTTCATGCCGCAGCCGGTCAGGCCGAGCAGCAGGGTCAGGGTCAACAGGCTCTGCGTGGTTCTGCGCCAGAGTGATGTGGCCATCTTGTTGTTCTCCTTTGGTATTTCGAGTCGATAGTGCGCCATGGATGGTGCACGACCAAGAGTGCACCACCATACCAGCTTGGGGTCAGTTGCCACAACGCGCAGGTAGCTCAGGTCGCTTGTTGATGCCGGATACCTTGGGCAGCTGGGGCTTGTCTTTTAGCCAGGATGCCAGCTCTTCCCCACAGCCATTGCCGGGCGGAATGGGAGCCTGGGGTTCACAATCGGGGCTGTCCACCGGGCAGCGCAGCCGCACGTGGAAGTGGCTGAAGTGGCCCACCCAGGGGCGTAGCTTGGCGACCCAGGGTTCGTTACCAGCCTGTTGGCAGACCGCGGATTTGATCACCGGATTGACGAAGATGCGGGCCACTTCGGGTTTGCTGGCCGCAAGCCGCAGCAGGGTGAGCTGCTGGGGGCCAAAGCGACCCGGTAACATCTTGTAGCTGGGTTCGTCGATCAGTGCCCACTCCTTGGGGGCATCCTGCTCCCACTTGCTGATGGGGCGGTTGGCCATGCGAAACCAGATATCGGCATCAAGGCCAGTCTGGTGGCTGCGATGGCCGGAGGTAAAGGGGCCGCCACGGGCCATCGCCAGATCGGCGATATAGAGATCCGGCAGCCCGGCCATGCGGGTCTGGTTGGCCAGCGCTTGCAGATAGTGGATGAGGTCGGGGTGGCCGTAGTAGCGCAGCCGTTTGGTGCGGATCACCTGATAACCCGGCCCTTCAAGGGGCAGGGATACGCCGTTTTTCAGGCAACCGGCGGCATAACCGCCGATGGCTTCCGCTTGCAATACAGTCGCCAGCAACAGGGACGTCAGCATGTGCGTGCTCCTTGTCTTGCTTCGAGTCGGCTCAGCAATACGAACAGACTCAAACATATAAATAAATAGGCCGCGGCCACCAGCAGCCAGATCTCGTAGACCAGTCCGCTGGAGTTGGCCATCTCGGTGCCGACGAAGGTGAGCTCCTGCACCGAGATAAGGGAAACGATGGCGGTATCTTTCACCAGCGCAATGAGCTGGCCGGTGAGGGGGGGGAGCATCAGCAGCATGGCCTGCGGCAGGATCACATGGCGCAGCCGCACCCAGGGGGAGAGCCCGAGGCTCTGCGCCGCCTCCCACTGGCCACGGGGGATGGCGGCCAGCCCGGCGCGGACGATCTCGGCGACGAAGGCTGCGCTGATCATGCCAACGCAGAGGGTGCCTGAGATGAGGTTCTCCCAGCGGGCAGGTGGGCCAAACAGCGCCTCTTGCCACGGGGAGAGTGATACGGTGCCGAGCCAGCGGGAGAGGCCGCTCGCAGGCAGCAGCTGGTTGGCGATAAAGAAGTAGAAGATGAAGATAAAGACCAGCGGCGGCAGATTGCGGATCAGCTGGATAAACAGGGTCGCTGGCATCACCAGCCAGGGGCGGCGGCTGAAGGCGGCTACCCCCAGCGCAGTACCGAGCAGCAGCGCCAGTACCATGCCGAGCAGGGCGATGCGCAAGGTGGTGAGCAGACCGCTGAAAAAGTAGGGCAACTCGCCGTGAGGGCCAGGGGTGAACAGCAGATCGAAGGCCTCATGCCAGCGCCACTGATAGGCTACCCCGATGTGCAAGCGGCTGGCCAGCCAGAGGCCAGCCAGCAGCAGGATCAGGGCGATCGCCCCATCCAGCCAGTTGATGTTCCGACATGGCTTCCGGACGATGCGCCGGATGGTCTGTTTGAGGGCCATCAGCATCAGGGATTGGCGACCTGCGCTTCCCACGCCAGCGACTTGAACCAGTAGTCATGGCGCGCCTTGAGCCAGCCATCGGCCTGACGGGCGGCGATCCACTCGTTGAACTGTTCAGCCAGGGCATCATCCCCCTTGCGCAGGGCAAAGCCTTCATCGCCTTGTGCCAACGGCTCGGCAAACGGCATAAAGAGGGCATCCGGGTGGCGCAGCGCCTCTTGCTCGGGTTTCGGGGAAGAGGAGAGGGCGCCGTGGGCGCGGCCGTTCAGCACCTCCTGAAATACCTGTGACTCGTCATCAAACTGGCGCAGGGTGGCCTTGGGGAAGTGTTCTTTTGCCACCTGTACCGGTGAGGCACCACGACGTACCGCCAGGATCACCCCGCGCTGGTTGAAGTCCGCCACGGTTTTCTTCTCTTTGGCCAGGGTGCTGGAGGCGGCCAGCTGCACCCCCGAATGGGAGTAGGCCTGGGTGAAGCGCACGCTCTTCTCCCGCTCGGGGGTGATGGTGAGGCCGCCGATGATGACGTCATATTTTTTCGCCAACAGGGAGGGGATGATGCCATCCCAGGCGGTAGGCACGAACTCTACCTGCCAGCCGTTATCTGTGGCGAGGCGACGGGCCACGTCAATCTCGAAACCGATCAGCGCCCCTTGCTTGTCGCGCATCGCCCAGGGGGCGAAGGTGGACATGCCGACCCGCAGGGTACCGCTCTGCTCGATCTGCGCCTGGGTGTCGGAGGGGGCAGTTTGTGCCAGTGCCGGAGTGAGCAGGCTTGCCAGCAGCAGGGCAGCGCCCGACAGGGTGGTCTTGAATGACAGATTCATGGTTAGCGTCCTTGTTGATCCGGATTCAGGTGACGGGCCAGCGCCCGCGAACAGGCTGACAGCGTCAGGGTTAACAGCAAATAGAGGGCAGCTACGGTAAACCACACCTCAAAGGTCAGAAACGTATCGGCAACCAGAGTACGCCCTTCGTTGGTCAGATCGAAGATGGCGATCACACTCACCAGCGCCGAATGTTTGATAAGGGAGACCAGCTCGTTGGTCAGCGGCGGCAAGGTGATGCGCACCAGCTGGGGCAGGATCACCTTGCGCAGGGTGATGGTTCGCGACAAGCCAAGCGACTGAGCTGCCTCCCACTGTCCTTTGGGAATGGCCTGTACACCTGCACGCAGCACTTCGGCGGTGAAGGCCCCCTGATAGAGGGAGAGGCTCAACACGGCGCAGGCAAGGGGGGCCAATCCCAGCATGGGGCCCAGCAAGAAATAGAGAATATAGAGCTGCACCAACTGGGGCGTGGTGCGCACCAGCGCCAGATAGGCGATGGCGAGCCAGGGGCCGAGCCTGGAGGGAAGCAGCCGCAGGCTGACCACGCACACCCCGACCGCCAGAGTGCCCAACAGGCTGAGCAGCGCCACCTGCAAAGTGACCAGCAGGCCGTTTAGCAGGGGGCCGGCATAAAAGGTCCCCTCATCCCACTCGCCGAGAAAGGGCAACACCCGCGGCCACTGCCACTCATAGCCCATCTGGCGAGCGCCGCTATAGAGCGCCCAGCCCAGTAGCGCAGAGAGCATCACAGTGCCTGACAACCAGCCAAGCAGGCGGGGACGATTGAGCCTAGCCATGATAGCTGAGCACCTGTTCGAGGAAGGCCCGGGTGCGCGGGTGCCGGGGGGCGTTGAACAGCTGGGCGGGCGGGGCAGACTCGATAATCTTCCCTTCATCCATAAAGAGCACCCGATCCGCCACCTGACGGGCAAAGCCCATCTCGTGGGTAACGCAGATCAGGGTCATCCCCTCGTCAGCCAGCTCGCGGATCACATCGAGCACTTCGCGGATCATCTCGGGGTCGAGGGCGGAGGTGGGCTCGTCAAACAGCATCAGCTCGGGTTGCATGCAGAGGGAGCGGGCGATGGCGACCCGCTGCTGCTGGCCGCCGGAGAGCTGGTGTGGGTACTTGTCGGCCTGTGCCTGAATGCGCACCCGCTCGAGCAGCCCGAGCGCCCGGGCTTTGGCCTCCTGAGGGCGCAACCCCAGGGTATGCACCGGCGCCACCATCAGGTTCTCCAGCACCGTCATATGGGGGAAGAGGTTGAACTGCTGAAACACCATGCCGACCCGACCTTGCAGGCGACGCAAGTAGGCGGGGGTTACCGGCTCGCCAAACAGGAACAGCTGGCCGCCGTCGATCTCCTCCAGCCCGTTGATGGTGCGGATCAGGGTCGATTTTCCCGAGCCTGACGGGCCACAGATGACCCACTTCTCTCCCCGTTCAATGGTGAGATCGATGTGATGAAGAGCCTGAAAGTCGCCATAGAATTTGTCGACGCCACAAAAGCGCACACAGGGTTGCGAGCTGGTCAAGAAGCGGGTCCCACTGAGAATCATTTACGCCATGGTATTGATTTTATAGGGGGATGACAAAGAAAACCCCCTTGTCAGCATCCTGATGGCTATTCACAATGGCGCCATTTCGTGATGACAGGAGCTTTTCATGCGTATTACATCCTTGCTTGCCGGTTCCCAGGTGCAGCTGTTGATGCCGCCAGCGGTTCGCTATCGCTGCGTCATTTTTCTGCTGTTGCTGGTGAGTTGGGGCGTGGTGGCGGCCTCCTTGTGGGATGGCTGGGGCGCCATGGCGCTGCTCAACTGGGTGGGCCTGGTCTTTGGTGGCATCACCGGGATCATGGTGTCGCTGCCCCGCAGCTGGCAGCCCTGGCGCCTGGCGGAGCTGGGGTGGGATGAACAGCATATCTATTTGCTCAATGGCAACAAGGATGAGGCGCTGGCGCTGCCCCGCAGCCAGCTGGTGGCGCTCGAACGAGAGCGGCGAGTGGGCCACGACGGCCAGTGGCTCGACTTCAGCCTCGATCTGCAACTGAGTGAAGAGGAGCTGGCGGCGGCCATGGCCTTGCTGGATCTCAAGGCGGGGGAGCTGCATCTGGTGAGCCCGTCGGTCTATCGCTTCGGCTTTAAACGGGCCTGGCACGGTCGCCGGATGCTGGCGCAACGGTTGTCAGATCTGCAATCGGCCTGAGTCGACTATTTTCTCGACAATTCCCGGCAAAGCTCAGATACTGCCAGTGACTCGAATTGATCTTGTCTGCACTGTTAACCCAAGAGATCAATCACTTGACGATAGTGTGGAGAAGGCCACGGCATGAAGCCATGGCAGGTCCGGCATAGGGGTTGTGCCCTTACCGTTATGCTGGGAATTGCATAGAGAAGGCACCTTGAATCGAGAGTGGATGGCATGAAGATTTACGTAGGAAATCTGTCGTACCGGATGACGGCCGACGAACTGAAAACCCTGTTCAGCCAGTTTGGACAGGTCGACAAGGTTGATATCATCATCGACCGCGATACCGGCCAGTCAAAGGGGTTTGGTTTTATTGAAATGCCGGTCAATGGTGATGCCGAAAAGGCCATCGCTGGTCTGCATGGCACTGAGGTCGGTGGCCGTACCATCACCGTCAACCAGGCCAAACCGAAGACAGATGCTCCCCGTGGTCGCCCGCAACAGCGCCACCGCTAAGGTGCCTCGGCAATAAAAAAACGGCATGGGTTTCCCCCATGCCGTTTTTGTTTCTGGATGTTTTGCTGTGATCAGGGGACGTCGTAACCGAGCGCCGCCTTGCGGATGCGGAACCACTGCTGGCGATTGAGGACGATGGATTCGGCGGCCACGGCGGCAGCAATCCGCTCCCGTTTGCCGGAGCCAATCAATGGCAGCGGCTGGCTTGGCAGCATCATTACCCAGGCGTAGACCACCTGCTCGATAGTCTGGGCGCCCACTTCCTGACGGATCTGCTCCAGTTCGGCACGCAGCGGGGCATAGGCGTCATCGCTGAACAGTCGGCCGCCGCCAAGACATGACCAGGCCATCGGCTTGATGCCAAGCTGCTGGCACTGATCCAGGGTACCATCGAGGGTCCCTTCCTGATGAAGCGGCGAGATTTCCAGCTGGTTAGTGACCAGCGGGAAGGGGAGGCGCGATTGCAGTAGCTCGAACTGACGGGCGGTGAAGTTGGATACCCCGGCGTGCTTGATCTTGCCCGCCTGTTTCAGGGTGATAAAGGCGTCGGCCACTTCATCTGCGTTCATCAGGGGATCCGGGCGGTGGATCAGCAGCAGGTCCAGATGGTCGGTGCCGAGCTTGCGCAGCGAGGCCTCGGCGCTGGCGATGATATGGTCCTTGCCGGTGTTGTAGTGGTTGAGAGCATGCTCCGGCTTGGCGGTGAGGGCGATACCGCACTTGGTGACGATCTCCATCCGGCTGCGCAGGGAAGGCTCGAGGCGCAGGGCGTGACCAAAGGCCTCTTCGCACTGGTAGCCACCATAGATATCGGCGTGATCGATGGTGGTGACCCCCAGATCCAGATGATATTTCATCCGATCGAGCAGAGCGGCCGGAGAGAGCTGCCACTCCATCAGGCGCCAGTAACCCATGATGAGGCGAGAGAAGGTGGGGCCTTGCGGATGCAGGGCGACACGGGATACAGACATGGTTGACTCCTTGAAAAACACGATGCGAAAACGATGTGCAACATAGATGACTGCGGGCATCTTGGCCTCATGTGGCTGGCAAAGCAATAATGGGCAATGGCATGATTCGAACTTTGGTTCTGATCGCAGAGTAGGAGAGAGAGTTGGATGGAAGGATTTGCCGAGCGCTTGCAGAGCCTGATCGGGGAGATGAGCGTGAGCGCGTTTGCCCGCAAGGTGGGGCTCAGTGAAGCGCTGATCCGCAAATATTTGAAGGGAGCCGAGCCTGGCCTGGCGCGGGCCAACCAGATCGCCATGGGGGCCAACTGCTCGCTGGAGTGGCTGGCAACCGGCTGCGGTTATCTCTACCGTCAGGCGGAAGTGGTAGACAGGGAGGCGCTGGCAGCGGCGCAGCTACTGCTGGGCGAGCAGCAACCCGGGGTGGGGCTGCCCGATGAGGAGGCACTGGTCACCCTGCTTGCCTATTACCAGTTTTTGCGCACCCACAAGACAGCGGACGGTTTTCTCGACTTGGCGCTGGCGCGGGAGTTTGGTCGCCATCTGGGGGAAGCGTGATGAGGGGCATATTACCCTTTGGTCGTGTCACGGCCGGTTGATTATTCTGATACGCTCTAAGCAAGAGAACTCTCCATGGAATGGGCGATGAGCTACTTGATCCTCGGAAGTGGTGCGCTGGGCTCGGCGCTGGCAAGAGAGCTGATGGCAAGGGGGGAGTCCTTCCTTCTTGCCGGGCGAACCTATCCAAAAGGGATCGAGATGGGGGCTTTCTTCCCGCTGCAAGAGGTGGACGCCATCTCGTTCGACGCCCTGTTTACCCTCTACGACACCGATCCGCTTCCCACTGTGGTGATCAACACCATCGGCCTGTTGCACGATGTCAGCTTTATGCCAGAGCGGCGGGTCGAAGAGGTGCACCCCAAGTGGCTGTGCGACAGCCTGCTGGCCAATGCCTGGCCAACACTGGCGCTGGCTGCCCGTTTCAGTCGGTTGATGGGCAATGACCATCCGCTGTGGCTCTGTGCCATCTCCGATCTGGCGGGCTCCATCACCTCCAATCTGGAGGGGGGACGTTACAGCTACCGGATGAGCAAGGCGGCCCTCGACATGGGGGTGAAAACGCTGGCTCTCGAGTGGGCGCAACGTTTCTCGCAAGCGGGGGTGGTGGCGGTGGCGCCCGGCTTGATGGACTCCCCGATGAACACCCCCTTTCTGAGCGAGTTGCCTGCGGAGCAATTGCAGGAGCCTGCCGAGGTGGCGGTGAAACTGCTCAATCTCATCAAGGGGTTATCGTTGACCCAATCGGGTCAGCTACTGGATCTCAACGGTCAGCCGCTGCCTTGGTAAATCCCGCCTGCGGGTTCTATGGACGTCTATTGGCTTCACATTCTGCTCATGCGCCCCTTGCCAAGCGAGGGGCGCATAGCTAACGTCACTCTCCTGTTTCAGGAGGGATCTCATGCGCTATATCGATTTACGAAGTGACACCGTCACCCAGCCTACTGACGCCATGCGTCAAGCCATGCTCCACGCCGAAGTCGGTGACGATGTCTATGGTGAAGATCCGGGCGTCAACGCGCTGGAGGCCTTTGGGGCCAGATTGCTGGGCAAACAGGCGGCGCTGTTTGTGCCGTCCGGCACCATGTCCAATCTGTTGGCGGTGATGAGCCACTGTCAGCGCGGTGAGGGGGCCATCCTCGGCAACGCCGCTCACATCTATCGCTATGAAGCGCAGGGGAGTGCCGTGCTGGGCTCCGTAGCCCTGCAACCCTTGCCGATGCAGCGCGATGGCACGCTGGCATTCGATGATATCAAGGCTGCGCTGGCCCCTGATGATGCCCACTTCGTCCAGACTCGCTTGATCTGCCTTGAGAACACCCACAACGGCAAGGTGCTGCCGCTCTCCTATCTGCAGGAGATGGGGGCATTCGTTGCCGAGCGCGGCTTGAAGCTTCATCTCGATGGCGCCCGGCTCTTTAACGCCGCCGTGGCCAGCGAGACCCCGGTCGGGGTGATCGCTGCACCGTTTGACAGTATCTCGATTTGTCTCTCCAAGGGGTTGGGGGCACCGGTGGGTTCGCTGCTGGTGGGCAGCCACGATTTCATCGCCCGTGCGCGCCGCCTACGCAAGATGCTGGGGGGTGGCATGCGTCAGGCGGGGATTCTGGCGCAAGCCGGTCTGTTTGCCCTCGAGCAGCATGTGACCCGTCTGGCCGATGATCACCGCCGTGCCAAACGGCTGGCCGAAGGGTTGGCGGCACTGCCGGGCATCGAGCTCGACCTCTCGCTGGTGCAGAGCAACATGGTGTTCCTGCGGCTGCATGAGGGAGAATCGGCCCCTCTGCTCGCTTTTATGAAGGAGCGGGGGATCCTCTTCTCCGGTTACGGCGAGCTGCGGCTGGTGACCCATCTGCAAATCAACGATGACGATATTGAAGAGGTGATCGACGCCTTCACCGAGTATCTCGGAGCCCGTTGAGACGGCTGGTCAGGTAGAGGTTATACCAAGACCTGTTCATACCGAAATAACAGAGGGCGCTGCGGCGCCCTCTGTTATTTGCTGCAAGCTCAAGCCTGCCGCTGGCCGCTCATCAGCATGGCCTCATCGGTGGCATCGTAGATCATCACCGCGATGTGGGTCACCTGACCGCCGAAATCGGCCAGTGGCACCAGGGTCAGGTTCTGGAACATGTGGGGGGCCGAGCCGGTAATGGGGCGGTAGTTGGAGAAACGCAGCAGATAGGGCTTCTGCTCCCAGGTGCTGAAGGCGCGGTTGTTGAGTTTGAAGACCATGTTGGCCTTGCGTTCGAACCAGGCTCTGTCCACATCGGGGAAGAGCTCGAACAGTACGCCATCGCGCACGTCACTGGCCAGTCGGCCGCTGTGGCTCTCCATAAAGCCGTTCCACACCTGTACCTTGTACTCCTTGTCGAGCACTACCAGGCCTACGTCCAGGTTCTGGACTATGTTCATCAACCAATGAAATTCACGGATTTCCATAGTCACTCCTAGAGCATGTGCATGATTTTGTTGTTCATGGTGGCGATGGAATCTTCGGTAAACAGCAGCAGCAGATCACACTGCACCGCGTAATCCTGGATCCGGTAGTTGATCTCGATGGCGAGCGTGCGGCGCCAGCGGCTCTTGTTGGTGTTGATCAGCTCGTTGATGGGTCTGTGTTGGCCGAGCACCACCGGGTGGCCCTGACTGAAGGGGGTGTCGAGCTGGTTGGCGTAGCCGCGCAGGAAGGCGCCGATCAGCACGTTGGCGGTATCCATCAACAGCTCCAGTTCGGCGGTGCGATCCAGCGTCCCCTGATGGTTCATCAGCTTGGCCAAATCTTTGAAGCTGGAGTCATGGAACAGGATCAGCGCTTCACCGGCGATCCCCGCTCCGATAAACCCCTGACAGACGGCGGAGAGGGTATCTGAATCCGCAGCGGCCGAGAGGGCCATATGCAACTCTGATACTTCCAGCACGTTGACGTTGGGGATAGGCAGTACCACGAAGGCGTTGAGCAGACGAGCCAGCAAGTCGGCTGCCTGACCCATGGAGACGTTGGCCAGCTCCTGATAGACATCGCGGATTTCGGGGGTGATCTTGACGCCAGCATCGGCTACCACGCCGCTTGTCAGCTGCTCGGGGGCGCTTGGTTGACCGCTCGGGGCGGCACTCCAGAAATCATGCTTTTTGAGCAGGGCGAGCAGGGTTTCTGGGGCGGCGGGTTTCTTGATGAAATCGAGCGCCCCCAGCCCCATGACCCGTTGATAGGCCTCTGGTTGGATATCCCCGGAGACCACGATCACCTTGTTGCGTAGACCCTCCCGTTGGAGGGTCTCCAGCACGCCGTAACCGTCCATCTCCGGCATGGTCAGATCGAGGAAGATGAGATCGCCATGACCCATCAGCACCTGTTCGATCCCTTCGAGACCATTGGCTGCGTAGTGCAAATCGACTTTCCAGTCGGCCGGGAGCGCCCGCGCCAGCTGTTTGCGGGCGAACCCGGAGTCATCACATATCAATACATTCATGGCGTTAGGCAGGCTCTGTTGGCAAGGGATGCTATAAGTGTGGCCCGCTAACGGTCAGATGCAATGGGTGAGGCTATCACCTTGTGAAAATTGGTTGTCCCACTGCCGATTGCGATAGCGTGCTGAGTATTTTTCAACAAATTCAACGAACATCTTAACACGCAACGGAGCGAACTGGTGCTGGCAACACAACATGTAGAAGGGGCGATTGCCGGTTTGCCAGTCGGTCAGTACCGGCACCAGCTGCTCGTCATGGAGGAAGCTGCTCAGATAGTGCAGCGGGGCATTGACGATCCCCAGATGACGCCGGGCTGCACGTACCGCGGCCTGGGTCTGGTTGACGGTCAGTTTGGCGCTGCGTTTGATGCAGACGCTCTGGCCATCCTTGTCGGTCAGCTGCCAGTGCTGGTGAGGCCAGCAGTAGATGAGATCATGCTCTTCCAGCTGGTTGGGATGGGAGGGAGTGCCCTTCTTGGTCAAATAGAGTGGTGAGGCAAACAGGCCGTACTCGATATGACCGAGACAGATCGCATTGGGCAGCGACTGGGGCAGCTCACCGTTGAAGAACACCAGATCCCGATCATTGTCGAACAGGTGCTGGTGATCATTGGTCTGGGTGATATCGAACTGTACCTCGGGATAGTGCAGCCCGAATTCGGCCAGCATATCGATGAGGATGGTGTTGGAGAGTGCGATCGGCGCAGCTATCCGGATAAGCCCGGTGATGTCGGCCTCTTGACCCTGGATCTCGCTGGTGGCCTGCTCGATTTGTGCGAGTGGCGTGCAGAGACGTTCGTAGTATCTGAGGCCATCATCGGTAAGGCGGAGCTTGCGGGTAGAGCGATGTAGCAGGGAGCAACCCAGTTGCTCTTCCAGCTGGGAAATGCGTCGACTGATGGTGCCTGTTGGCATGCCCAGTGCGGCTGCAGCGTGGGAGAATCCTCCCTCTTGCACCACCTTGACGAACAGGTAGAACTCTTCGATGTGCTTCATAAACGCTGTTCTGGGTGTAACAAGGGGGCAACCATAAAAAGAGCGTTCCGGGTTGGCAAGGGTAATTCAGCGTTTAATTGATCTGGATTCGATTTCTGTTGATACCAGTTATCCACCCGCCCGTCATCTCAGTTTCCCCGAGCTGGTGATTATTTCGGCACGATGCCAAATGGTACTGTGGCAGTGATGTTTGCCATATTCCCTGATTTGTTCCGCTATAACCGCAGGCGAAGGCCGATATTGCAACCTGATGGAAGGGCGCCGGGTTGCTCTGCGTACTCAGCTAGGGTGGTTTGCCATCTACAGCCAATGTGATGCAGATCATATATTCGGGTTTTGCTCATTGCCTGTTGAAAAATGAATTTGGGGTATATCAATTCCGCCTTAGTGAACTATTTTTGTCCGTTTTGGCGTTTTTTTGGCTGTTTATCCATCCGCTTGGTTAATTAATGGAAGCTTTGTGACAGAGAGTGATGACTATTTCCACCATTGATTTAAATGTTAATAACAAATTTATCGCAGCAAATATGCAATTGCGCTTTCAAGGTCTCGAGTGGATAGCTCTTAGTGCTTGTTTTTACTGGGGAAAAAAGTTAAAAATCGACTATCTGATTTGCTTGGATTAACAGGGTCCTTGGCTGAGTCCTTTGTAGTATTGCCGTGCAGGCTGCCCTGTTGTTGATATCTGAAATAGTTTTGTCCGCTCTTGGCTATGTGAAAAGGGATAATGGCCGAGAGGTATTTGCACCTTGCATTCTGCAGCTAGCGGTTTGCCAGATCTGTTTTCCGGTTAACCAGTGACCATCCAGCATGAATGACCTTGACCAGATGAATACGCTTGACGAACGGTTACTGAAGACGATGGATGTTCTGCATACCCCGATCTGGGTTTATGACATCGAGCATCACCATATTTTCTGGGCAAACAGCGCCGCGCTCTCCGTGTGGGAGGCGACGTCTCTCGACGAACTCTGCTCCCGCGACTTCTCTGCCGATATGGCAACCGCCATCGATCTGCTGCTACAGCGCTATCTGGGTGATTTTCAGCAGGGGCGCAGTTACAACGAGTGGTGGACCCTCTCCCCAAAGGGGGTCAAGAAGCAGATCTATCTGCGCCTCTCCGGTATTCAACTGGCTGGCCGGCTGATGATGATGACCGAAGCGGTGCTCGACTCCGATACCCTCTATCAGGAGTCCTCGCTGGCAACCGGCGATACCCTTGCCTGCCTGTTCGATAGCCATGGTGTGTTCGAGAGTGGCAACTATCACTTCGAAATGTGTTTCGGCCACCAGATCGCCAAGCTCTCCCAGGTTTTCTCCGGCAATGATGACAGCTTCTACCAGAAGCTCTCCCGTCTCGATGAAGTGGTGACCGAGGGGGAGTGCCGTACCCTCAAGGGGATGCGCTGGTTCCAGTATCAGTTCCGCTATATCCAGCAGGGGGCCCGCATTCTGCTCACCATGCGGGATATTACCGATCGCAAACTCGAAGAGCTGGAGCATCGCCACCTCGCCTGGCACGACTCCCTGACCGGCCTGCTCAATCGGTATGGCTTGATGAAATCCCTTGAGGCCTATTGCGGGCTGGGGGAGCGTTTCGCGCTGGTGTTCATGGATCTGGACAACTTCAAGCTGGTCAACGACAACTACGGCCACAAGGCGGGAGATCGCCTGCTGGAGCGGGTCGCCGGTCGCCTCAAACAGATTTGCCCGCGGGATGTGGAGCTGGCTCGCCTCGGTGGCGATGAATTCACCGCACTGGTGCCGCTGGGCAATCAGGGGGATCGGGCGCAAGAGGTGGCCGATCAGATGCTCTCCCAGATGACCAAGCCGCTGCAACTGAGCGGGCTGCCGGAGGTGACCATCGGCGGCAGTATCGGTATCGCCATCTATCCCGATGATGCGGATGACGGGGACAACCTCATCACCCGTGCCGACATGGCCATGTATCAGGCCAAGCAGATGGGGCGGCTGCGCTGGCAGCGTTTCACCCCCAGCATGCAGCAGACCCTGCAGCGCAAGCTCAATCTCAAACAGTTTCTGGCCAAGGCCATCGGCCGCCAGGAGCTGAGCCTCTGTTACCAGCCGCAGGTCGATGCCGCCAAACGGCGTCTGATCGGTTACGAGGCGCTGCTGCGCTGGTACAACCCGGTGCTCGGCCATGTCTCGCCGGTGGAATTTATCCCGCTGGCCGAAGAGATGGGGCTGATCCGCGAGATCGGCAGCTGGGTGCTCTCCACCGCGCTGGCACAGGTCGCCAGCTGGCAGAAGCGCTTCCATCAGCGGGTGCCGGTCTCCGTCAACCTCTCCGGTTTCCAGCTCTCGTCGGCGCTGCCCGGGCAAGTTCGCCAGCAGCTGGAGCTGCACGGGGTGGATGCCTCCCTGTTGACGCTGGAGCTGACCGAAACCGTGCTGATGCTCGATATGAAGGGGTGCCTCGGCATTCTCGATGATTTGAGCGAGCAGGGGATCAAGATTGCCATCGATGATTTCGGTACCGGCTACTCCTCGCTGGCCTATCTCAACCGGTTGCCGATCAACAACATCAAGCTGGATCGCTCCTTCGTGGTCGGTCTCAACTTGCCAGTGATCCGGGCGACTGCGGCCATGGCCACCAATCTGGGGTTGGGGATCATGGCGGAAGGGGTGGAGGAGCCTCACGAGCTGGCCGCCCTGCAGACCCAGGGGTGCCATGTGTTCCAGGGATATCTGTTCAGCAAGCCGCTGACAGTGGCGCAAGTCGAGGCGAGCGGTTTTGTGGTGGAGTGCCAGGTCGGGCGTTATCCACTGCTAGATGCCGTGATGGCAGAGTAACAAGTGTGCGTTAGGCCACAACTTGGGATTTTATTCCGCAATATTTAATCAAAATTAATCATTCTTTTGCGATCAGTCATGAGACGGATTGGCAGGAATTGCTAGCATGCGACCTCGTTTCTAGGGAAAGGAGTATCGCAATAATGAGTCATGCTGCTGTCAATGACCGTCCGGCCAGCCCTCCCAAAGGTTGGCTGAACCGTTTCCTCAATGGCGTCGAGAAAGCCGGGAACAAATTACCCGACCCCGCCATGCTGTTCCTCTACGCCTTGCTGATCGTCTGGGTCGGCTCCTGGGTGTTGTCACAATTCCAGTTTGATCTGGTCAATCCCCGTACCGGGGAGGCGGTAGTGGTCAACAACCTGCTGACCGGTGCCGGTCTGGCCGAGTTTCTCTCCACCATGGTGACCACCTTTACCGGCTTTGCCCCGCTCGGGATCGTGCTGGTGGCCATGCTCGGGGTCGGGGTGGCCGAGCAGTCCGGTTTTATCAATACCGGTCTGAAAAAGTTGCTGAAAGTGACGCCTGCCCGTTTTCTCACTCCCATGCTGATCCTGGTGGCGATCGTCAGCCACACCGCCGCAGATGCGGGTTATGTGCTGGTGATCCCCATCGGTGGCATCATCTTCCACGCTGCCGGACGCCATCCGCTGGCGGGGATCGCCGCTGCCTTTGCCGGTGTCTCCGGCGGTTTTGCCGCCAACTTCCTGCCCTCCGGCGGGGATGCGCTGCTGCAGGGTTTTACCCAGTCCGCCGCTCAGTTGCTCGATCCTGACTACATGGTCAACACCCTGTGCAACATTATCTTTACCGGTGCCTCTTCGTTGCTGATCATCTGCGTCGGCTGGTTCGTCACCGAAAAGGTGGTGGAGCCGCGCCTCAAGCATGTGGCGCTCAACGAGGATCTGGAGAGTGCCGACGAGATGGGGCGCTACAGCGCGCAAGAGAGCCGGGCCTTCAACTGGGCCGGGTTTGCCATGCTGGCGGCTATCGTGCTGCTGGCGCTGGCGCTCTCCCCGAGCGATTCACCGCTGCGTGCTGCCGATGGCTCCCTGACCACCTTCGCCGCACCGGTGATGAAGTCCATAGTGCCGCTCATTTTCCTGCTCTTTATCCTGCCCGGGATTGTCTACGGCTTTGTCGCAGGCAGCTTCAAGAGTGGCAAGGATGTGATCGATGCAATGTCGGCCACCATGAACAAGATGGGCTCCTACATGGTGATGGCCTTCTTCTGCGCGCTCTTTATCAAGGCGTTTGGCGACTCCAACCTGGGCACCCTGCTGGCCCTCTCCGGTGCCGAAGTGCTCCATGCGCTGGCGCTGCCCGGTGAAGTGACCATCGTCGGGATGATCCTGCTCACCGCCACCGTCAATCTGGTAGTCGGCTCGGCCTCCGCCAAGTGGGCGCTGATCAGCCCGATCCTGGTGCCCATGTTGATGGCGGTGGGGATCTCCCCCGAGCTGACCCAGGCGGCCTATCGGGTCGGTGATTCTGCTTCCAATATCATCACCCCGCTGATGGTCTTCTTCCCGCTGGTGGTGGTCTATTGCCAGCAGTATGTGAAGAGCACCGGGATCGGTACCCTGGTCTCCATGATGCTGCCCTACTCGCTTGCCTTCCTGGTGAGCTGGACGATTTTCCTGCTGCTCTACTGGGCGCTCGGCTTCCCGCTCGGCTTGCAAGCCCCTTACGTCTATCCGGCCCCTTAAGCTGGGTGTGCGAGGGAGTCTTGGGCTCCCTCGTTTTTTTCGCTATGGTGTTACCTCATTTTGGAGGTGCCATGAATCAGACCATCGATCTTATCCTTTCCCATCGCTCCATTCGTCAGTTCACTGCCGAGCCGATCGCCCCGCAGCAGCTGGATGTCATTCTCGCCGCCGCCCAGTCCGCCTCAACCTCGAGCTTTTTGCAGGTGACCAGTATTGTGCGAGTCTGCGAGCCCGAGGCGCGTCAGCAGTTGGCAATGCTGGCGGGCAATCAACCCTATGTGGTGCAGGCGGCCGAGTTTCTGGTGTTCTGCGCCTATTACCACCGCCACACCCAGATCGTGCCCGAGGCCCAGACCGGCTATGCGGAGCAGTTGCTGATCGGAGCCATCGACGGCGCCCTGATGGCGCAAAACGCCTTGCTGGCGGCGTAGTCGCTGGGGCTGGGCGGGGTCTATATCGGCGGCATTCGCAACCATCCGGCCGAGGTGAGCGAACTGCTCGGCTTGCCCCATCAGGTGATCCCGCTGTTTGGCCTCTGCCTTGGTCATCCTGCCCAGCAGCCGGAACAGAAACCCCGTCTGCCCAGGGGATTGGTGGTGCATCAGGAGCGCTACCAGCACGAGCTGGATCGCGACCTGCTGGCCCGGTACGATCAGCAAATCGCGGACTACTATCAGGCTCGCAGCAGCAACAACAAACAGCAGACCTGGAGCGGCCAGATCCGCGCCATTCTGGGCAAGGAGTCCCGCCCTTTCATGCTGGGATTCCTGCAATCGCGGGGCTTTAACCTCAAGTAATGGCTCTGATGGGCGATACTATGGGGAGGTGACCGTCATGGTCATCATCCCCTGATCCTGCAATCTCTCCCTGAGACCGGGGGCACAGCTTGGTGACAAATCGTGGGCAAGGGGGGATCTGCAGGCTACCTTAAGTGGGTAAGCTGTTGTAGGATCACGCAATTGGATAGGAACAGGGGTTTGGACATCCTATGATTTTAACTTTGGTATTGCTGTCTATTGGCGCACTCCTGTTTTTGGTTATCGCCTATAACGTGGTGCAGCAATATAAGCAGAAGGCAGAGGCGGACAAGCGTCACGCCGTTGCCAGACACAAGACGGTGGCTGACGAGACCGAAGAGGTGTTGCTGAACGTCAATCTGGTGCCTTTCTCCAAGAACATGGTGTTGCTGTTGCAGCACCGGATCCTCGATGCCTATCGCGCCATCGCCCAGGTGATGCCGAACAATCAGATCAAGCAGCGCATCGTTGATGTACAGACCCAGATCAAGAATGTGCAGGAGAACTACAGCGTGCAGGATGAGGGTCAGTTCAAGACCCCGGAGTCCGATCGTCAGGCGATCCAGATGCTGCAGCTGGTCAAGAAGATGCGGGCCGTGCTGCGAGTCGAGCACAACAAGGGCAAGATTGACCCTCAGGGATTTGCCCAGGAAGAGCGCCGCCTCGAGCTGATGCAGCTCAAGATCAACATCTCCAATCTGGTCAAGCGGGCGATGGATGCCCGCATTCAGGGCCAATATGGTACTTGCCGCCAGCTCTATACCAAGGGTCTGTCGGCCATGGCGAGCGTGGGCGACAAGGATCCCTATCTGCTGGCCCGTGAAGAAGATATGCGTCAGGGGCTCAAGGAGCTTGAAGAGCTGCAGCAGCAAAATAGCGCGCAGGATCTGCAAAACATCAAGGACAAGGAAGCCGACGAGCTCGATGTCCTGTTTCAACCCAAGAAGAAATGGTAAGCATGTCTCATCCACTCGATTCCACACTGGGGCCAATGGCCCCATTTGTTTCTCAGCTGTTGGCCGAACTGGCCGCCACTGGCGTCACAATTTCACAGCTAACAGTCGATCACCTCTGTTATCGGGCGGCTACCCTGCAGGAGTACCGCGCGCTATGTGCTGTGCTGGCTGAGGCGGGCTCCTTGCTGGTGGAGGGGATGATTGGCGGACGTCCCATCGCCACTTATCAGTTGCATCAGCCTCTGTTGGCTGGTGAGGTACAGGTACCCTGTATCGAGCTGGCTGCACCGAAACCGGGTCGCGTCCATCAGGCTGGGCTGGAACATATCGAGCTGGTGGTCGCTTCACTGCAAGATCTGGTAGTGCGCTATCCCGAGCAGCCATTCAAAACCGGCAACATGCAGGATACCCGCAACCCCGATATTGGCCTGATGTTGCCTTCCGGCCAGATCAAGTTTCACCTGCGCCCGCTGGCTGAGGTGATCGCCGAAGAGGTGGCGACCGGTGCTGTGGTCGCGGTGCCTGCGGATTATTTCGATCAGGAGTGATCCTGTGCTCAATGCGGTGCGAGCCTGACAGGCTCTTGAATAACGCAGCAAAAGGGGTCACCGGTGTGACCCCTTTTGCTATCTGGTGACGCTTGGTGGCGAGAGCGCTATCTGCTCGTGGGTGACCCTGTTTGCGCTGAGCCCGTTACCCGTGTCGGTGGGGTTGCTGGGCAGGCAGTGGCGATTGGCTTCGCTGCTTGAGACGGCCGAGCCAGAGGCTCAAGCCCGCCGTCAGGATGAGGACCAGTTCAATCCCCATGACCAGACCGCCCAGCTCACCATGCTCCCAGAAGGGGTGCAGGTAAAGTCCCCCCAGACTCGCCCCCAGATAGTAGGCCACCAGATAGAGGGAGGAGGCGAGGGCCCGGTTGTGTTCGACATGATGGCCCACCCAGGCACTGGCGCAGGCGTGTGCCAGGAAAAAACCGAAGCTGGAGACCAGCAAGCCACTCAGGATCCCGAGCAGGCTAGCTTGCAGCAGCCACAGACTGCCGAGGGCCATCAGGGCGATCCCGACCAGCAGCATGCGTTGTGCCCCCCAGCGGTTGGCAAAGCGGCCGCTCAGTGAGGAGGCCACCGTCCCCGAGAGATAGGTGAGAAACAGCATGCCGAGCCACTGGGTGGGCAAGGAGAAAGGAGGCTTTGCCAGCAGGAAGGTGAGATAACTGAACTGGTTCAGAAACACCATAAAGTTGAGCCCGCCGATAAGGTAAGCCCCTACCAGCAAGGGATTGGTCAAGTGTTGCTGCAAGGCGCGGGCAAATTGACCGCGAACGGGGGCGCTCGCCACAAAGCGGGTCTGGTGGGGCAGCAGCCAGAAGACCAGCGGCAGCAGTGACAGGCTGATCACTCCGATCCCCAGAAAGGTATGCTGCCAGTCGCCAAACCAGCCCGCCAACAGACCGCCGACCACCCGACCGGCAATGCCACCGAGGGAGTTGGCGGCAATATAAACCCCCACCGCCGAGAGCAGCGCCCGTTTACTGAACTCTTCCCCCATATAGGCAATCGCAGTGGCTGGTAACCCGGCCAGCAGCGCGCCCTGCAGGATACGCAGCAGCAGCAGGGAGCCAAACTGCTCAACCAGCGAGATTAACAGTGAGAGCAGGATCGCCAGGGTGAGGGTACCCAGCATGACCTGCCGACGGCCATGGCGATCCGCCAGTCTGGCGCAGATCAGCAGGGAGGCGGCGAGGCCAGCAGTGCATCCTGCCAGGGTCCAGCTGGCCGAGAGGGAGTTGACCGAGAAGACCTCGGCGATCAGGGGCAACAGGGGATGGGTCTGGTAGAGGTTCAGAAACACCAGAAAAGATCCCAGGCTGAGGGCCAGGGTTGCACGTATCCACTCGCGACTTCCAACTTCAATCATTGCGTATTGTCCTGACTACTTTTGGTCAGGGTAGAGTCCTTGCGGTTATAAATATAATATATTTAAGTTATCCATCTTATAAGATGAATTGATACATGGATCTGAAACAGCTCACCTATCTGCTGGCGGTCAGGGATGCCGGCTCATTTACCAAGGCAGCCAACAGTCTGCATGTGGCACAGCCGGCCATCAGCATGGCCATCGCCAAGCTGGAGCAGCAGCTCGAATTGCGGCTGTTTGATCGACAGGACCGGGCGGTACGGCTCACCCCGGAGGGAGAGGTGCTATGTCGCCATGCCGAGCGTCTGTTGCTGCAGATGCATCAGGCCGAGGCCGAGATGGCCGAGCTCAAGGGGCTGGAGCGGGGGGAAGTGCGGATCGGGATCCCCTATATGATGGGCTCCTACTATTTCCCCCCTCGTCTGATGGCCTTCAAGCATCGCTATCCCGGCCTCAAGATCCGGGTCGAAGAGGCCGGCACCCGTGAGCTGCTCAGTCGGATGGTGGATGGCTCCCTCGATCTGGCCATTCTCATCACCAGTGATCTGCCCCCCGCCATCGAGGGAGCGCATCTGCTGAGTGAAGAGATGTTGATGGTGGTGGGGGACGATCACCCCTTGCGTGGCGCATCGGCCGTCACCCTCTCTCAGTTTTTCGCTCAGGAGCTGGCGCTGTTTCGCCGTGGTTTCTACCACCGGGAGCATATGGAGGCGCTGGCCCAGAGCCTGGGCGTTGAACCCGATATCGCCTTCGAGAGCAATCTTATCCCTCTGCTCAAGGCGGTGGTGCGGCAAGGCTTTGCGGTGACCACCTTCTTGCGGATGGTGCTGGAAGAGGAGCCGGATCTGAGTGGCGTACCTTTCGACCCGCCCATCTACCTAGACCTCTGTGTGGCGTGGCGGCGTGGTGATCCGCTCTCCATGGCCAACCGTGCCTTGCGCGATTTTCTACTTAAGGATCGCCCGGCCTGATGGCGGCGGGCCATTGCTGAAAGTTTGTTACTATTAACGGTGGGTTCGCTTGAGGGCTACACCATGAAATTGCAGCAATTGCGCTATATCGTCGAGGTGGCCAACCACAGGCTGAATCTGTCGGCCACCGCCGAGAGCCTCTTTACCTCCCAGCCCGGGATCAGCAAACAGGTGCGGATGCTGGAGGATGAGCTGGGGATCCAGATCTTCGAGCGCAGCGGCAAACACCTGACCCAAATCACCCCCATAGGTCGTGATGTGATCAAAGTGGCCGCCGAGGTGTTGGACAAGGTCGCCACCATCAAGGTAATGGCCAGGCAGCATGTGCATCCGGAGCAGGGAACCCTCACCATTGCGGCTACTCATCTGCAAGCCCGTTATATTCTGCCCGCCATCCTCAAGGGTTTTATGGCCCGCTTTCCCAAAGTTGCCGTGACGGTGATGCAAGGGAGTGCGGCGCAGTGCCGCGTAGCCGTGCATGATGGCGCTGCCGATCTGCTGCTGGCGGATGAACCGGAGGATGGGAGCGATCTGCTCATGCTCCCCTCTTTTCAGTGGCAACGGGGCTTGGTGCTACCCAAGGATCATCCGTTGGCCAAAGCAACCTCGCTGACCTCGGCTGAGCTGGTGGAGTTTGCGCTGGTGACTGACGGAAGGGCTCTCTCCACAGCTCATGGCACTGATTGCGCTCATGCCGAGAGCCGGATCGCCTGCTGTGCGAGCGACAGCGATGTGCTCAAGACCTATGTCAGACAAGGGATGGGCATCGGGGTGATGGCAACTTTTGCTTGGGAGCCCCAGCGCGATGGGGATCTGGTGCTCAAAACGGCGCCCTGGCTACCAGGCGGTGTGGCCACTATCGGGTTGCGCAGAGGGGCATTTTTATGCGGCTATCTCTACGATCTGATTGAACGTCTCGCGCCGCAATTGACCCGCGAGCGGGTCGAACAATACTGTGCTGCCCGCACTGGCGAAGAGCTTGAAGAACTGTTGGCCAATCTGACCGTGCCACTTAGATAGCTTGGGTTGATGTGTGGTCATCCCAAGAAAAACGCCTCCCAATGGGAGGCGTTTGACTATCTGGCATTCGTCAATGCAGGATCATTTTTTGAGCATATGATCCAGCTTGTTGGCCTTGGTCGACAGATAGAACTCGTTGTGGGGATTGCGTCCTTCCTGCAACGGAACCCGTTCGGCCACCGGAATACCGAAGGATTCCATCGCTTTCATCTTGCGCGGGTTGTTGGTCATCAGTTTGAGAGACTTGACCTCAAGCTGCTTGAGCATATCGGCGCAGATGGTGTAGTCGCGCATATCGGCGGCGAAACCAAGGGCTACGTTGGCCTCCACGGTATCGGCCCCCTGATCCTGCAGGTGATAGGCGCGGATCTTGTTGAGCAAGCCGATGCCACGGCCCTCTTGACGCACATACAGCAACACGCCACGACCGGCTTTGGCGATATTCTCCATGGCCGCCTGCAACTGGAAACCGCAGTCACAACGCAGGCTGAACAGGGCGTCGCCGGTCAGGCACTCTGAGTGGATCCGGCCCAGCACGGGCTCTTCACCGGTAATGTCGCCCATCACCAGTGCGGCGTGATCTTTGCCTGTGCCGGTTTCCTGAAAACCTACCAGCGTGAAGGTGCCCCAGGGGGTTGGCAATTTGGATTTGGCCACGAGGGTAACGCTGCTCATAGGTTGCTCCTTACTACTAACGGCTCAAAAAAGGGGGCCAGTTTAGCGCGCCTTGTCAGGAACGACCATAAGAACAAGTCCCTGCATTGCTTAATGAAATCTCCAAATGAGATACAAGCACTGCTGCCCGTCGAGGTTTTGGCTCTTTGTGCGGATTGATGACTGCCAGGCTCACCACATTCGGGTATAATCGGCGCCCATTAACCCACCCCTTCGGGATGGGAGCAACACAGTGCAGGAGAGAAGTTATGCCTCAGATGGCCCCCGTAATGACAATTGATGGCCCCAGTGGTGCAGGTAAAGGCACCTTGTGTCAACTGCTTGCTGAGAAGCTGGGTTGGCACTTGCTGGACTCGGGCGCCATCTATCGGGTGTTGTCCCTGGCCGCCCTGCATCACGATGTAGAGCTGGACAATGAAGCCTCACTGGTGCCTCTGGCTGCCAATCTGGATGTGCAATTTCAGGTAGAAGGCGATTTGGTCAAGGTGATCTTGGAAGGGGAAGATGTCTCCCGCACCATCCGCACCGAAGAAGTGGGTAATGCTGCCAGTAAAATCGCTGCCTTCCCCCGGGTGCGCGAAGCCTTGCTGCGCCGTCAGCGTGCATTTCGTCAGGCCCCGGGTCTGATTGCCGATGGTCGTGACATGGGCACAGTGGTTTTCCCCGAGGCCGAGGTGAAGATTTTCCTCGACGCCAGTGCCGAAGAACGGGCCCAGCGTCGCTATAAGCAGTTGCAAGATAAGGGCTTTGATGTTAACTTTGAGCGTCTTTTAACCGAGATTCGGGAACGTGACGATCGCGACAGAAATCGCGCTACTGCACCCCTGAAACCGGCAGAAGATGCTCTGGTGGTAGACTCTACCGCTATGACCATAGATGAAGTGCTGGCAACAGTACTCGCCTATGCAGAGCAACAACTTGGTGATGCCAGCGCAAGCTGACATCCGGTCGTCTGCACCAAGGATGGCGCAGATTATTTAAAACAGCCCCGCTTGTGCCGGATTGCAAGTGGATGTTTCATTTGTGACATAAACAATGATCGAATCTTTTGCTCAACTCTTTGAAGAGTCCCTGAACGCCGTTGAAACCCGTCAAGGTTCCATCGTCAAGGGTACTGTCGTTGCTATCGAGAACGGTTTCGTACTGGTTGACGCCGGTCTGAAATCCGAGTCCGCTATCCCGGCTGAAGAATTCAAGAACGCCATGGGCGAGCTGGAAATCAACGTCGGCGACACCGTTGACGTGGCTCTGGACTCTATCGAAGATGGTTTCGGCGAAACCAAGCTGTCCCGCGAAAAAGCCAAGCGCCACGAAGCCTGGCTGCAGCTTGAGAAGGCTTACGAAGAGCAAGCTACCGTTATCGGTATCATCAACGGCAAGGTCAAGGGTGGTTTCACCGTTGAACTGAACGGCATCCGTGCCTTCCTGCCGGGTTCTCTGGTTGACGTGCGTCCGATCCGTGACACCGCTCACCTGGAAAACAAAGAACTCGAGTTCAAAGTCATCAAGCTGGACCAGAAGCGCAACAACGTTGTTGTTTCCCGTCGTGCCGTGATCGAGACCGAGAACACCTCCGAGCGCGAAAGCCTGCTGGCTAACCTGCAAGAAGGTCAAGAAGTTAAGGGTATCGTCAAGAACCTGACCGACTACGGTGCATTCGTAGATCTGGGCGGTGTTGACGGCCTGCTGCACATCACCGACATGGCGTGGAAGCGCGTTAAGCATCCTTCCGAAATCGTCAACGTTGGCGACGAGATCGCTGTCAAGGTTCTGAAGTTCGACCGCGAGCGTACCCGTGTATCCCTGGGTCTGAAGCAGCTGGGCGAAGATCCCTGGGTTGCTATCGCCAAGCGTTACCCGGAGACCACCCGTCTGTCTGGCCGCGTGACCAACCTGACCGACTACGGCTGCTTCGTTGAAATCGAAGAAGGCGTTGAAGGCCTGGTACACGTATCCGAGATGGATTGGACCAACAAGAACATCCACCCGTCCAAAGTTGTTAACGTTGGCGACGTGGTTGACGTGATGGTTCTGGACATCGACGAAGAGCGTCGTCGTATCTCCCTGGGTCTGAAGCAGTGCAAATCCAACCCGTGGCAGCTGTTTGCCGAAACTCACGCCAAAGGCGACCGTGTTTCCGGCAAGATCAAGTCCATCACTGACTTCGGTATCTTCATCGGTCTGGATGGCGGCATCGACGGCCTGGTTCACCTGTCTGACATCTCCTGGAACAACCAGGGCGAAGAAGCCGTGCGTGAATTCAAGAAAGGCGACGAGATCGAAGCCGTTGTTCTGCAAGTGGATCCGGAGCGTGAGCGCATCTCCCTGGGTGTCAAGCAGATCGAAGAAGACCCGTTCAACAAGTACCTGGCTGACAACAAGAAAGGTGCTATCGTGAAGGGTAAGGTTACCGAGGTTGATGCCAAAGGTGCCGTTATCGAACTGGCTGATGGCGTAGAAGGCTACCTGCGTGCCTCCGACGCTGCTCGTGACCGTGTAGAAGACGCCACTCTGGTGCTGTCTGTTGGTGACGAAGTTGAAGCTAAATTCATGGGCGTTGATCGTAAGAACCGCACCGTAAGCCTGTCTGTCCGTGCTAAGGACGAGGCTGATGAGCGTGTTGCTATCGATAACCTGAACCAACAAGAAGAAGTTGTGTTCAGCAATGCTATGATGGAAGCGTTCAAAGCCGCCAAGGGTGAGTAATCCTTGATGCAAGAAAAGGGCGGCATTGCGCCGCCCTTTTTTATCCTGGCAAAATGAATATTGCATGTGATCGGGGAAGGAGATTTAACGTTATGACCAAATCAGATCTCATCGAACAACTGGCAGCCAGCCGCATGCATATGCCGGCCAAGGATGTCGAAGCCGCCATCAAGGAGATCCTTGAGCAGATGGCGTCGACCTTGCAAAACGGCGACCGGATTGAAATCCGCGGATTTGGCAGTTTTTCACTGCACTATCGTGCGCCCCGTGTGGGCCGCAACCCCAAGACTGGGGACAAGGTTGAACTGACCGGGAAATATGTCCCGCACTTCAAACCTGGCAAAGAGTTGCGCGAGCGCGTCAACATCATTGAATAATGCAGAAATGGGCATACCTCGGGTATGCCTTTTTTCTTTTTGGCACCGATTCCTGTGCCAATCGTCTTGTTTCTTAAACTCTTTTCCCATTCACTCTAGAGTCTGCCTGCGATTTTAAGGATAATCAGCCTCTCATTAGATACTGACAGGGAGCTCTTATGAAGCGTATTTTGGCCCTCATTCCGCTGGTGCTGGTGTTTGTTCTGACCCTGGCGCTGGGCTCACAAAATGGCCAGCTGGTTCAGTTCAATTACCTGATCGCTCAGGGTGAGTTTTCGCTTGCCATGCTGTTGGGCTTCTTCTTCGCTGGCGGTTTTTTGCTGGGCTGGCTGGTATTCGGCCTGCTGTTCCTGCGCCTGAAAATGCAAAACCGCACCCTCAACCGCACCATGCGTCGTCAATCCCGCGAGTTGGAGCTGGCCCGGTCACCGGGTAAGGAATAATGTTCCTCAATGCTTGAACTGCTTTTCCTGCTGTTACCCATCGCCGCCGGTTATGGCTGGTACATGGGTCGCAGGAGTGTTCGCCAGGACACCCAGAAACAGAGTAACCAGTTTTCCCGCCAGTATGTGGCGGGCCTCAACTATTTGCTGTCCGATGAATCCGACAAGGCGGTGGATCTCTTTATCCAACTGCTTGAGGTGGACAGTGAAACCATCGAAACACACCTCTCCCTCGGCAACCTGTTTCGCCAGCGTGGGGAGGTCGATCGTGCCATCAAGATCCACCAGAACCTGGTAACCCGCCAACTGACCCGGGAGCAGCGACAGCTTGCCCTGCAGGAGCTTGCGCGCGACTTTTTGGCTGCTGGTCTGCTGGACCGAGCGGAAGCGCTCTGGAATGAGCTGTGTGATGACAGCGACTATGAAGAGACGGCGCTGGCACAGCTGTTGATCATCCATCAGCAGTTGCGGGACTGGGATAAGGCCATCGATGTGGCGGTTCGTCTGCAAAAATTCCAGGGCAAGAAGCTGGCCGACCCCATCTCCCATTTCTATTGCGAGCAAGCCGAGATCGCGCTGCGTGAGGGCAATAAAGGGGAGGGGCTGGCCAAGCTCAAACGGGCGCTCAGTATCAATCCGGCATGTGCCCGCGCCAGTTTGCGCCTCGCTGAGCTCGCCATGGCAGAGGGGCAGTATGAGCAGGCCAGCAAGGAGCTGCTGCGGGTGTTCGAGCAGGATATCGACTTTGCCTCCGAGGCAATGCCCAAATTGCTCGAGTGCTATCAGCAGTTGGGGCGCACGCCTGCGTTGATCCCACTGCTTGAGAAGGCAGTGGAAGATCACGCTTGCGTCAGCGTGACATTGGCCCTTGCCAAGCTGGTTGAAGAGCGTGATGGCCTGAGCCAGGCCCGTTCGCTGGTGCTGCGTCAGCTGCGTCGTCATCCGTCGATGAAAGGTTTTTACCAGTTGGTGGGTTTTCAACTGGCCAGTGCGGAGGAGGGGCCTGCCAAGGAGAGCCTCGAGCTTCTGCAACAGCTGGTCGGCGAGCAGATAAAAATCAAGTCAACCCACAAGTGTCGGCAGTGCGGCTTTGCCACTCACTCGTTGTTCTGGCAGTGCCCGTCTTGTCGCCAGTGGGGTTCCATCAAGCCGATCCGCGGTCTGGACGGTGAATAACAAGCAATAGGATGTGAGATGCAAGATCCCAAAGTACTGGTAGCGCTGGATTATCCGCACGAGGCAGATGCCTTAGCGTTCGTTGAACGTATCTCTCCGGCCCAGTGCCGTCTCAAGGTAGGCAAGGAGATGTTTACCCTGTTTGGCCCGCAGTTTGTACGCCAGCTGGTGGCCAAGGGATTCGATGTCTTTCTGGATCTGAAGTTTCACGATATTCCCAATACCGTTGCCAAAGCAGTGGCAGCCAGTGCCGAGCTCGGTGTCTGGATGGTCAACGTGCATGCCAGTGGTGGTGAGCGGATGATGCGTGCCGCCAAAGAGGCGCTACTGCCTTATGGCGACAAGGCCCCCCTGCTTATCGGCGTGACCGTGCTGACCAGCATGGAGCAGTCCGACATGATCCCTCTTGGTCTGGATGTAAGCCCCGCCGAGCAGGTGATCCGGCTGGCTACCTTGACCAAAACATCCGGTCTGGATGGGGTGGTCTGCTCTGCCAACGAGGCCCATGAGTTGAAAGCCTTGCTGGGCGAAGATTTCAAGCTGGTGACCCCGGGTATTCGCCCGACCGGTTCAGCGGCCGGGGATCAGCGCCGGGTGATGACACCGAAAGCGGCGGTCGAGGCGGGGTCCGATTATCTGGTTATCGGTCGCCCCATTACGCAGGCTGTCGATCCGGCCGCCATGCTGGCCAGCATCAATGCCGAGCTGGCTGGTGCGTAACAGGCTCACTCAGTGATACGCGGTGCAGGCCGAGCAACAGGCCTGCACCGGCCCCGATAAGATGAGAGCCGATGTGTACCCTGGCATTGATCAGGGTGGATATCGGGCTCTCTCCTGCGTTGTAGAAGTCCATCGCCAGCTTGAGCCCCATCCCCGCTAGCAGCAACCAGCCCGACGTGCGGCGTCCGTGGCGGATATCCTGCATTGCTCCCCAGACAAACAGACCATGCAGCGAGCCGGATAGCCCCATGTACCATTGGGTCTGCGGGCACCACCACCAGATCCCCAAGCCCACTGCCAACCAGAGCAGCAACATCAGCAGCGGCAGGTGAGCCCCACCCAAATAGTCGCGAAACAGGCTATAGAGGATGGCGAGGCCGCCCAGATTGAGCAGCAGGTGCCACAGATTGGTATGAGCCAGATTGCCTGTTATGATCCGCCACCCTTCGCCCCCGGCGATCAAGGGCCGATCGAAGGAGAGCTGAAGATTGGGAACGGTAAAGAAGAGTAGCAAGCTGGTGAGAGAGAGCGTGATAACCCAGAGCAATCCAGATTTGTCTGACAGCATGAAACAGTCCAACGACAAGAACAGTCGATACTGTACACGTTGCACCCGAGCCCTCAAAGCCTGCCTGTGCGATTATATTGTGCCGGTTGACAATCACACGCCCCTCTACATCTTGCAGCACCCCAACGAGGTGGCACATCCCAAGGGGACTGCGGCGCTGCTGGCGGCCTCTTTGCAACAGTGCGAGATCCATGTGGGGGAGGACTTTTCCCGCGATGAGTGGCTCAATGGGTTGCTTGCAGATCCTTCCCGTCGCTGCTATCTACTCTGGCCGGATGAGGATGCCATTTCGCTGACCGATCTTCGCCAACAGTGGGAGATTGAATCCTCTAGCTCCGCATCCGTCGCCTTTATCTTGCTTGACGGCACCTGGCGCAAAGCCTATCGCATGTTGCAGAGCAACCCGACACTGGCCCGTTTGCCCCGCATCGGCATTGGTGCCATTGCCGGTCAATATGCCATTCGAAAGAAACCCTTTCCCGATGCCCTCTCTACCATAGAGGCGGGCTATCACCTCTTGTCCCGGTGGGAGGGGAGGCCGGAGCACTATGTGCCCTTGCTGACCCTGTTCAATCGGTTGAATACCCAGTGGCAGGACTTTGCCGAAGGCCGCCGCGCGTGACAATTCAAGGAGTTATCAAGATGAAAAAAGCAGTCGTGGTTTTCAGTGGAGGTCAGGACAGCACCACCTGTCTGGTACAGGCATTGGCTCAGTATGATGAAGTGCATGCCATCACCTTCGACTATGGCCAGCGCCATCGGGAAGAGATCGACACCGCGCGTCGTCTGGGCAGTGCTCTGGGGATCGCCGCCCACAAGGTGATGGATGTGACGCTGCTCAATGAGCTGGCGGTCTCTGCCCTGACCCGTGACGACATCCCGGTCAGCTGCGAGCTGCAGGATAATGGCCTGCCCAACACCTTCGTGCCGGGCCGCAATATCCTGTTCCTGACCCTGGCTTCCATCTATGCCTATCAGGTGGGCGCCGAAGCTGTGATCACCGGTGTCTGCGAGACCGACTTCTCCGGCTATCCCGATTGCCGTGACGAGTTCGTCAAGGCCCTCAATCAGGCGGTGTCGCTGGGGCTGGATCGCGGCATCCGCTTTGAAACTCCCCTGATGTGGCTCGACAAGGCCGAGACCTGGGCTCTGGCGGATCACTATGGTCACCTCGACACGGTGCGCCAGCAGACCCTGACCTGCTACAACGGCATTGCCGGTGACGGTTGCGGCACGTGTCCTGCGTGTGAACTGCGCAGTCGCGGCCTGAACAACTATCTGGCCGACAAGGCGGGCATCATGGCCAGACTGTTTGAGAAAACCGGGCTGGGCGAGAAAAGCGCAGAGTGAGCCTGCGTCTTGCCGTGGCTTGGGGTATAATCCGCGACTTTTGCAACAAGCCGTGATCGAGATGCACTACCCAATCAACGAGATTTTCCAGACCATCCAGGGGGAGGGCATCTTTACCGGCCTGCCCGCCATCTTTGTTCGCCTGCAGGGTTGCCCGGTGGGCTGCCCCTGGTGCGATACCCGTCATACCTGGGTTGTTGATCCGGCTCGTGAAGTGGGCAAGGCGGCGGTGCTGGATCGCTCCAACGAATCCGATTGCTGGAGCCAACTCAGCACCGCGCAGATTATCAAGAGCTTTACCGATCTGGGTTATCAGGCTCGCCATGTGGTGATCACCGGTGGCGAGCCCTGCCTCTACGATCTGCACGAACTCTCGTCAGCCCTGCTGGCTGCGGGTTATCAGGTGCAGATTGAAACCAGTGGCACCAGCGAGATCAAGACTCATGAGCAGACCTGGGTAACAGTCTCCCCCAAGATCGGTATGAAAGGGGGGCTGCCTGTGCTGGTCTCGGCGCTGGAGCGGGCCAACGAGATCAAGCATCCGGTGGCCACCGAGCACCATATTGAAGAGCTGGATGTGCTGCTCGCTACTGCTACCCTGCGCCCTGATGTGGTCATTGCCTTGCAGCCGATCAGCCAGAAGCCAAGGGCCACCCAATTGGCGATGGATACCTGTATCGCGCGTAACTGGCGACTCTCAATCCAGACTCATAAATATCTGGATATCGATTAATATGGATTGGCTATCCGACGAACAGGTGCTGCTGACCCTGACCAACAAGATGCCTTACGGTAAATATCAGGGTCGACGTATCATCGATATTCCCGAGCCCTATCTGGTGTGGATGGCGCGCAGCGGTTTTCCGGCGGGTAAATTGGGCCAGACGCTGGCGTTGGCTTACGAAATCAAACTCAATGGACTTGAGTCCATGATTATTCCCATTATTAACAGGATGTCGGTATGAGAATATATACGAGGCAGGGCGATAAGGGCATGACCCGGCTGGCCGATGGTATCCAGTTGCCAAAGGATCATTTGCGGGTCGAGACCTACGGTTATATCGATGAGCTCAACTCCCATATTGGCTTGCTGATTTGTGACGTGCCGTCGCAAGAGATCGGTTTATTGGCTGATTTACAGCTGTTGCAACAGGAGTTGTTTGATCTGGGGGGGGAGTTGGCATTCTCCAGTGACGCCCAGAATGAATCGATTTGGCAGGTTAATGCCGCTTGGACCACTCGCCTTGAACAGCAGATAGATCGTTATAGTGAGCCATTGCCGCCGCTGCGCCAATTTATATTGCCCGGTGGTTCCCGTGCCGCGGCGCAAGCACATGTGGTGCGTACTCTGGTGCGTCATTGCGAGCGCTTGCTGCTGACATTGAGCCGGGAAGAGCGGGTCAATCCCGAGGTGCTGCCCTATCTGAACCGGATGAGTGACTGGTTCTTTACCGTTGCCCGCTATCTCATCTGCGTGGCAGGGGATCGTGAAGTGCTGTGGGTCAAGGCAGCAGATCGCCCGCAATCGGCTATCTGATGTGTCATATTTAAGCGGCAATAAAAAACCTCGCCCTAGCGAGGTTTTTTATTCGTAACGCAAGCGCTGTCAGATAGCAAAATCTTCCAGTGATTTGCCTGCTGCCACTGCGCTGGCAATAGCCGAAGGCATACGGCCCTGGCCGGTCCAGGTTTTCTCTACGCCATTATCCTGATAGCGATATTTGGCAGGACGTGGCGCCCGCTTGGCTTTTTCTGATTTGCCGGGGTTGCTAGCGACAGCGCTTACCAATTCTGCCGGGTCAATACCGGCGGCTTTCAGCATTTCGCTATATTCGTTAATTTTCCGCAGATGCTCTTCACGGGCCTGACGCTCGGCAGCTTCATCCTGCTGACGCTCAGCAACGATCGCAGAGAGTTTTTCCAGTGCCTCTTCCAGTTGTTCCAGAGAAAGTTCGCGGCAGGTCGCACGCAGACTGCGGATATTAAGCAGTACCTTTAAAAATTCATTCATAGGAGTTACCACGTCGAGTCAGAGAGAAATATTATGTTCCAGCTGATTCTTGCTTGGCGATTTAAATAAGTCAAGCCGGGTTAAATATAATATCCGTGGGGAACATCAATGCAGATATTAAATATGGCCAGCAATAGGCTTGGAGATTGGATGCCAATGAAGCTGAAGTAGGTGAAAATAGCGTCAAAACAGGCGTTGTTGCATCATTTGACTACCATTTTTCGACCTTGATATGTTTATCGTGACTATTTAATCAAAAAACTTGCTATAAGCTGCCATCTCGATAAAATGTGCGGCGAATACCTTTAAGTAGAGGCGCGCTGCCTATGAGTATTTGTGCGGAGGGTGATGCCTGTGATGCACAAGGAAAGGAGTCAGCGCCGAAGTGGCCAGGCCATCATACCGGGCTGCTGGTTCTGCATCTAATAGGTGCAGGACTGCCATAGTCATCCACTATGGAGCGCTACCTGAAGGGGCTGAGGAGTATGACCTCCCCATAGGTTTTGTTTCTTTAGATCCTCTCGGTAGATCTCCACCTGTAATCTTTAGGTGCAAAGAGATCATGGACATTAGTCATTTCGCCGACTCCGGTTGGTCCGTTCTTCCCCCCCTGTTGGCTGTCGCGCTGGCGATCATGACCCGCCGCGTGCTGCTGTCCCTTGGTGTGGGCATCGTCACCGGCAGTTTGCTGCTCAATCAGTTTTCACCCCTCGAATCCCTGCATTACATGTTGAATACCGTGCTCAAGATCTTCTGGGTCGATGGCGCGCTCAATCGTGACAACGTCAACATGATCCTGTTTATGCTGCTGCTGGGTGGCCTCATCAGCCTGATGAGCGTCTCTGGGGCGACCCGTGCCTTTGCCGAGTGGGCCGAGCGTCGTGCCAAGACCCGCAAGGGCGCCAAAGCCCTGACTGGCATGATGGTGTTTGCCTTCTTTATCGATGACTTCTTCCACAGCCTGTCGGTGGGGGCCATCTGCCGTCCGGTCACCGACCGCTTCCAGATCTCCCGTGCCAAACTGGCCTATCTGCTGGACTCCACCGCGGCGCCGGTCTGCGTGCTGATGCCCATCTCCTCCTGGGGCGCCTATATCATCGCCCTGGTGGGCGGCATCATGGCGGCACACGGTCTGACTGAACAGAGCCCCATCGCGGCATTTGTCGAGATGATCCCGATGAACCTCTACGCCGTCTTCACCCTGATCATGGTGCTGGTGGTGATTGCATTCCAACTCGATATCGGCCCGATGCGTCAACACGAAGCGTGGGCACTGGAAGGCAAGCTGTGGGATGAGTCCAAGGGCCGCCCCATCGGTCTGGATATGGAGAGCCCGGAGGAGAGCAACGGCGGCATGATCGACATGGTACTGCCGATTCTGACCCTGACCGCCGCCACCATCTATTTTATGATCGATTCCGGTGCTGCGGTGCTGAGCGAGAAAGGGCTGCCCTTCAGCGTGCTCGGCTCGTTCGAAAATACCAACGTCGGCTCTTCGCTGGTCTACGGTGCCCTGTGCAGTCTGGTGGTCTCCATCGGTCTGGCGATGCGCCTGAAGCTGGGTGCCAAGAACTGGATCAAGGCCGCTCCGCAGGGCGTCATGGCCATGCTGCCGGCCATCAACATCCTGCTGTTCGCCTGGACTATCGGTGCCGTGGTGCGCGACGTGGAGACCGGCAAGTACCTGGCTTCGCTGGCTAACGGCAACCTGCCGATCGAAGTGCTACCTGCCGTGGTCTTTATCCTCTCCTGTGCCATGGCGTTTGCTACCGGTACCAGCTGGGGTACCTTCGGCATCATGCTGCCGCTGGCCGGTGACATGGCCGCCGCCAGCGACATCAGCCTGATGTTGCCGATGCTGGCTGCGGTACTGGCTGGCTCCGTGTTCGGGGATCACAGCTCACCCATCTCCAGCACCAGCATCCTCTCTGCCACCGGTGCCGGTTGCCATCACATCGATCACGTGATGACCCAGCTGCCCTATGCACTGGCCATCGCCTTCGGCGCGGCCATCGGTTACCTGGCGATGGGCTTGATGCACTCCAGCCTGGCCGGTTTCAGTGTCAGTGCCCTCTGGTTCGTGCTCTTTACCGGCTATCACCTGAAAAAGGCCAAAGCGCGGCCAGTGCTGGCCACCGCGTAACATTTATAGAGCAAGGGGCCCGCGGGCCCCTTGGTTTTGTCAGGGGCTTTGGTTAGCATGCGCCCCATAAATTCAGTTTCGGAACAGTATCATGGCTTCACTGCACTACAAATTTGCCACCATGAATTCAGGCAAATCCACCCAGCTCATTCAGGCGCACTTCAACTATCTGGAGCGGGGCATGCATCCTCTGGCGATGACGCCAGCCATCGATGACCGTTTCGGGGTCGGGGTGATCAGTGCCCGGGTTGGCCTTGAACTGAAGGTGGACGTGTTCAGCGACAGCTGCGATCTGTTTGAAATGGTGAAAGCGCGCCATGCGAAGAAACATATCGATGTTTTCATCGTGGACGAGGCCCAGTTCCTGACCCGTGAGCAGGTCTACCAGCTGGCCCGCATCGTCGATGAGCAGGATATTCCGGTGATGGCCTATGGCCTCAAGACCGATTTTCGCGGCGAGCTGTTCCCGGGCTCCTACCATCTGCTCTGTCTGGCCGACAAGTTTGAAGAGCTGAAGAGTATCTGCTGGTGTGGCAACAAGGCTCACATGAACTCCCGGGTCAACGAAGCAGGGCAGGTGATGCGTGATGGCGAGCAGGTGGAGATCGGCGGCAACGATCGCTATGTGTCACTCTGTCGCAAACACTATCTCGAAGGTCGGGCCTACAAGTAAGTCGGCTGCGATAATTGAATCGTCGAGAAGGGCGCCAATCTGGCGCCCTTTGTTTTTCCTGCTTGTTTCCCCAACTTGTTTCTATGCGGTTCAGTCGATCTCGATATCCACCGGCGCAATGATGGGATCGGCCACCGGCAGGCGTTGAAACAGCTGGCGAAAATGGTGCTGTACCCGGCCTATATCGACCAGTGACATGCCGGAGGCAAAACCGAACCAGACATAGAGGCCGGTGAGATCGCGAAACATCGGCGGCAAATAGCGGGGAGCGGCGATCAGCCCCTCCAGATAGTGCTGATAGAGCACCGGAATGTCATCCAGTGTCACCTTGCCGACAAATAGCATCGGCAGGATCTCGGGCACCCCTTCCAGCACGGCGCTGCGGATAAAGTTCACCGTCTCCACATAGCCACGCACGTAGGAGAGATCCTTGGTAAAGCAGGCGCCGCCGCCCACCATGCCGCCACGAAAGACCCGTTGGGTGATCTTGTAGGCGTCGTGCTCGCTGGTGCCCTGCTGCACGAAGTGCTGAAACACCTCGATAAAATCGGCGCCGCGCTCGGCCATGTCGATGGCCATCACCCGATCGGAGATACGCTTGGCCCGATCCGGAAAGGAGCTGAAGGTGAGGGTCTCTATCAGGACGGCCAACCCCTCCTGACAGGCGGTGATCCGCGGTGAACCGGCGCTCAGCCAGGTGGCATAAGGCTGCTGGCGACCGTTGAGGGTGGTGCCGACATGGACCCACCCCTCGTGTACCTCCAGCACCTGCAAGTCCAGCTCGGAGAAACGGGCGTGGGAGTTGAGCTTGATGTAGTCGCCCCCGGCAGCGGCATCGGAGACGATGCCATCGCTCAGCTTCACCTGCACAGTGCCGTCACTGAAGTAGCTCGACAGCTTGCCCTGCAGTTTGGCGACCGCGGCCTCTCCTTCGAACTCCTTGGGGTAGGGGCGCACCAGATGGCGGGCGCCGGGCAGGGAGAAGATATCGCACAGGCGGGCGCCCAGCTCCTTGAGAGTCTTGCGATCCCCGCGCAGGTGATCGCTGGCAGAGCCATAAAGCAGCTGGCTGTAACGCTGAAAATCGGGTTGGCCGCGCTGGCGCAGCATCTCGATCACCACCATGTACTGATCGACCGTCTCTTGCAGGATCCGGCCAAGATCGTCCTGTGGCCCCAACTTTCTGCGGATCCTGTCCCGCAGCTCCTTGAGCTCCAGATACTTGTTGCGCGGATCGAAGCCGAGGGGGAGGGCATCATAGAAGTGCCTGTCGATAGCGGGCAGCTCCCTGCCACCGCTTGCCAGAAAGCGATCCTGCAGATGGCGTGGCCATTTGATGGCATTCAGAATGCGGATGGGTTTTTGCAGGGTGAGCAGCTCATCCGAGAGTGATTTCAGATGAAGGCGATACTTTTCTTGGATAGTCATGGGGCCCCCTGTGGGGCAAGCGTCATCGTGGATTTGGCTGAGTATATGCATAGCGCTTGCCAAAAAGAAGCGAGCCGCAGGGTTATCGGGTTGGCGTGCTTTTTGTTGATAGCAAATTGGTTTAGACTGCGCCCCTTGATCCCAATCTTGTCGTGGAAATGATGAATATCCCCAGCTCCGAAATGATAATGCGTTGGTTGCAACAGGCTCGTATCGAGCACTATGTCTGCGACCAGTGTCACGGTATCCACATTGTCTCTTTGCAGTCGGTCGATGGTATTCAGGAGAGCCGGATCTTCGTGGAAGAGGAAGGCCTGCTGTTCTCCTCCGAGCTGGAAGTGCGCCCCTCCGCAATGCTGCCGCTGGTTGCCGAACTGGGCCGGCTCAATATGCAGTACCCCTCCCTCAAGGTGTTCCTCGATATCATCGATGACAACCTGCCGCGGCTGGTGGTCGGCCACACCGTCTTTACCAAGGCCGGACTCAGCGTCGAGCAGTTCCTGCTGTTCGTGCAAAGCACCATCGCCGCTACCCACGAACTGGTTGCTGAATGCGAACGTTCCGGCTTCCTCAACCTGCCGGAAATCCAGGTCGCACCGGAATCTGTGCATTAAGTGTTCGAACGGTTCGCCAGGTGAAAAAAGCCGTTGACGCGGGCGGGGCTTTCCCCTAAATTACGCCCCGTTCCAGCGCAACAGCGCAGCGAGCACCGTGTTGCTGAACACGTTAAACCACAGACCAAAATTTGGTGAGGTGTCCGAGTGGCTGAAGGAGCACGCCTGGAAAGTGTGTATACGGCAACGTATCGAGGGTTCGA
>NZ_JAPDCI010000025.1:0-40449 GCF_027705905.1 Aeromonas sp. Y293-4 | reverse complement strand
CCTATCTGGAAAAGGTACTGGATGCTGGGTTGGCTAAATTGACCTCAATTTAACAATTTGTTCACGCTCTCACCCTGGGAGAGCAGGTGTTTGTCGATATTCAGCGCAACGGTACCTACGCTGTCTATTACAAAAAAGATGCACATTCAATGAGTGGCAAGAATATCAATGAGATCATTGACAAGTCCGAGCCGAAAAAAAATCTAGAAAATAATACTGAAGCGGCTCGTAACGAGGCTAGTTATAGCAAGGCAGCGCTTACCCAGTACAGCATTGCATTCTCTACCACTGGTGCATATACCAAGTTCTTTGGCGGCAAGGCGCAAGCCTTGGATTCACTGGCTGTATTGGTTAACCGTTTAAATGAGGTGTATGAAAGGGACTTGGGTGTTCGTTTCGTATTGGCAGAGGGAAATCACAATATTATATTCGAAAATCTTGCTGACGATCCTTTTGTGAATGGTAGATATCCAGGTGAAACAAGAGATACTCTTATAAATGCTAGAGTTCAGAGAGAGAAACTGATTAGTAGAGAGATTGGTTATTTCGACCTTGGCCATGTATTGACCGCGGGTAAAGATGCAGGTTCGGCGAGGGTTGGGTCATTATGTGATGACATAGGATATTTTTATTCATCCAGGTCTCAAGCTGTTACAGGAAATATCAATCCTGTTGGTGATGCATTTTTTATTGACTTCGTTGCGCATGAAATTGGCCATCAATTTGGCGCCAATCATACCTACAATGCAAATGGGACACAAAGAGAGCCATCTATGGCATGGGAGCCAGGCAGTGGTAGTTCAATAATGGGTTATGCGGGTTTGATGGGGGAGCAAAACGTACATCTCAACAGCGAGGCTTATTTTCATAGCAAGTCGATTGAGCAGATGCTGCAGCATATCATCGCGAGAGAAGCCAAAGCGCAGAAAGGGGAGATCGAAATCAAGGACGCAGCGATTCTTGCACCGACTATCGCATCGCGTTGTGGCGCCTCTATTCCGAGACAGAATGGGGACAATTTGGAGCCGGAAATTACCGAAGTGCCGCCAGTGCATGTGATCCCTAAAGGTGTGGCGTTTAGCCTGAGTGGTAAGGGCAGTGACCCTGATGGTGATGCACTTGTTTACACTTGGGAGCAGGTTGACCTGAGTGATGATGCAACGACGAGTGGCCATCAATTGAGCTCCGGGTTCCTTGCTACCGGTCCCCTTTATCGTTACGCCGCGCCGACAACATCCCCGGTTCGTCACTTTCCTTCGCTGGCTACCCAGTTGAAAGGGGAAGCTGAGAAAGGTGATGTCTGGGTCAATGTGCCGCGCACCCTTAACTTCCGTCTGGTCGCCCGTGATGGCAAAGGCGGTGGTGCCTATGGTGAGACCTCGGTCGAAGTGGTCGATACAGGTTCACAAACCTTCAAGATATTGCCAGCCCCTGACCAGCGTATTCTGGTTGGTAGCCCGACCACAGTGAATTGGCAAGTAGCTGGAACCGATGGTGGCCGCATCAACTGCCAGCGGGTCGATATCAGTTATAGCAACGATGAAGGCAAGAGCTGGCAGCCGCTGGTCAATGGCGTGAGCAACAATGGCGCTCATGAGGTAACCATTCCGGCCAATGCTGGCAGCGCTGTTCGCCTCAAGCTGGCCTGTAGCGACAATATCTTCTATGCCATTACGCCAAAACTGGCGACTAAGAGCAGTAACACACCGGCTCCCCAGCCTGAAAGCAATGGCGGCGGCGGTGGTTCGACCGGTCTGTTCGCGCTGCTGGGCCTTGGTATCGCTGCGCTGCTGCGTCGTCGTGAGACCATGAGCTACTAAACCAGATAACCCAAGGGTGAGATTACCCATCTTTGGTAAATTGATGAACCAAGCGAAGAGGCGTGAGCCTCTTCGCTTTTTTGTATGGTTTACAAGGTTCCTTTATCGAGCGCACAATGCCTGCAATCATTCTCTTGATGGTCGTGGAACCATTATTTATTTGAAGGAAAATCAAGATGATGGATGTTGCTGATCTGCGCCGTGAGTATACCCGTGGCGGGCTGCACCGGGCCGATCTGCCGGCCGAGCCGCTGGCGCTGTTCGAGAAGTGGTTGGCGCAGGCTTGTGAGGCCAAACTGACCGATCCCACCGCCATGGTGGTAGCGACGGTGGATGCCGATGGTCAGCCCTGGCAGCGCACCGTGCTGCTCAAGCACTACGACGCCCAGGGGATGGTCTTTTACACCAACATGGGGAGTCGCAAGGCGCAGCAGCTGGAAGGCAATCCCCGTATCAGTTTGCTCTTCCCCTGGCATACGCTCGACCGTCAAGTGCATGTGACCGGCCGGGTGGAGAAGATGAGCACCTTCGAGGTGATGAAGTATTTCCACAGCCGTCCCAAGGATAGCCAGATCGCTGCCTGGGTCTCCAAACAGTCGACCCGCATCTCGGCCCGCGGCGTGCTGGAGGCCAAGTTCCTCGAGCTCAAGCAGAAGTTTGCCAATGGCGAAGTGCCGCTGCCGAGCTTCTGGGGCGGATTCCGGGTGGTGATCGAGACGGTGGAGTTCTGGCAGGGGGGCGAGCACCGGCTGCACGACCGCTTCTACTACACCCGCGACGGGGATGGCTGGCATATCGAGCGTCTGGCACCCTGAGCGCGCTGTTCAATTCTGTTTTCACAAGGAGTGTGTATGCGTCTGTATGGTGATCTGCGTTCTGGCAACTGTTACAAGGTGTGGCTGCTGGCCCGCTGGCTGAAGCTGCCCCTTGAGTGGGTTGAGGTGGATATTCAGGCGGGGGATACCCGTACCCCCGCATTTCTGGCCAAGAACCTCAACGGCAAGATCCCGGTGCTGGAGATTGGCCAGGGCGATACGCTGGCGGAATCCAATGCCATCCTCTTCTATCTGGCGCAGGGCTCGTCTTTGTGGCCAACCGATCCGCGCCAGCAGGCCGAGGTGCTCAAATGGATGTTCTTTGAGCAGTACAGCCATGAGCCCTACATCGCGGTGGCCCGCTTTATCGTTCACTATCTCGGCCGACCCGAGTCGCAGGAGGCGCGGCTCGACGGTCTGAAAGCCGGTGGCGAGAAGGCGCTGGCGGTAATGGAGCAGCAGCTGAAACAGAGCCCCTATCTGTGCGGTGATGCGCCGACTATCGCCGATATCGCCCTTTATGCCTACACCCACGTGGCAGAGGAGGGGATCTTCTCCCTGCAGGGGTGGCCCGCTATCCGTAGCTGGATCGCCCGTATCCAAGCCCATCCCCGCCATCTGACGCTGCCAGCGGCCTGTCAGGCCAGCTGATGGAACTGCTGATCGAGGCCAGTCTGTGGCAACCGCAGTGGGCTGCGCTGTTGCTGCACTGGCAGCAGCAAGGTCATCGCTGGCAGCTGCTGCTGGGCAAAGAGGCGGCTGCCGCCCTCGATCAAACCGATGCTCCCTGGGCGAGCAGTCCTCCTGACGGGGTGCTCTGCCCGGGGGCCCTGCTGGCTGCCTGGCTCGATGGGGATCTGCTGGCGGATTTTCATGTTGATCCCAGCCGCCAGGTTCTGATCAGTGCCTCTACCTCGCTATTGACCCTCGCCAGGGAGCAGGGACTGCTCACCCTTGGCCCTGTGGGGGCCGATCTGCCGCTCACCCCCGAGGCCGATTTGGGCGCCGTGCTCAATCGCCTGCTGGTGCGCCGCGTGACGGTGCCGACCCTGGCTGAGGGGCATTCGCTATCAGGCGTCGTGCTGCGACCATTGCAGGCCGACGATGAGCGCGAGATAGTGCGCTACTGCAGCGACGAGGCGCTGGCGCGCTACACCCTCAATATTCCTCACCCCTATCCGCCGGAGGGGGCCCGCGACTGGCTGGCGCTCAGCTGGCGCAAGGCGGCGCTTGGCCTTGGCTGGAGCTGGGCCATCACCTTGCCAGAGGAGGGTGGGGCTGCGCTGGTCGGGGTGATCTCCTTGCGCTGGAATGGCGAGCTCGCCTGGTGGGTTGGTGTGCCCTGGCAGAATCGCGGTCTGGCGACCCGGGCAGCAAGCTTGGTCAAAGCGTTCGCCTTTGACCAACTTAATCTGCCGGCGCTGACGGCTCGCCATATGCCAGACAATTTAGCCTCCGGCCGGGTGATGGCAAAAGTGGGCATGCACTATCGTGGGCGGCGCCATATCAGCGGTCGCCAGCCGTGTGAGGTGAGTTACTGGCGACTGGATCGTGCACCCTGCTTACCCAATTCCTTGGCCGAGGAGATTGCCCGCTGGCTTGCTGATGAGCGGATTGCTGTGGTGATCCTGTGTGATCCCGCAACGACCAATCGGCAGAGTGCCAACGGCAAGCTGGCTATCTCGTTCTTTGTGGATGAGAGGGGCGCGGGGGAGAAGCCCTGTTTTCTGCGCTGCCCGCCGCATCTTGAGAGGTTGCTGGCGCTGCACTGTTATCCCGTCGATCTGCTGGAGCAGGCCGAACCGGAGCAGTTGTCCCATCTTGGCGGCATCTTGCTGAAAGACAGGGATGAACAGGGGCTGGCGTGGCTGCTGCAACTGGCCGCGCTGCAGCGGCAGGGGCCAGCGCTGCTCAGCCGCGAGGAGCGCGCATCACGGCGCCACTGGTTCAACCAATTGATGGCGCAGGCGCTGGGTGGCAACGGTGACTCGCCGCAGATACGCTATCAGCAGTTACGGCTGCTGGTGGAGCTGCCGGAGCTGGTCGATGAGCTGGATGGCTGTTGGTATCAAACGCCAGAACTGACCTTTGATCGGTTGGCGCGAGAGGCTCCCGCCCTCTGGCTGGCCTACCGGGAGGCGATGAACAGGGCCACCCCGGCTACGCTAACCGCCTTGCAGCAGCAGTTTGCAGCTCGTTTTCCTGAGTGCACCCTCCCATTTTTGGACAAAGGTACTCAGAATGACCAGCCGTTGTGTGGAATAATGCCCGCTCTGCTGTACGAGGAGTAATACCTGATGTTGAGAACCGAGCGCCCCGGTGACATGCTGCCGGTTTATGAGCTGCTGAGTGCCGCCTTCGGTCGTTCCGATGAGGCCGAACTGGTCAACCGCCTGCGCGAATGTGGTGCTGCCGTAGTGACCATGGTCGAAGAGGAAGAGTACGAGTTCATGGGGCACCTGATGCTAAGCCCGATCACCATTAACGGCATGGAAGGGCCCTGGCTTGGTCTGGCGCCGGTTGCGGTTCATCCCGACTGGCAAGGCCAGGGGATTGGCTCTGATCTCATCCGTGAAGGGCTTGATACGGCGCTCGAGATGGACTGGAAAGGGGTGGTAGTACTCGGGGATCCGGCCTATTACAGCCGTTTCGGTTTCCGCCCGGCCAGCGAGTTTGGCCTGCACTGCATCTATGAGGTGCCTGCCGACTGCTTTATGGCGATGGAGCTGCAGGAGCGCGGTTTTGCGGGTGTGCAGGGTGAGGTGCTCTATCACCCCCTGTTTGATGAACTTCCCGACGAGCTGCCGGACGCGCAGGCAGAAGAGCCCCATTTCTAGCGAGAAGTTGCAGCGACAAGCTATAACGAAAAAGCCCTCATCGAGGGCTTTTTCAGTTTATATCAGTCCCTGCCGGGCTTATTCGAGCAAATAGGCTCAGGCAATGATGTCGAGCTGGGTGCCCTTGCGATTATCTTCGCCAACCATGTCACCCATCTGCTGGGCGAGCGGGCTCTGCTGGAATTGCATGTAGTCGCTGAGATTCTGCTGGCGCTGGTAGCGATTCGCAGCCTGATACATATCAGCCGTGCTCGGGCCCGACTTGCTGTCGCTCTCCTGACCGCTGGCCTCCAGGTAGCGCTCCACCACGGCTTTATCTTGCTGGTTAGCCGTATAAGAGACCGCCAGGGTTCTGCGAGCCGTTGCTTTCTCTTCACTCTGTGCCTGCACTTCATCCTTCTTGATCAGCGCTTCGTTACGGGCCTGACTGACCTGCTCGGGTGTGACAGCCGGAGAGGAGGGGGATTTGCCGTAATCGGGCAGCGGCATGGGCCTAGAGGTGATTTGCATGGTGGCGCTTCTCTTGTGAACAGGGACGGATGCATGATACCCATCCATGTTAGCTCAATAAATCACCACTTGTCGGTTCATCAAGAGTGGGTTCAGCTTCACGCATCGATTGTTAATTGAACCGCCTCTGAGTGAAAAAAGGCGCCATAAGGCGCCCATTTATCCTTCGCTTACCACCTGCTCAGTTGAAGAACCAGTAACCGCGGTTGACCAGACGGGTCAGCAGTTGCAGGAAGCCAGCCTGATCGGCCAGCTCCACCATATCGGCCTGAGTGATGATGTCTTTGTCACACAAGAGCGAAATGGCGGCCGCGTCTTCGCTCTGCAGAGTCCAGGCTTCGCCGTCGATGAAGCATTGCTGGCTCTCGCCGCTAAACCAGACGGTGCGCAGACCCGGCACCTTGATGGCGGGCTCGCCCTGGGTCAGCAGGTCGGCTACCTCCTCGGCGCTGTAGTCCGGCTCGACCGGATTGACGTCGAGATCGTGCTTGGCCTCGGAGATCATGGTGCCGAACCACTCCTTGAACAGGGTCTCGTCATCGAGGGCCTGCTGCATCAGCTCGCGCAGACGGTGCAGCTCGTGGGGCTGGATCTCGCCGTGACGGGCGCGGGGCTTGAGATCGGCATCGCCGTAACGCTCGGTACGCACCTCGTTGTCGATCAGGTGATCGGCAAAGGAGGAGATAAGCGCCTTGGCATCCGGTGCGCGGAAACCCACCGAGAAGTTCATGGAGGGCTCGATGGCGTAGCCTTCGTGGGGGAATCCGGGCGGAATGTAGAGGATGTCACCCGGCTCCATGATGACGTCGATGATCGCCTCGAACGGCTCGCAGTGCAGCAGTGCGGCGTGGGCGGCAAACTCGTTGAGGGGCTTGGCATCGCCGACTCGCCAGTGGCGTTTGCCCAGACCCTGGGTGATAAATACATCGTAGTTATCGATGTGGGGGCCGACACCCGCGTGAGGGGTGGAGAAGCTCACCATCACATCGTCAAAGCGCCAGCCCGGGATGAACTGGAACGGCACGGCCAGCTCGTTCACCTCGGGAGCCCAGTGGTTGCAAGCCTGTACCAGAATGGTCCAGTTCTCTTCGCCCAGATGGTCATAGGATTCGAAGGGGCCGTGGGCGGCATTCCACTTGCCGTCGAAACGGGTGACGAGGCGGGACTCGACCACCTCTTCCATGGCCAGACCTGCCAGCTCATCCGGGCTGATGGGATCCTGAAAGTCCTTGAAGCCACCCTTGATAAGGAGCGGGCGCTTCTGCCAGTAGTGCTCGAGGAAGTGAGCGATATCCAGATTGAGTTCGTACATGCTGTTTCTCGTGTCTCGCAAAGAGGTTTTGCCCAAGGCGGGCTTGGGAAAAGCCACTCGGGATCCTGCCGTGGCAGGGAAAATAACAGGGGCCCTGTGGCGTATCGTGCACAGGGCCCCTTCGTCACTGCCGGTTGGCTTACTTCAGCAGATCGACCAGACGCTGGGCGTCGCCGATGTAGTTGGCCGGGGTCAGCTTCTTCAGCTCAACCTTGACCGCTTCCGGCAACTCCAGGGTGTCGATAAAGGTACGCATCCCTTCAGCATCGACGCGGCGACCACGGGTCAGCTCCTTGAGCTTCTCGTAGGGCTTCTCGATTCCGTAGCGGCGCATCACGGTCTGGATCGGCTCGGCCAGCACTTCCCAGTTGGCATCCAGATCGGCGGCCATGGCGGCGTCGTTGGCTTCCAGCTTGGAGATACCCTTGAGGGTCGCCTGATAGGCAATCAGGGAGTAACCCACCGCCACACCCAGGTTGCGCAGTACGGTAGAGTCGGTCAGATCACGCTGCCAGCGGGAGATGGGCAGCTTGCTCGCCAGATGCTGGAACACGGCGTTGGCCAGACCCAGATTGCCTTCGGAGTTCTCGAAGTCGATGGGGTTGACCTTGTGCGGCATGGTGGAGGAGCCAATTTCGCCTGCGATGGTGCGCTGCTTGAAGTGACCCAGGGAGATGTAACCCCACACATCGCGGTCGAAGTCGATCAGGATGGTGTTGAAGCGGGCCATGGCGTCGAACAGCTCGGCGATATAGTCGTGTGGCTCGATCTGGGTGGTGTAGGGGTTCCAGGTCAGGCCCAGAGAGGTAACGAACTCCTCGGAGAACTGGTGCCAGTCCACATCCGGGTAGGCGCTGAGGTGGGCGTTGTAGTTGCCGACCGCACCGTTGATTTTGCCGAGGATCTCCACCGCCATGATCTGCTTGAACTGGCGCTCAAGACGGTAGGCGACGTTGGCCATCTCCTTGCCCATGGTGCTCGGGGTTGCCGGCTGACCGTGGGTGCGGGAGAGCAGCGGCATGTCACGGTACTCGTGGGCCAGACGCTTGAGCTCGCTGATCAGCTTCTCGCAGTAAGGCTTGATGACCTCTTCGCGGGCGGTTTTCAGCATCAGACCGTGGGAGTTGTTGTTGATGTCTTCCGAGGTGCAGGCGAAGTGGATGAACTCGCTGACAGCCGCCAGCTCCGGGTTCACTTCGACTTTCTCTTTGAGGAAGTACTCCACCGCTTTCACATCATGGTTGGTGGTGCGCTCGATCTGTTTGATGCGGGCGGCGTCACTCTCGTTGAAGTTGCTGACGATGCCGTCGAGCAGGGCGTTGGCGGCCGCGCTCAGGGCAGGGACTTCCGGGATCCCGGCGTGGCTGGCCAGTTTTTGCAACCAGCGCACCTCGACTTCGACGCGAAAACGCAGCAGGCCGAATTCGGAGAAGATAGGGCGCAGGGCATCGGCCTTGTCGCCATAACGACCGTCAATCGGGGAAACAGCAGTCAGCGCGGACAGCTCCATGGGGTGAACTCCTGATGATTTGTGTGGGGGATCCGTATCCACTCGCGCGTGGGGCTGAGTTGTCATCAAGGCTGATGTGCGGCTGTTCACCCTGATGTCGACCTCGCTTGCCCGCGCGCGAGCCGATGATTAGTAACGTTTGGCCAGCTCCACCATCTTCTTGCGAGCGAAGATGATCTGGGTGCGGCTGCCACCGAGCTGACGCCACAGCACGCAGGCACGAATGCCCGCCAGCAGCAGGGCGCGCACCTTGTGCTGCACCAGCGGTTGCTGCAGGAACAGCGGGGTACCCGCCACCTGGATGCGCGGCCCGATGGGGCTGATAAGATCGCTGTAGATGCTCGCCATGTTGGCCAAAATCTGCTCGTCGAGCAGATCGAAGTGCTGTTGCTGGCGGCCAATCTGGCTGATCCGCTCACCCAGCATATTGAGAATGTCCTTGCGCTTGGCCAGCTTGCGCTCCAGCGCAATCAGGCTTACCACGTAGCGGGTCAGCTCGGCATTCTTCTGGCTGCCGTCGGCACCCAGCTGTTCGACCAGCGCACGGTAGCCGTCGCGAATGGCCAGATGGGTGTTGTTGAACACCTCGAGCGGCTGGCTCGGGTTGGTCACCAGAATGCTGGAGAGGCTCTCGCGCAGGGCGGCCTCGTCACAGCTGCCGTCTCGGGCCACCTTCTGCACCAGATACGCGGCCTGGCAGATGCCGGCAAAGGCCATTGTTCTGTCTTGGAATTTATCGCTCACGTCTGCTGCCTTCTGTTAAGGATTCAAACCGGATGGCTGAAACGTTGTTCGATGATGCCGCCGCCCAGACACACTTCCCCGTCGTAGAAGACGGCGGATTGGCCCGGGGTCACCGCAGCCTGCTTCTCGTCGAAGATAACCCGGATGGTCTCGTCGTCGATGGGCTGGATCAGGCAGGGGATATCCTGCTGACGGTAGCGGGTCTTGACGGTGCAACGACGCGGCTCGCGAATGGGAGTGCGATCTACCCAGTGCAGCTGGCTGGCGATGAGACCGTCGGAGTAGAGGCGAGGATGCTCGCCCTGCGCCACCACCAGCACGTTGCGCTCGACCTCTTTGTCGACCACATACCAGGCCTCTTCGGTGGCATCTTTGCGACCACCGATGCCGAGCCCCTTGCGTTGGCCCAGGGTGTGATACATCAGACCCTGATGCTCGCCGATCACCTTGCCATCCACGGTCTCGATTTTACCGGGCTGGGCGGGCAGGAACTTGGCCAGGAAGTCCTTGAACTTGCGCTCGCCGATAAAGCAGATGCCGGTGGAGTCTTTCTTCTTGGCGGTGATGAGATCGAGCTGCTCGGCGATGCGGCGCACCTCCGGCTTCTCCAGATCGCCAACCGGGAACAGGCTCTGACCCACTTGCTTTTCGCTCAGGGTGTAGAGGAAGTAGCTCTGATCCTTGTTGGTATCGAGACCGCGCAGCAGGCGCGGGCGGCCTGTGCTGTCGTCACGGCGCACATAGTGGCCGGTGGCGATGTAGGTGGCACCCAGCTCTTCGGCGGCAAATTCGAGGAACGCCTTGAACTTGATCTCCTTGTTGCACAGGATATCCGGGTTCGGCGTGCGGCCAGCCTTGTACTCTTCGAGGAAGTGCTCGAACACATTGTCCCAGTACTCGGCCGCGAAGTTGATGGTGTGGAGTTTCATCCCCAGCTTGTCGCAGACGGCCTTGGCATCAGCCAAATCCTGGGCGGCAGAGCAGTACTCGTCCGTGTCGTCTTCTTCCCAGTTCTTCATGAACAAGCCTTCGACCTGATAGCCCTGCTGCTGGAGCAGGTAGGCCGAGACGGAAGAATCCACGCCGCCGGACATGCCGACGATCACCTTGATTTGGCTGTTGTCTGTCATTAGTCGAAGTTACCAGTTCGTTTAAACGGGGCGTATTCTACCAGAGTTTTGCGCCCCCGGTCACATATCCATGCCGCAGTTCCCATCAGGAGCCTGATAGCAGGAAATCGTTTTTCTGTTTGTCAGCACCATGATGAAAAAATGGTGCCAAACGATATCGGATAGCCTGTTCACGATCTGTCACGAGAGGCCGTCAGCAAGGTAAAGAGCAGCGCAGGAACCGGAGCGTATGTATATACGTGAGCTTTCCTGATTGCAAACAAGCGAGCAGCACATGAGCCTTGATCACGGCCTCGCAGTAAGAGCGTGGACAGGTTTTCAAATAAAGGCCTTGAGTGCCGACAGCGGCAGCCGTGTCCCCGCCAGATAATCCTCGATGCACTGCCACACCAGCGGGCTTCTCAGGGCCGGTTTGCACTCGGCGATCTCCTCCAGGGTGAGCCAGTGGCAGGCGAGGATGTCGCCATCAGGATCCTCTGGATGGTGCTGACCGGGCGCTTTTTCAAGGTCGAAGATGATGGCGGTGCGCACATAGGTGGCCTCGCTGTCGGCCGGTTTGTAGAGATAGGTGCCAAGCCAGGCGGTAGGCGTGGCGGTCAGCCCCGTCTCCTCTTTCAGCTCGCGGCAGGCGGCGGTGAGCAGATCTTCACCGGCCTCCACATGACCGGCGGGCTGGTTGAAGCGGCGCTTGCCTTTTATCTCCTCTTCAACCACCAGAAAGCGGCCCTGCCACTGCACCAGGGCGGCGACCGTCAGGCGCGCCTCCATGCGGGCGTGGCTGGTGGTCGATTGCTCTGCCTGATTGCTCATCATGACTCCTTGTCGTTGCTATCGGGATTGCCCGCACGGGCGGGTCTGCGTGCCGTTCCTCGCCCGCTGCTGCGGGGTTTGCCGCCGGTCGGGTTTGAAGTTGAACGCTCGGTTGGGTGAGTGGTGCGGGGGCGCTCGTCCCGTCTCGGCTGGCTGGCCCGCCGTGGCGCATCCCTGGCGGTATGAGCGCCTGAACGGGATGAGGAGGGACGCGGGCGGCTGCTGGAGCTCGGCGCCAGCTCGGGGGCGGGCAGGCTGCGGCTCTCGCCGGGTGCCAGACCATCCAGGGTCCAGTCGCCGATGGCGTAGCGAATAAGGCGCAGGGTGGGGTGGCCGATATGGGCGGTCATTCGCCGCACCTGCCGGTTGCGCCCCTCGATGATCTTGATCTCCAGCCAGCTGGTGGGGATCTCCTTGCGCTCGCGAATGGGCGGATTGCGCGGCCACACCGCAGGTGCATCCATGATGCGCGCCCCGGCGGGCAGGGTCATGCCGTCATTGAGCTCCACACCGGCGCGCAGGGCGGCCAGTTTCTCCTCGCTCGGGAGCCCTTCCACCTGCACCCAGTAGGTCTTGGGGGTCTTTTCCCCCGGCTGGGTGAGGCGTGCCTGCAGCTTGCCATCGTTGGTGAGCAGCAGCAGCCCCTCGCTGTCGCGATCGAGCCGCCCTGCGGCATAGATGCCGGGCTCTTTGATGTAATCCTTGAGGGTCTCGCGGCCCGCCTCGTCGGTGAATTGGCAGAGCACCATATAGGGCTTGTTCAGCAGGAGCAATTTGCGATCCTCTGGGGCCAGCTCCGGTTTGCGGGGGGATGCATGGCGGGGTGCGGCTGGTTTGGCCGCCGTGCGCGGGGCGTTATCGCGCGGCGCGCGGCTGACAGAGAGACGGGAGCGGGGAGATTTCATCGGATACACACTTCAGACAGACGATGGCAGCGAGTGTACCACAGGGTGCTGAGGGCAGGATGAATGGCTGTGGCGTCACAACAAGCAGTGCCCAGAGCCAATTCGCCTAGCTCAGCAAGCTCTCAATCACGATAGCCTGACGGGCGGGGGCCGAGCCTGCCTGCAGCAGGGCGTGGCTGACCACATCGTCGATCATCGCCTGCGTCAGTCGGGTGAGGGGCCGCAGGGTCTCCCGTCCGCTACCGACCGGCACCGCCAGCAGAATAATGGTCTGCACCTGCCCGATTTGAGAGCCCCACTCGATGGGCTCCTTGCAGCTAAGCAGGGTCAGCGCTGGCTGGCTGATCCCTTCGCTCAATACATGAGGCATGGCAAGGCCGGGGCGGATGATGGTGGCCGATACCTGCTCGCGCCGCTCTACCGCAGCGGTCAGTGTGGCGCGGTCGGTGATCAGCTCGGCGGGCAGCAGATCGATTAGATGCTCGAGGGCCTCGGCTTTGGTCAGCGGTTCGGGGCTGTGGGCCAGCTGGCACAGGGCAAAATGGTAGTCGGGCAGGGCGTTGGCCAGTCGCAACTCCGCCAGCGCGGCGGTGCGCGGGCGCACCAGCGGTTGACCCAGCTCCCCGCACCAGCAGGTGAAGGCCATGTGGGCGAGCTCGGCATCGCATCCTTCGATCTGCAACTGGCAGAGATCGCCGGGCTGGGTGGCGAGGGTCAACAGGGAGAGCTGGTTGCTTGCGGCAACGGTCTGACGCCGGGTGAGGTTGGCACAGCGGATGGTGGATTTGAACATCCCCACCAGCCGGTTCAACTGCTTGGCCTGGGTGATGCTCAACCCCTGCTGGCAGTAGAAGGTGATCTCGCGGGTCAGCATCAGGCCGGGATCGGCAGGGCCTTGAGTACGGCGTTGGCATCCAGCAACACAGTTTCCAGTCTCACCTGATGGATGGTGCAGCCGAGGAAGCGCTCTTTCTGCTCAATCTCAATATCGGAGGCAATCAGCACCAGGTCGGCGCTGGCAATATCGCGGGCGGTCAGCATGTTCTCCATGCCCATGGCGCCCTGAGTCTCGACCTTGATCTTGAGTCCCAACCCAGTGGCGGCTTTTTGCAGGGCATCGGCAGCCATATAGGTATGGGCGATACCGGTCGGGCAAGCGGTGACGGCGACGATCTTCATCTGCTCTCTGTGATGCTGACAAGGGGGAGCAACAAGATAGCGCCTGCGGGGGGCTTTTACCAAAAGCGCATATGAAAAGTGGGATCTTGATGGGGATATGCCTGCCCCTTGAACGGCAGTGCAGGTTCATGCCGGGCCAGTCGGGTGTCTAGTTGCTTCAAACAACAAGGGCCACCCCGGTGGGTGGCCCTGAACAATCTGCGTCTGTTGTTATGGCTATCAGGCGGTCTGGGCGGCCAGTTCGGCGGCTTTCAGTTCGCGCTTGATGCGGCGGATCTTGCGCTCTTCGGCGACCGCGACACAACCCATCAGTACCAGACAGGCGGCGGCTGCGATATCCAGCGCGGCGAAGGTGCCGGTCCAGCCGGTCAAGCCAAAGATGGGGGTGCCATCAGCGATCATGCCCAGACCCAGTTTGGCGAAGCTGTCACCGATGAGGTAGGCAAAGGTGCCCTTGACGCCATCGGCCACGCTGATGCCCTGCTTGGGGACGAAGCCCACGGCGGCGACGCCGATCAGCAGTTGCGGACCAAACACCAGGAAGCCCAGGGTGAACAGGGAGCCCAGGAACATGAACTGGGTGGTTGCATGCTGGTAGAGACCCAGGGTGGCGATGATCAGCGCCAGTGCCACACAGGCAACCAGACCACGACGGCCATTGGCCAGATCAGAGAGGTAACCCCACATCAGGGTGCCGACCAGAGCGCCCACTTCGAAGAAGGTAAAGCCCTGAATGGCCACGTCTTTGGAGAAGCCCAGCTCCTGGTGGGCATAGACGGTAGACCATTGGTCGATACCGATACGCACCACGTAGAGGAAGATGTTGGCAAAGCAGAGCAGCCAGATCACCTTGTTGAGCAGCACGTACTTCACGAAGATCTGCCACTTGGTCAGCTGCTGCTCTTCGGTAGCGATATCCTCTTCGCTCGCCACTTCGTCAAACAGCTCTTCCACCTTGCCAAGGCCATAGGCTTCCGGTGAATCGCTACCAAAGCGCAGGCCGATAAAGCCGACGATCAGCGCGATGATGGAGGGGAAGATAAACATGCCGAGCACGTTGCCATCGAACAGGTAGTTGGCACCGAACAGCGCCACACCGGCTGCACCGGCACCGCCCACGTTGTGGGAGAGGTTCCACATACCCAGATAGGTGCCGCGCTTGTTGCGAGGGGTCCACTTGGTGATGGTGGAGTAGCTGCACGAACCGCCACAGCTCTGGAAGAAACCGCTCAGGGCATAGAAGAAGATCATGAAGTAGAGGCTGAAACCTGTGCCGCCCATGCTGGCACTGAAGCCCAGCATGCACAGAGCGGAGAGGATCAGCATCAGTGGCAGGAACTGCTTGGTGTTCTTGCCGTCGGCATAGTAGGAGACGATGGTCTTGCCCACCCCGTAGGTGATGGAGAAGCCAAGGCCGATCATGCCAAGCTCGGTCATGGAGAGACCGTACTCCTGGATCATGTCATTTTGCGCAATGTTGAAGTTCTTGCGGATCAGATACATGGTCAAATAGCCAATAAATACAACCAGATAAGATTGCATAAACGGCTTGAACCAGAGCTTGCGCCGGGCTTCGACCGGCAGGTCCAGGGTGGGGACCCGGACCTGTTGGAGCAATTTCAACATCTTCGTTCATCCTCTGCGAGATAGACGGTATTTCCGCCGCGCCCCTCATTTGTAGATAGGTTGTTCGAGGTCACGCCACGGAAGGGGGAACGGAACGTCGGGGGCTGTCAGCCGTTGCTGCGCTCGACGCTCCATCCATATAAACCCGGGCCCGGCACGGAATGACGGGGCACATTGCCCGTCGCGGTGCGGGTCACGACATCAGGTGAGGTGACTCTAATAAGAGGGGCAAAAAATGGCTTGAGAGCCATCCCTAGTGGGGCTAGGAAATTTTCCTAGTTTTTGCGCTTTCGCGGACAAAGCGTGAGAAACATCACACCGCTGACGCCAGATTGCTGCCATTTCAGCCAGTTTGGCGCTCTGTGTGAGTGCTGGGCTGGTGGGATGGATAGGCCAGAAGGAAGCAAGGGAAAGGCAAGGAGAGAGGTGAAGGGAGATACTAGGAAGAGTGCTTATCGACCACCATTTCTCGGGGGGCGATATTGGGAGATACGGCCCGCCAGCTATCCCCAAAAAACAAGAGGCCACCCCGTGGGGTGGCCTCTTTTATGCTCTATGAGCCGCGATGGCGAGGGGGCACTCAGGCCGCCTTGGCCAGGGTTACCTCGTCACTCTTTTTTACCCGCAGCTTTTTCAGGGCAACCGCTACCACGCCGGTGACGATGGCACCGCAGATCATGCAGAGCAGGGCCAGCAGCGGCTTGTTGACGGCACCCAGCAGGGCCACGATGGGGCCACCGTGGGCAACGCTGTTGGTGATGCCGAACAGGAAGGCCATCACAGCGGCGGTCATGCTGCCCAGCACGTTGGCCGGAATGACGGCGAGCGGGTCACGGGCGGCGAACGGAATCGCACCTTCGGAGATACCCACCAGACCCATGGCACCGGCGGCTTTGCCTGCTTCGATTTCAGAGGCATCGAAGATACCGAGCTTGCGACCAAGCACGGTAGCCAGCGACATGCCAAGGGGAGCGGCCGGGATGGCGCAGGCCATGGCACCCATAAACTGGGTCTGACCGGAGGCGATCATGCCGACGGAGAAGAGGAAGGCTACCTTGTTGACCGGGCCACCCATATCAAAGCCAGCCATACCACCCAGCACGATACCCAGCAGCACCAGACTGCCACCGCTCATGGAGAGCAGCATGGCGTTGAGGCCGGTCATCATGTCGGCAATGGGGGCGCCGATGATGAAGATGAATACGGCAGCGATAAAGAGCGACCCAACGATGGGGGCGATCAGGATCGGCACCAGCGGCTGCACCATCTTGTGGTACTGGCGAGTGGCAATCCAGCGCACCAGATAGCCGACCAGGAGGCCCGCGATGATGGCACCGATAAAGCCGGTACCTGCGTCAGCGCCGTAGAAACTGCCGTTGTTGGCGATCCAGCCGCCGATAAAGCCAGGTGCCAGTGCCGGACGGTCACCGATGGCGTAGGCGATATAGCCCGCCAGAATGGGGATCATCAGGGTGAAGGCGGCCACGCCGACGTTGAGGATCTGGTTCCACATGCTCCCTTCCGGGATCTGCATGCCGCTCGGGGTCGGGTTGCCGCCGATGGCCAGTGACAGGGCGATAAGCAGACCTCCGGTCACTACAAACGGGATCATGTGCGATACGCCGTTCATCAGGTAGCGGTAGAGATCCGAGCTGCCGCCGCTGGCGCGCTTCTCGTCACCCTTCTTCTCATCCTTGTCTGCCACATAGGCGGGGGCTTTCAGGGCCTGCTCAATCAGACCCTTGCCATCCTTGATGGGGGCTTTTACGCCGGTCTTGATGAGGGGCTTGCCGGCAAAACGGGCCATATCCACCTGCTTGTCACAGGCGACCACGATGGCGGTGGCGCGGGCGATCTCGTCCGCGGTCGGGCTGTTCTTGACGCCGATGGAGCCGTTGGTCTCCACCTTCACCTCATAACCCAGCTCCTTGGCGGCGCGCTCCAGCGACTCGGCCGCCAGATAGGTGTGGGCGATACCAGCCGGGCAGCCGGTGACACCGATGATAAAGCCCTTGCTGGTGGTTGGGGCCGCGCTCTGCTCCTCTTTCTTGGTCAGCAGCAGCGCCAGCGCATCGGCCGGGGTGTTGGCCGCCAGCAGCTTGGCGATAAAGCCCTCTTCGATCAGCTTGCCGGAGAGCTCGGCCAGCACTTCGATATGGTGATTGGCGCCACCATCGGGGGAGGCGATCATGAAGAAAATGTGGGACGGCTTGCCATCTTCGGCGCCGTACTCGATGCCATTGCGGCTGATGCCGATGGCGACCGCCGGGTTGCAGACTGCCGCACTCTTGGCGTGGGGCAGGGCCACGCCCTCTTCAAAGCCGGTGTTGCCCAGCTCTTCGCGGGCCCACAGATCCTTGATAAAGGCCTGCTCGTCGCTGACCTTGCCTTGCGACGCCAGCAGGCGGGCCATCTCGGTGAAGACCTCTTCCTTACGCGTCGCTTTCAAATCGAGATTGATCAGATGTTCATTGATCAAGGTGGTGATCATGGCGCTCTCCCCGCTTCCGGTGGTGGAAGCTATGCGTGAGTACGTATCGACGTACTGGATAAAAATGACCTGTTCATTATCGTGGCTCGCTCGTCCCCTCCCTATCGGACAAATGTGCTAATCACTGGATTTTTGTGCGCAGTAAAACGCGATGTGATGAAGATCCCGTTTTCAGGCAGGACTCGCCATTTTCAGATTGTTGCTATTTTTTTCTTTAAAAACAGGTGAATGGATTATGGTTGGCTTCGCAATCAGGTTTGTAATGCGTCATGTCAATAAATTAATCACCAGCGGGGTCTGGATTTATATGTGGTTTTAAGGCGTTATCAGATGTGACCTTTCTCACAAAAAGTCGCCATTTCGTCGGGCGGATTAGGATTTTTATGCGCCTGATGGCGGAGGCCAATCGCATTGGTTGGGCGAGCGCAGAGGGGCGTTGTTTGGGAAGAAAGTGTGGTGGCAAGAGAGGGATGGCTGAAAAGAGAGAGGTGATAACGCGAACGTCCGAATACGCTGTGCTATTCGAACCTACGGATTACACCATATGCGCCACCGACTCCAACCAGCGGGGCACTTGTTGCCGATACCACTCCAGATATTGCTGTGCCTGCGGCTTCTCCCTTCTGGTCAGCAGATTGGTGACCTCAATAATCAGCCAGCACTTGGCCATAACGAGATGGCGGAGCAACCGGTCGCCAGAGAGCAGCGAACTGTGGCGCTGATAACGTTCAATGATAGTTTCATACTCAGCCTGTGAACCCATCCGCGGCACCAGCGGGGCCAGATCGATGGCCGGGCTGCCATAACCAAATCGCTCCCAGTCAAACAACACCAGCTCACCATTGTCGCGGGTGCCCCAGTTGCCCTCATTGCTATCTCCCGAAATCAGACATGACTCCTCGAATAGTTCGTGACCAAGTTGCTGGATATGGCGGATCTTCTCGTTTACCACTTCCGGCAGGCAGAGTACAGAGAGCGCCTCGTCGGTGTCGGCCTGCGACCAGCCGTGAGTTTTCACCGAAAAGTCGGGTTGATAGTTGGCGTTATGCAGGCTGGCCAGCTGAGCAAAGGTCTGTTCGTTGTGGTGCCGCTGCGTGAGCGTGACCGGATGAGGGATCTGCTCAAGGAACAGGATCTCTTCTTCGGCCCTGAGCAGGGCAGGTGTGTTGAGCCCGCTCAAATGCGGGGCTGCACGTTGGTAGAAATGGCGCTCGACAGGCGATGCGCCGCTTTTTCTGATACAGGGTTTGCCATCCAGCAGCTGGATATTTACCGAAGCGCCCCCCATTTTCGCCAGCTCCTGTTGCGTCATCCTCTACCCCGTTAGCTATGAGTGGTCAGTTGCGTGAGATAGCTATTTACCTCTGCCCGAGTCGTGAAACGGTGCTTGTCGTTTGGGAATCGATCAAACAGCTCGCGATGGAATTGGCGGGAGCTTTTGCCGGCTCGCTGCCCATATTCCGATGCCCACACCAGCAGTTGTTGAAAGCTCTCTTCGGCTGCCACTGCATCCCGTTGCCTGGCACTCTGTGATCCGCGCGATAGCAGCGAATCACGGCATACTGACCAGTCGAGATCCAGAAAGAGCAGGGTATCAGCGGCATCAAGCAGTTGCTCGGCTAGGGCACCAAATACCCCTTCGACCACCCATGAGGGCGCTTGAGCAAGAGTTTGAATGGCATGGTCAATCTCATGCTGGGGCCGTTTTTGGTTAAAGCCGCCCGGTTGCCAGACGATGGTATCGAGATTGACCTCGCGGATAGTTAACTGTTCAGCCAATCGAGCCGCCAACCAGCTCTTGCCCGATCCCGAGTTGCCAATAATCAGAATTCGTTGCATCTATGAGCTCTCTTTTTTGGAACAGATATCTGGAGGCTGGAAAGTAGAGATGATGACGTGAATGTCCGAATACGCTTCGCTATTCGAACCTACGGGCCATCAGGATTTATGGTCAAATTAGGTATCACCGCACATCTGCGTTATAGATAATTTTATTTTACTCATCAGCCATTAGATGGATTTCTATTTCACCGATTAGATTTGATTTTTTGCGTCTGTACTCGTCGATAGCATAAATTTTATTCTCTTTATCTTTGGGTGGTACAGGTGTTTCTGGTAGCTCCTTAACCAAAGCAATGCATTCTTTTGCGACTAAATCCTTATCAGCTAAATCACAGATATTATCCATTAACTTTAGTATTTCATTTTGCGCATCATCAATTTTATCCACAATATCAGTGGCGAGCATAGCTCCTTTTGCTCCACGTTTAATGTTTTCCAATTTATTAAAAACTTTATGAATGGAGCCAATGATTCCAGTTCTAGCCTCCACTCTGATTACATCATGATGTTTTGCCTTAGTTTGATATAAAGATTCCGATATGATGGCATCCGATAGCCATTTTGCATCAGAGTACAGAAGTTGAAGGCCCTCTCTGAAGTCTTTATAAGAACTAATACCTTGAAGTAGAAGCATTAGTGTGCCAATTACAGTTACACGAGCTTTTATTGAACCATCTTCAAACTCAACATTGATCTCAAGACCTTCAGATAAAAAGAACTCAGTACGAGTCAAGGAAAACATTCTTAAATTTTCCTTGAATGACTCTAACTGTTCATCGGTTTCCATACCTCTCGGCTCAACATGAATATAAGCCTGACTAAGGATGTTTTTGTTTATATAATCTGCCACTATGTGATCTCAATTTTTGTTGATGGTTTAATTTAAAAAATCTATATATAGATTTTTACATCGACTTCAATCGCCCTTGGAAATGGCGGTAAACATCATCGTTATTAAAGCCATCCACATTCTGGCTGGAGAAAATAAGCGGGGTGACTCCTTGTGCCAGTGCCAGTTTCTGCGCTTCCACAACCAGCGTATTGATCAGCACCATGCCGGAGATGGAGGAGAAGGCGCCGGTGACCCGATCATTGACTTCGCACAGGCCATCGCCCGGCGGCACGCAGTTGTCCAGTACCAGATCGGCCAGCTCCATCAGTTTCTGGCCAGAAGGGTGACGACTTGGGTTTTGCGCCGATTGCGCCACTGAGGTAATAGCGATCACCTTGTGGCCGCGCGCTCTGGCAAGCTGGGCCCACTCGATGGGCAGGGCGTTGCGCCCCGAATTGGAGATGACCACCATCAGATCCCCCGGCGCAATCGGCTGCTCCTCCCACAGGATGGCGGCAAGCCCCGGCAGCTTCTCCAGCGCCGAGCTGCGCAGGGCACCATCGGCGGTGGTGACGGTGGAGTCGAGCACGGCGTTGATATTGCCAAGGCCACCGGCACGGATAAACCCCTCCAGCCCGACCATATGGGAGTGCCCGGTGCCCAGCATATGGATCATCTTGTTGTGGACGATGGCCTCGCTAAACCAGTGGACCGCCTGCCGGATCCCGGCTTCGTTCTGGCTGACCATGGTAGCGATGCGCGCTTGCAGTTTTTCGACGTACTCAAACATAACGGCGGGGATCCTTGTGGATTGCTGGAGAGGGGCACCTCATCCTGTGCACGGGTTCTATTGGGTGACTTTTAAGATCCGCTGAGGTTTATCAACCTGCTTGTTTAATTCTTTGAGCTTGTTAAGAGATATTTGGTATTGACCATTTGAGGGCAGGGGCTTCCCGTCAAACTGCTGCCATACCAATTTTCCCGGGCCATTAAAAATCTCTTCGAATGTGCCGTTGGGAAGAATTTTGATGGCGATGGTGTGTTCTGGCTGGCTGCGGAAGGCGACTGATTTTGCCTGCGTGGCTTTGATTTCAACTTGCAGCCCGGATGGAGATAAAGCGTCATATCCCTTGTTTGATGCATTCATCAATTCTAACCCGTAAGCATCTGCAACCAGACATTCGCCAATACTGCCGACCATATGGCCATCGGGCGTAAAGTGTCGCCCCGGAAACATTTCTTCAAGCTCCTCTACTGTCGAGTAGAGCTGTTGTACCAATCTCTGGAATCGCTTGTGATCGAGCATGTTTTTTACCGCTTTGATTGTTCAGTTTTGTCGGTCGGATTGTCGAAGCGTAATTGGACGGTCACGAGGAAATTATCGCTCCATCCCATTTCTGGCTGGCACGCTACCGCCCCTGGACGACAGCCTCCACTCTGCTGCTGTTAACCGGCGATGTGGTGGGAGGGGGTGGCGCTATGGTGGCCAGAGCGATCTCGGCAACGCCCTCCCCAATCCCGGTTGCCAAGTGAGCCATGGTACTCAAGGTGGGGGCAATGCAAAACCGGCAGCAGGTAAAAACCTACCAAGGATCAACAAACTACTTGCTTGATGGCGGGACTTTATTCGGTTGGTTGTGTGACGGATGACAGACTGGAGCCATCAATACTCCAGAAACTTCTCCCCGCAGCGTTCGCAGATCAGATGTTTTACATGGGTGGTCTGGTAGGCCAGTGTTTCACCAAACGCCCAGTTGGTGATGCTGCTGGAAGTAAAGGCTTGCCAGAAGGCTTTGCGCGGATCCTTGGGCATGATGTCCTGGCTGTGATCGCGGGCGACCAGCACCACGATATGGCGGGTACGCTCCCTGCATTTGTCACAGCGATGGATTTCACTCGGCGGGTTCTGGTCGTGCGGGTTGCTCATAAATGGGCTCGTGAAGTGAGGCAGGCGCCCATCATATCCCTCTTCACTTGGCTCTCAATCTCTCCTTGCCGGCGCAGTGAGCGGCCTCACGTTTTGGCGTGCTGTTGGCTAGCAGAAGGAGTGAATTGTCAGGGCGCGGGCGTGAGCCCCCGCCGTGATATAAGGTTCAAGCCGACTCGTGCAGAGTGTTGGCATGGGCAAGCCAGGCTTCTTCGGTGACGATACGTACCGAGTGTCCTTTCTCCTGCAACAACATGGCCTTTTCGATTTTTCTGCCGTATGAGGAGAAGCGCCAATCCCGCGAACTGAGCTCACCGATGATGAGGTAATCAAGTTTCTGGGTGACAGAATCTTGGGGAGTTGCCCCCAATAGCAAGGCTGTTTCCTCGCACTGTCGGCGTGTACCGGAAAGAAACATGCCGGTGAAGCAAACAGTACAGTCATATAGGGTATCTATTTCGGAGTCACTGATGGCCAACTTGGTTGCCATACCCGTGACAGCCCCCTGCTCGAAGGGATTGCCGATAAACAACATCAATTGTTGCTGCAACTCCTCTCTCTCTTCGGCAGTAATAATGCCATCCAAAAGGATACGCTCCACCGTCTGATACAGCTGTTTTCCGGGATAGTGGGCCCTCAGCATGCTGTTTTGTTTCATCCACCAACTCAGGTAATGGATCTCGTCATCGGACAGCTGTTGATCTCCCATCAACCCCTGACAGAGCCCCTCGAGTAATAGCTTGTCTGATTCCTCTGAATAGAAGTCGACACCCGGTAGATGACGATATGTTTCCATCAGACGGGGAAGCGCACTCATAAGGTGGACTTTTTCTTCTTCACACAACTTACCGTCTTGCAGCACATTAGCGACCATTTCTCGTAGCTCACGAAAGATCCAGCCGTTGAGGCTGGCACTCTCTTTGAGCCAAGTATCCAGATAAAGGATCTCCTGCTCATCGATTAGACTGTCTGCGATTATGCCATCCAAGATCCCCATCAGATTATTCAACAGCTTGTCGCGGTTGCGTGCTGCATTGTAGTTAGCGACTGGCTGGCCATGACGATTCAATTCACCCATTGCATGATCCCTTGCTGGTTACAAAGAGAGTGGGAACTACCCGTAGAGATATGGCTCGCTGCGGGTGAACCTAATGACCTCATCATATAAAAGATGGCTTCAATCAGGCCAGAAGACTTGTCTGCCATTCGTCACGCATGTGAGCTTTGTCGAGAAATGGTTCCCAAGAAGATTGGAGATAAATGTCCATGCTTGCCGGGTGGCGGGCCAACTCATGTTCATCTAGTAAATGGCGGGAGCTCAGGCCGACTCCCGCTTTTGTAGATTGGGGGTGATGATATGGCGGTTGGGGGCGAGCTCGGGTTGCTGCATCCGGGTCAGCAGTCGTCTCGCCGCCTGACGGCCGATTTCGCGGGCCGGTGAGCTGACGAAGGTGAGAGCGGGGGAGGTGAGTTCGGCCTCTGCCACATCGTCAAAACCGAGCAGGGCCACCTGCTGGCCGATGTAGTTGTCCTTGCCCACGGTGCGGCCGCTCGCCTCGACGCCATAGATGGCGCCGAGCGCCACCTCGGGGTAGTGGCAGAGCACGGCGGTCACCTTGGGGTGCTGGTGCAGCAGCTGGGCGATGGTGTCGGCGGCGCTGCGCTGGGTGCGCTCGCACTCCAGTACCCACTCCGGTTTGAAGGGCAGGCCATATTGCAGCAGGCTGGCGCAGTAGCCGCCGATGCGCTCGGCACGGGTGAGGGAGTCGGCCCGCCCGCCGACATAGGCGATATGGCGGTGCCCCTGCTCGATCAGGTAAGTGGTGGCCTGCTTGGCGGCGTGGGTGTTGTCGGGGCCGATAAAGTCCACGTCATCCCGATAGTAGGAGCGGGCGGCGCACACCACCGGCAGCTCGGAGTCGAGCAGGGTCTCCAGGGTTTTGGCCGCAGCGCCGCGCACCGGATTGAAGATGATGCCCGCCACCCCTTGGCGTGACAGGGAGTGGATGCTCTGCTGCAGCCGCTCCGGGCTGTGGCCGCACTGGGTCAGAAACAGCAGATAGCCCTGCTGCTCCAGCACCTCGCTCACCCCGGCGGTCACTTCGGTATAGAAGGGGTCGGTGATGTCGCGCAGGATCAGCCCCACCAGATTGGACTGCTGGCTGCGCAGGTTGGCGGCGGCGCTGTTGGGCACATAGTCGAGCTCTTTTATCGCCTGCTGCACCCGCTCGGCGGTGGCCGGCGAGATGCGCCCCTTGCCGTTGAGCACCATGGAGACGGTGGTGACCGACACTCCCGCCCGCTGGGCGACGTCGGTGATCTTGGTGGCTTTGGCAGAGAGGGATTTGGGCGACATAGGGCGAATGGACGACGGACAGTTGAAAGCGAGGCCCCAGCATACCTGCTTGGGTTGCCAAGTGAAACGTTACATCACCATCTGGCCGATCCGGCTCACAAATTTGGATCATGCTGCCAGCCAGCCCCCTTATTCTGTGATCCTGTCGGCACTTGTAAATTGATAAAACGTTTTATCATCCAGCAAAACCTGATGCTGACCCGCGCCTCTGCGTCGAGATTGCTACGAGCAGCCACGGGGAAAGCCGCAGATATTGCTGTCTATTCACAAGGAGCCGTTTCATGGCCAAGCCTCAAGCCAAATCCACCATCTGGGAGTTCCTGCAGAGCCTCGGCAAGACCTTTATGTTGCCGGTCGCCCTGCTGGCCTTCTCGGGCATCCTGCTCGGTGTCGGCAGCTCGCTCACCAGCGATGCGGTCAAGCAGAGCATGCCCTTCCTCGACAATACAGTGCTGCAACTGCTGTTCCTTTGGATGACCAAGGTGGGGCTGGTGGCCTTTATCTACCTGCCAGTGATGTTTGCGGTGGCCATTCCGCTCGGGCTGGCGCGGGAAGAGAAGGGGGTCGCAGCCTTTGCCGGTTTCGTCGGCTATGCGGCGCTCAACCTCTCCATCAACTTCTACCTGACCGTGGCCAACGTCATCGGTGACGGGGCGGCGGAGAAGGCCTACGGGGTGAAATCGATCCTCGGCATCAGCTCCATCGACACCGGTATTCTGGGGGCCATCATCGTCGGGGTGATCGTCGCCAAACTGCACGCCCGTTTCTACACCTACAAGATGCCCGATGCGCTCGCCTTCTTCGGCGGTGCCCGCTTCGTGCCCATCATCACCGCGCTGGTGCTGGGTGTGGTCGGTCTGGTCGTGCCGTTCGTCTGGCCCTGGTTTGCCGCCGGCATCAATGGCATCGGGGCGCTCATCTCCCACGCCGGCCCCTTCGGCCCCTTCCTGTTCGGTACCGGTGAACGTCTGCTGCTGCCGCTCGGTCTGCACCATATTCTGGTGGCGCTCATTCGCTTTACCGAAGCGGGCGGCACCCAGCTGGTATGCGGTCACGAGGTGAGCGGCGCCCTCAATATCTTCTACGCCGAGCTCTCCTGCGCCGACACTTCCGGCTTCTCGGTCTCTGCCACCTCCTTCCTCTCGCAGGGCAAGATGCCAGCCTTCCTCGGCGGCCTGCCGGGCGCGGCGCTCGCCATGTATCACTGCGCCCGCCCGGAAAATCGCGGCAAGATCAAGGCACTGCTGGTCTCCGGCGTGGTGGCCTGCGTCATCGGTGGGATCACAGAGCCGCTGGAGTTCCTGTTCCTGTTCGTGGCGCCGGTACTCTACGTCATTCACGCCATCCTGACGGGTCTGGGCTTTATGACCATGGGGCTGCTTGGCGTCACCATCGGCAACACTGACGGCAACCTCATCGATTTTCTGGTGTTCGGCGTGCTGCAAGGCACCGCCACCAAGTGGTATCTGGTGCCGGTTGCGGCTGCCATCTGGTTTGCCATCTACTACAGCGTGTTCCGCTTCGCCATCGTGCGCTTTAACCTCAAGACCCCCGGCCGTGAAATCGAGACTAGCGAGACTGCCCAGCCCGCAGGCAAGAAGGCCGGCAACAGCGGTTACAACGGTGAAATCATCCTTAACGCCCTGGGCGGGGCCGATAACATCCTCGTGCTCGATAACTGCATCACCCGCCTGCGGATGTCGGTGCAGGATATGAGCCGGGTCGATGACAAGGTATTGAAAGCAAACGGCGCCATCGGGGTGATCAAGCTCGACGAGCACAACCTGCAGGTGGTGATCGGCCCGCAGGTGCATCTGGTGAAAAACCAGCTGCAGAGCCTGATGGGGGCCTGAACCGGCCAATAAGAACCGAACGGGGGGCGCAAGCCCCCCTTGTTTGCCTCTCCCAATATGTCTCCTGTTTATGGAGGGAGAAACTTCATGCACGATATTTATGACTTCGACCGCGTGGTCGACCGCCACGGCACCTACTGCACCCAGTGGGACTATGTAGCCGACCGTTTTGGCCATGCCGACCTGCTCCCCTTTACCATCTCCGACATGGATTTCGAGACCGCCCCCTGCATTCGCCAGACGCTGGCAGCCCGCCTTGAGCACGGGGTATTTGGCTACAGCCGCTGGAATCACGACGACTTCAAGGGGGCGGTGAGCAACTGGTTTGCCAGCCGTTACGGGGCGAGCCTCGACCCCGAGACGCTGGTTTACGGCCCCTCGGTCATCTATGTGATTGCCCAGCTGGTGAGCCTCTGGTCGGCGCCGGGGGAAGGGGTGCTGGTGCATACCCCGGCCTACGATGCCTTCGGCAATATGCTGGCAGCCAACGACAGGGTGCTGCTGCCCTGTCCGCTCAAAAAAACAGAGGGGAGTTACCAGATCGACTGGCAATGTTTCGAGCAACAAGCGGCTCGCCCCGATTGCCGGATTTTGCTGCTCTGCAGCCCCCACAACCCCACCGGCCGGGTCTGGACGCGGGATGAACTGGGCCGGATGGCAGCTATCTGCCAGCGCCACGGGGTCAAGGTCATCTCGGACGACATCCATATGGATGTGAGCTTTGCCCGCTACTTGCCGTGGAGTGAAGTGGCACCGGACAATGGCTGGGCGCTGGTGAGCTCGGGCTCCAAATCCTTCAATATTCCCGCCCTTGGCGGCGCCTACGCCTTTATCGCCAACGCCGGGGTGCGCGCCGCCTATCTGCAGCGGCTCAAGGCGGCCCACGGCCTCTCATCGCCGCCCATTCTCGGGGTGCTGGCCCATATCAGCGCCTATCGGGATGGGGCTGCCTGGCTCGATGCCCTGAAAGCCTACCTGCACGGCAACCTCACCCATGTGGCGGCGCGGCTCAACGCCGCCTTCCCCGCCATCGACTATCGGGTGCCCGAGGGAACCTATCTCGCCTGGATTGATCTGCGCGGCCTTGGCATCGACTCCACCGAACGGATGGATGCGCTGCAAACCTTGCTGGTGGAGAAATACCGGGTCGCCATCATGCGCGGCGACACCTATGGCTCGGAAGGCACAGGCTATATCCGCCTCAATGTCGGCTGCCCGCGCTCGAAGGTTGATCAAGGACTCGACGCCCTGATCGGCGCACTGGGGGAGGTGGTTTAACACAGTGCCCCTTGCCAATGCTGGCAAGGGGCACTGAACCATAAGATACCTGTTTACATACAGCGAACGGCTTTCTGCCGTGCGATGATATAGTCTCCCAGCGAGGCGTAACCATCCACCCCCTGCGGGGCTGCGCCTGGGTTATGGCGCAGATTATCTTGGTAGGCTGTCAGCGCTTGAGCCAGGGATGAACAGGTACTTTTTTGATCCTGCAGTTCCTGATAGACAGAGGCTTTTAGTAGCTGCACATTGCTCAGCTTGTCGTAAGCGGTTGTTGTATTTAGCTGAGTGGCGGCCTGCTCCAGATATGCTGCAGCCTTGATTGTCCTGTTTTGCAGGTTGACTGTCTGATCTATAAACCCTTGTTCTTTATAGTGTTCAGCCCAAGTAGAACCAACGGAAGAAGATAGGAGTAGCAGGGCATATTCTCTATCTGCCATGGCATGGCAAACCGCGTCTTCCTTGCAAAGGTTTCTGGCTTCGACGATAAGTTTTTCTGCAGCGGTTGCCCGCCCATGTTCAATCAGCACATCTGCTTGGGCCAGATTTTGCCAAGGGTCGTTGCTTATTACGACGCCAGCAGCAGAACAACCACATAGCAGAAGGGCGATAGCGGAAAGTCCGATTTTTTCCATATCTAATTCTTCCTTGGCGTGATTCATATCAGTTTGTAACTCGAGGTTGTATTGTCTGCGGCCACGACTAATTGAAAGCAAGTATCTATTGCCAAGAGTGTGATTTATAAGCCTCTTTGGCGTTGTGTCTGATGGCAATACGGTACGGGTTTACGATGATAATCGAGTTGCTCGTCACGTTGGCGCACGTGTCGCTCGATTGCAACTTTTGATGGAGCTGGCGTGCATGACCTTGCTCTCCGGATTGCTCTCTATTCCGCGCCCAAAACAAAACCGCCCCGAAGATCCGGGGTGGTTTTTTTATTTAGCGATATCGAGATGAGTCGTGGACGACATAAGGGCTCAGCGATAGCGGCCACGTACCGAGCTGCTGGCGCGGCCGGCCATCTTGATCAGGCTCTGGCGGGTGTGCAGGTGGCAGAGCGCGACGCCGAGGGCATCTGCTGCATCCGCCTGCGGGGTGGCGGAGAGTTTCAGCAGATGGGTCACCATATGCTGCACCTGCTCCTTGGCGGCGCCACCGGTGCCGACCACCGCCTGCTTGATCTGGGTGGCGGAGTACTCGCTCACCGGCAGATAGGCGTTGACTGCGGCGACGATGGCGCTGCCACGGGCCTGCCCCAGCTTCAGGGCCGAGTCGGCGTTGCGGGCCATAAAGACCCGCTCGATGGCAAACTCGGTGGGTTTGAACTGGGTGATGATCTCGCATACCCCGTCATAGACCTGCTTGAGGCGCTCCGGCAGCTCGCCGCAATCGGTACGGATGCAGCCAGAGCCCAAGTATTCGGCCTTGCCGCCCACGACCCGGATAACCCCGTATCCGGTGATCCGCGAACCCGGATCGATGCCCAAAATAATGCTCATGGGTGTTGATTGCTCTAAACGCGAGTGATGGCCGCCAAGATAGCAAACTGTGGCCCGTTTGGCTGTATGTCCCGGGTCAAGCGGGCAAAGATTGGCCAGCCTGCGTCGGGCGTGGTTAGCCCTTGAACAGCGCTATGGTGTCGCCATCCTGCAGGCTGCCTGCGCCACGCACCACTACCCGATCCCCCTGCTTGAGGGCACCGCTCACCGCCACCTGCTGGCTGTCGCCAAACAGCACGGTGACCGGCACCCGATTCACCTTGAGCGCCTTGCCGCTTCGCGCCACCTGATAGACCACGCTGCCATCGGTGCCGAGCACCAGAGCGTCCCGGGGCAGCAGCATGCTCTGTTGCTCCCCCAGTGGCAGGGCAACCCGTACCGGCGAGCCGATGATGAAAGTGCCCGCTTCCGGTTTGAGGCGCAGCTCGATGAGGCGCGACTTGGGATCGGCGCTGGCGGCCCGCTGGTAATAGACGCCGTGACCGCTCAGCTGCTCCCCCTCCACCCGCAGCCGGGTTTGCGGCGCCAGCTGCTGGGCCCAGAGAATGGGGGCCTGCAGGCGGATATCCGGCTGATCCGGGTTGACCAGCTCCAGCGCCTGCTCGCCCGCGTCCACATGCTCGCCGGGCTGGATGAAGTGGTTGTTCACCACTCCGTCGAACGGGGCATAGATGTGGCTGCGGCGCAGCTGTTCCTCAATTTGGTTCACCTGTATGGCGGCCAGCCGCTCGGCCAGCGCGGCCTGCTCCACATCGTAACTGGCCTTGTCGTATTGGCTCTGGGAGGCGCTCTTTTGCTGGTGCAGTCGGGTGATCCGCTGGGATTCGGCGCGGGCGAAGCGCAAGTTGCTCTGCCATTTCGCCTGCTCGGCGCGAGCCTGCTCCAGCGAGAGGCGCAGCGCCGCGCTGTCGAGGCGCAGCAGCTCATCCCCTTTTTTGACCCGGCTGCCAAATTCGGCGATCCATTCCACCCGGCCGCTCACTTCGGCGCTGAGTGCCGCCTGCTGGCGACTCGCCACCGTGCCGCTGACCCAGATATTGGCGGCCGCATCCCCTTGGGTCACATCCGCCAGGGTCACCATCTTGCCCTGATCGGCCAATACCGGTAGCGCACTGCCTGCAATCAGCGCAGCGCCAGCCAACATTCGGGTAATCATATGTGTCATCGATGAGCTCCTTGCTCAGGCCCGCTGGCGCAGGGGTTGTGGGATCGCCACCTGTTCCCCGAGACGCAGGAAGGCAGGCAACAGGATCAGGGTAAACAGGGTGCTGCAGCTCATGCCGCCGACAATGACGGTGGCGAGTCCGCGGTAAATTTCACTCCCTTCGCTCGGGCTCAGCATCAGCGGCAGCATGCCGAAGATGCTGGTGAGACTGGTCATGGCGATGGGGCGCATCCGGCTTTGCAGGGCATCGGCCACCGCCAGCTGGCGGCTCATGCCGTCCCGCTCGGCGGTGCGGGTCTGATGCACCAGCAGGATGGCGTTGTTGACCACCAGTCCCAGCAGGATGACAAAGCCGATGATGGTGAGCAGATCCATCGGCAGCGGCACCAGCAGCCCGCTCAGTTGCAGTGCCAGCACGCCGCCAACTGAGGCAAGGGGCAGGGTGAGCAGCACCAGCAGGGCATCCTTGATGGAGGCAAACACTCCCCACAGCAGCACCAGCAGGATCACCACGGCAAACAGGAAGATGGTCCCCAGATTGTCGAGCGCCTGTTGCAGGCTGTCGGCATTGCCGGCAATGCGCAGCTCGCCACCGGCGGGCAGCAGGGGACGGATGGCGGCAAAACTGCGGTTTTTCAGGGTGTCGATCACCTGCTCCATGGTCATGCCCGCCGGGGGGGCTATCTGCAGGCTGATGCTGCGCCGCCCATCGGCCCGGAAGATACTGGCCGGGCCCATGTCGTGCTCTACCCGCAACAGCTCGCCAAGGGGGACGATGCGCCCGGAGGGGGTGGCCAGCGGCACTGCCTTCAGTTCGTCCGGATTGGCGGAGCTCTGCCCCATCAGCATGATGTCGAGCCGATCCTCGCCGTCGAAATACTCGCCGACCCGCAAGCCGTCGCCAAAGGTCTGGATGATGGTGGGCAGGGGCGTGCGATCCCAACCCACTTCGGCGAGGCGCCGATCTTGCGGCACCAGTTTGAGCTCGGGGGCGGTGAAGTCGAGACTCGGCTCGGGCCGGATCTGTGCTCCCGGCAGGTCCTTGCTGAGGATCCCCATGCTGGCACGGGCCGCCTGATAGAGCTCGGGCAGGTTGCCTCCCTGCAGCAGCAGGGAGACGCCGTTCTCGCTGTCAAAGCCGCCAAACAGCGACCCCTGACCGCCGAACACCCGGGTGTCGGGAATACCCACCAGCAGCTGTTTCATCAACAGGCTCTCCAGCTCCTTGATGCGGGTCTCGTCCTTGGGGCGCACGCCAATCTGGGCGCCCCCCGGGTAGCGCAAGATGTAGTAGTTCTTGAGGGCAGGCTCTTTCTCCCCCTTCATGTAGGGGGCGAGGCGGGCGATCAGGGTATCGATCACCTCTTCGCGCTGGGCCTTGAGGTTGACCCCGGGGGTGAAGTTCATCCAGACATCCACCGCGTCCCGTTTCACGTCCGGCAGATAGTCCATCTTGGGCAGCAGCGCCCAGGTGGCCAGTGCCGGCAGACTCATCATCAGGGTGATGACCGTCCAGCGCTGGCGTGAGGTCGAGGTCCAGCGGATCACATGACGGGTGGTGCGCTGCCACAGCGACTCATAGGGATCGGTCAGCGTTTCATGTCCCATCCAGCGCGCCGCCACAGCGGGCAGCACGATGACGGCGACCAGCATGGAGACAGTCACGGCGCAGGCGATGGTGAGCGCCAGATCGGCAAACAGCTGACCCTCCACATCGTTGAGCAGCAGCACCGGCAGGAAGATGGCGACCGTGGTGAGGGTGGAGGCGACCAGCGCCGTCCACACCTGACGGGTGCCTTCAAGCGCCGCCTCCGCCTTGCTCAAATCCCCCCGCTCGTGGCGCCGGTAGATACTCTCCAGCACCACGATGGCGGCGTCGAGCACCATGCCGACGGCAAAGGCGATGCCCGCCAGCGAGATGATATTGAGGGTGCGATCCATCACCTTGAGCAGGCAGAAGGTGAGCATGATGCTGATGGGGATGGCGAGGGCAATCATCAGGGTCGCCTTGAGCTGGCGCAGGAAGAGCCAGAGGATGGCGCAAGAGAGCAGCACCCCGAGCCCCAGGTTGGCGGTGACCATGCTGACGGCGCGATTGATGTAGAGGGAGGCATCGAATGACTGCTCCATGTGCAGCCCGACCGGCTCCAGCACCTCCCGGTTGAGCTCGTTCACCCGGGCCTTGATCGCCTCAAGGGAGGCCAGGGCATTGGCGCCGCTCTCCTTGAAGATCCGGGCGGCGATGGCGGTATTGCCGTTCTGGATCCGCAGCACCGGGTTCTCTTCCCTGGCCACCCTTACTTCTGCTACATCCCGCAGATAGATGGGCAGGCCATTGCGCCAGTCCACCACCTTGTCCCCCAGCGTCTCGACGTCGTAACGACCGGCGAAGCGCAGCTTGTACTCCCAGCGACCGATGTCGAGGGTACCGGCCGACACGTCCCAGCCGGTGGTGGCCCGGCTGGCCAGCACCGGGATCTCCACCCCCAGCTCGGCGGCGCGATAGGGGTCGAAACGGATCTGGATCTGGCGCTCGTTGATCCCCTCGACTGCGACCGTCGAGACCCCTTCGATGCGCTCCAGCTCGGGTTTGACCCGCGCCTCGATCAACGCCTGATGATCATCGATCACCCCCTTGGCGCCGGGCAGTTGCTGGATGAAGAAGAAGGTGAGGGTGTCGTTGCTGCTGTAGTTGTTGACGTAGGGGCCGCCAATCTTGTCCGGCAATCCCGAGACCCGGTTCAGCCGCGAAATCACATCGAGCTGGGCCCGCTGCATGTCGGTGCCGAGGGCAAACTCCATGTCGATTTCGGTAAAGCCGGGATAGCTGTTGCTGACAAGGCTCTTGAGCCCCTGCACCCCCTGCATCTCCTGCTCGATGGGGTCGGTGATCTCCGACTCCATCTCCTGGGGCGAGGCTGAACGCCAGCTCACCGAGATGTTGAGGTGTGGACGGTCGATGTCGGGGAACAGCTGGATCGGCAGTCCCCGGATGCTGAGCAGGCCCAGCAGGAAAATCAGCACGATCGAGACCGCCACCCAGATGGGGCGTTCGATCGCCGTTTTGGCGAGGTTCATTCACTCTTCCTGAGTTGTTGTTATCGGCCATTCCGCTGGCCTTGCTTCCAAAGCCCCTGCAACAGGGACTCAAGCATTTAACTGGAATTCGCCCGGCTTGTAAATGCATGGTTAACAAACAAAAAAACCGGCCACGAGGGCCGGTTTGGTACTGGTTTGCCAAGGGATCAGGCGGCGTGCTCGACCTTGTTTGGCTGCTTGTTTGCTTGCTGGGAGAAGCCTTCCAGCTCGCCCGGGGCGAAGTTGTCTACCTGAATGGCTTCGTAGCGCAGGGCATCGGCGGCCAGCAGTTTGTCCGCTTCGTCCTTGCTCAGGATGGAACCGGCCAGCGCAGCGGCAACCAGCTCCGGCAGCGCCAGTTTGCGGGGCAGTTTGCCCTCTTTTTGGGCCTGCACCAGCTTCTTCTCGTAGGGCTGCACTGCGACCATGGCCTGGAAGGCACGCTCCATCAGACCGACCGGATCTGCCTCGTCCTTGCCCACATAGCAGAGGGCGGTCAGACGGTCGCGGAACTCGCCCGGCTTCATCATGGCCAGACAGATGGCGTGGCAGCGATCGTCTGCCGGCATCTTGTAACCCACGCCGAACGGGAACACCACGCGCTTGAGTACGGCACCCACCACCTTGTTCGGGAAGTTCTGGAAGAAGCCCTCGAACGCCTTGCCAATCAGGTAGAGGTTGCGCTCCACCGCGTACTGCACGAACGGCAGATCGGAGACCATACGGCCCTGATCCTCGTAGTGCTTGAGGGTGGCGGAGGCCAGATAGAGATGGCTCAGCACGTCACCCAAGCGGGCGGAGATCATCTCCTTGCGCTTGAGATCGCCACCCAGCATCAGCATGGAGACGTCGGCGCACAGGGCCAGCCCTTTACTCATGCGGGAGAGCTGCTTGTAGTAGCGGGCGGTTTCGCCAGCCACCGGCGCGCTGTTGAACTGACCCAGGGTCAGCCCCTGGAACAGGGAGCCGAAGAAGTTGCCAGCACCGAAGGCGATGTGTTTGATCAGCAGGGCGTCAAACTTCTCGAGACCGCGCTCCACGTCGGTATCGGCTGCCGCTTCCAGCTCGGCAAAGACGTATGGGTGGCAGCGGGTGGCACCCTGCCCGAAGATCATCAGGTTGCGGGTCAGGATGTTGGCCCCTTCCACCGTGATGGCCACCGGAATACCCATGTAGGCGTAGCCGGTGTAGTTTTTCGGACCGAGCTGGATGGCGCGACCGGCGTGGATGTCCATGGAGTCATCCATGATCTGGCGCGCCATCTCGGTCATGTGGTACTTGGAAATCGCGGTGACGATGGCCGGTGCCTGACCCAAGTCCAGGGAACCTGCGGTCATGCGACGGGCCCCTTCCAGCTGATAGGTGAGGCCGCCGATACGGGCCAGCGCCTCTTGCACACCTTCAAACTTGCCGATGGACATGCCGAACTGTTTGCGCACATAGGAGTAGGCGCCCACGGTGCGGCTCGCCATGTGACCACAGGCGGTACCCAGAGCAGGCAGCGAGATGCCGCGACCGGCGGAGAGACACTCCACCAGCATGCGCCAGCCGCGACCTGCGTAATCCGGGCCACCGATGATCCAGTCGAGCGGAATGAACACATCCTTGCCGAAGGTCGGGCCGTTCAGGAACGCCAGACCCATGGGGTAGTGGCGATCGCCGACGCGCACGCCGGGGTGGCTGGTGGGGATGAGCGCGCAGGTGATGCCGAGCTCTTCCTTGTCACCCAGCAGTTTTTCCGGGTCATAGAGTTTGAATGCCAGCCCCAGCACGGTGGCGCGCGGCGCCAGGGTGATGTAGCGCTTGTTCCAGTTGAGGCGAATACCCAGCACCTCTTCACCCTTGTGCATCCCTTTGCAGACGATCCCCTTGTCAGGAATGGCACCCGCATCGGAGCCCGCTTCCGGCCCGGTCAGGGCGAAGCAGGGCACCTCTTTGCCATTGGCCAGCCCCGGCAGCCAGAAATCTTTCTGGGCCTGGGTGCCGTAGTGCATCAGCAGCTCGCCCGGGCCGAGGGAGTTCGGCACCATGACGGTAACCGCCACGCTCAGGCTCTTGGTCGCGATACGGGTGACGATGGTGGAGTTGGCAATCGCCGAGAATTCGCGGCCGCCGTAGGATTTCGGGATGATCAGGGAGAAGAAGCCTTCCTTCTTCAGATAGTCCCACACCGGCTCTGGCAGGTCTTTGGTTTCGTTGACGATCTTGAAGTCATCAACCATGGCGAGCAGGGTTTCGACCTGATTGTCGATAAAGGCCTGCTCCTCTGCGGTCAGCTCGGCCTTGCCGTAGCCGTGCAGTTTTTTCCAGTCGGGGTTGCCGCGAAACAACTCGCCATCCCACCAGACGGAGCCAGCTTCCATGGCCTCCCGCTCGGTAGCTGACAAGGGCGGCAATATCTTTTTGAAGATGCCGAACACCGGACGGGTTACCACCTTTTTACGGATGGAGGGTACGCCGAGCACAACGGCTATCGCCAGCACCAGCAGGACAAGCAATGTGATCATACCGAAGTTCCTTCTATTTCACTGTTTCCGTTGATTTATTGTTTGTTGTTACACGGCCAGGGATAGCCTGGTCGACTCCACGGGCGCCCCGACTCCGGACGCCAGATAAGGAATAACGTTGCGCACCAGCCCTTCCACATCGAGCTGCTGGCCAAAGTCGGCCAGGGCGATGTCGCGCAGGGCATCGGCAGAGGCCATGGTGAATACGACGGTGCCCAGAGTGAAGTGCAGGCGCCAGAAGAGATCCGCCGGCGACAGGGCCGGATTGGCCTTGGAGATGGCCTGGGTGATCCGCTGCAAAATGGGGCCATAGTGGGCGGTGATAAAGCGGCGCAGGTGGCCCTGGCTGTCGATATAGCCGCGCCCCAGCAGCTGCATGAAGATGGCCGGGCCGTTGGCCCGCACCGCCGATAGCTTCATCAGCGGCTCGACAAAACTTTCAAACAGTTGCAGCAGGGTCAGCTGCTCCTGCTCCATCAGTACCCGCAGGCGGGCATCGAGATCGGGCATAAACAGGCTCAGGTAACGGTCGAGTACTGCCTGGATCAGCTCCTTCTTGGAGCCGAAGTGATAGTTCACCGACGCCAGATTGACGTCGGCTTCACTGGTGATCAGACGCAAAGAGGTATCGGCGAATCCCCGCTCGGCAAACAGCACTTCAGCGGCGTCGAGAATACGGTTTTTGGTATCGATTTTACTCACTGGACACCTCACTTAAACGAATGTTTAAAAAGTACGTTTCATAACGTGAAGTGTCAAGAGAATGTGAATGAGTGTTAGCGGAATGTTTTTCGATGAAAAAAGCAAAGTGGGCGGAACTTAGTCAAAAAGCAGGACTCTATATCTATGCCACTGCAATTAAACATTAAGTCTCGCCCAACCTGCACCATGCTAGTTGGGCCTTTTTTTGCGCGTTTGTTACCAGTTTGCGGCTTGCAGGCAAAAAAAACCGCCGCAGGGCGCGACGGTGGGGAAAGTGAGTTCGCGTCATCCTGACAGCAAACTGTCGATGCGAGTTCAGGCATGTATCGACGGGGGCAGTATGCCAGCCAGAGCCCCTCAGACTATGTCAGCTTCGCGGCATTTTGTGACAAAGTGTGGCAAGCACTGGCGTGGCCCAAGCTGCCGCTCTTTGCTATGCTGCCCTTTCAAAATATGAGGGGAGAGAAGATGAAGTACCCGGTCGATACCCACACTCACACCATTGCCAGCACCCATGCCTACAGCACTATCCACGACTATCTGCCGATAGCCAGGGCCAAGGGGATCAAGCTGTTCGCCACCACGGATCATGGCCCCGAGATGGCCGATGCCCCTCATGTCTGGCATTTTGCCAACTTGCCGATATTGCCAAGAGTGGTGGATGGGGTAGGGATCCTGCGGGGTATCGAGGCCAACATCAAAAACCTGGAGGGGGAGATCGATTTTCCCGAGCGTTACGAGTCGCGCCTCGACATGATCATGGCGGGTTTTCATGAGCAGGTATTCCCTCCCTGCGATCAGGCTACCCACACCCAGGCGATGATCAACGCCATCAAGAGCGGCCGGGTCGACATGATCAGCCACCCGGGCAACCCCTCATTTCCCATCGATATTCAGACTGTGGTCAAGGCGGCAGCTGACTATCGGGTGGCGCTGGAGATCAACAACTCCTCCTTCATTCACTCGCGCCCGGGTAGCGAAGGCAACTGTCGCGCAATCGTTGAAGCCGCGCGAGATCTGGGGGCCTACCTCACCTTCGGCTCCGATTCCCACGTCGCTTTCAGCCTCGGCGATTTTGACCATTGCCACCGGCTGGTGACCGAAGCGGGCTTCCCGCTGGAGCGGATCCTGGTGCGCTCCCCCCGTGCCCTGCTCGATTTCCTCGAGAGTCGCGGCCGCGCCCATATCCCCGAGTTTACGGATCTGTAGAATGGGCGCTAACACCATGAGCCAACTCATAAAATCGAGCTGGCTCGATTGACACGCCAGCCATTTTTCATGAATCTGACTGGCAACAAGCCGGTATAGCTCAGTTGGTAGAGCAGCGCATTCGTAATGCGAAGGTCAGGAGTTCGATTCCCCTTATCGGCACCAGATATAGCAAGGCTCACAGCGATGTGGGCCTTGTTCATTTAAAGGGTGGGCTAACACTGGGCTAACATCAGCCCCTGCAAACAAGTAGCTTGTACTTGGCATGGTAAATGTCTTTTGTATTTGTCGTGATAGAATCAGACCCAATTTTGCCCTATATAAACCCGCTAGCTAGGTGCCGCTCATGAGCCACAACAAGCGATACATCCCCCTAAATGCCGGCGAATCAGCCGTCTTGCCCGAAGCCAACACCCTGCTGCCACGCAATGAAGTGTACGAACCACTGGCGCAGATGATTATTGATGCCGTGAACAAGGCAGAAGCCGCCGAAAGCAGATCGCTCAATGAGCTGCGAGAACACAACGCCATCTCGATAGACGGTGAGCGCGGCACCGGCAAGACAGCCGTACTGGTCAACCTGAAAAGCTATCTGAATCAAGATGAGCACAAATCTATCCTAAGCAAAGTGCACATCCTCGACCCGGTAGACCCAACCCTGCTGGAAAATGGAGAGTCGCTATTCCTGCACATCATTGTCGCGGCGGTACTACACGACAAAGATGTCAAAGAACAACAGCGCAACAAACCGGATAAAGCCCGTAGCCTGAACCAGACGCTGGAAAAACTCGCTCAGTCATTGGAGTCGGTCGAGACACAACAAGACCGTTACGGCATGGACAAGGTTCGCGCCATGTTCAGCAATAAGCAGTTGGCTGACTGCGTGCAGGATTTCTTCCGTGAAGTACTGGGCTTGCTCGGCAAACAGCTGCTGATCCTGCCGATTGATGACGTCGATACCTCGCTTAATCGTGCCTTTGAAAACCTTGAAATCGTGCGCCGCTATCTGGCCACGCCTTATGTTTTGCCCATCGTCTGCGGCGACCGCAAGCTTTACAACGATGTGACCTGGCGTGATTTTCATGGTCGCCTGACCAAGGATTCCAGCTACCGTCGCAAGGAGGCCTATGACACAGCTGTACTGTTGGCCGCAGAGTATCAGCGCAAGACCCTGCCATTCCCGCGCCGTTTGACCATGCCGGAAGTCAGCCGCTATTGGCAGCAGAGCAATATCTACTTGCGTGATGATAAACCAGCCGACGTAATGCCGCTGCGCAACTTTATTGCGTGGCTGGAGATTTTTCTGGCAGGGCCGGTAAATGGTCTGGGCGATAGTCAATTGTCGTTGCCAATTCCTTCTATGCGCGCGCTGACTCAATTATTGAATCGGTGTCACCAACTGATACCCGCTTTACCTAAAGCCGTCAAAGAAGCTGATTCTACCTTACAGGTCAAGCGAGCGTGGCAAATGCCGGACGTGCCTGTCAAAGCGATTGAAGAGTTTGAAAAGGAATATCAGCAACGACATAAAGACCAGAAGCGAGAATACGGCTCTGCTTATACCACGTTTGCAAAATTTTCCAAGCCATCATCTGCCGTCGATGCAAGTACTGGTGAGGATAATGTCGATCGCAAGAAATGGTTATTAAGCTTGGAAAAGCACTTCAAGTTCGAACCAGCAGGTGGTGCTGCGTATCTGGTTTTACTAGCAAGTAAACATTGGCAGCAATGGCAAGATGCAGCAGCCGGTCAACACAGTGGCAGCGTATTTGACACACCACTATTCCAGCCGCGTATGCACGGCAATGTGAACTATCAGCATTTTGAACGAAAGCATGATCTATCTGATTGGGAAGGAACGCTGAAAGACAAGCTACCCAAAGTATGGTTCCGTGATTTGTCAGGATTGAAAACGATCTTGCCATATCCGCTGGCAGAGGTCGGCAGCAACATCAATAAAGATTTGCAAAAGCAGCTTTCCTACAGTCGTAATGCAAATAATCAAAACTGGTTGGCTGCACTTGGCAAGGTCTCAGCGGATTTTACTTCAAATGAGCTACTTTCGCGAAAGGCCGGGTTGTTGCTTAACTTGCTGGCAGAGCATTACTTCTACACGACGGCAAGGCGTACAGTTTTGCTAAATATCGGGCGTATCTTTGAGCTGATTATTACCAGCCTGCTTGGTGATGTAGAGTTAATCGATTTGCAGCGGATTCTTCACTCGGCACCATTCTTCTCTGCCAAGTCACAAGTGCAGGATATTGCGGTTTCAGAGCAGCAAGATGTTAATGATGGAGACCAGATAACTGACGATAGCAATGACGAAGAAGTGGAAGACCCGCTCGACTTGGCTTTGAGTGATCTACAGCAGGAAATTGCGCAATGGCGCAAAGACTATTCCATTGCGGAACTAGATGTCTCGCCTTGGCTTATCTACAGGGTGAGAGCGTGAACAAATTGTTAAATTGAGGTCAATTTAGCCAACCCAGCATCCAGTACCTTTTCCAGATAG
>NZ_JAPDCI010000024.1:0-45021 GCF_027705905.1 Aeromonas sp. Y293-4 | reverse complement strand
TTGATCAGATCGCACAAACGACGCCGAGTTCCCTTCTTCCCCGGACAAATGATCTACATTTCGGAACGGTTATTTAGGGTCGTGAGGGTGGCGGGACCTGCCGATTGGTGTTGGCCACCGGTTACCTGGTACTGGAGCAGCCGGTCGGCTTGTGGGTGTCGCCGTGAGACATTGGCCGGATGTCGGTACCGGGGTGCGCCTGACCACCGGGTTACCGGGATGAGCCGCCGGGCGGGTGCCGGGGCTGTGCCGGGCGGGATGCGACATCAAGGCCTGCCGGTTCCGGTGATCACCTGGGGCAGGTGCCGCCAGGGAGTGCCCTGCCGATTGGTGTTGGCCACCGGTTCCCTGGTACTGGAGTCTGCCGGTCAGGCGGGTGGTTGTCGCGGTGGGACACTTGCCTGATGTCGGTACCGGGATGGCCTGGCTGTCGTGCCGGGGCTGGCCACCGGACCTATCCTCATGAGCTGATGAATGGTGAACGCCTCTGCGGGTCAGGATTGGGTATCAAGGAGTGCCTGGGGGACCAAGAGGTTTACGATGACAGAAGAAGGGTTCGAGAGAGAAATTGCTATTAGATCATTAAGATCTTTTCTTTGATCTTTAGATCCTTTGATCTTTAGATCCGGTTTAGATCAAAGATAAAGATCTAAAGATAAAAGATCAAAGATAGGCCCCCTAACGTGCTGATATTAATGTGAAAATCTTTGTATTTGGTATTCATACTTTGAATTATAGTATTCATAGGTTGGATTATGGTACTCATAAGCTGCATTATGGTTCTCATAATCTGGATTTTGATATTCATAACTCGAACATTGGTATCCATAACATTGGATTATCGTGTTCAAATGTTGGATTATGGTACCCATAACTTGTATTATCGTACCCATAAAAGGCTCCTAGTGAGGCCTCATATGTGGTTTTGAACACGTTATACAGAAATATCAACAGCTTAATAACAGCATGTTAAGGGGTGGTGGTGGACGCGAAAGAATCCATTGAACTGATAGTTCAGGCAATTGCGAGGCTTGAAGTCCAGAAAATGGGGCTCCCATTGGACGATGAGAACATCCATTACATCAGTAGTCTCGTGGATCGCAGTGTGATTCAGCCGCTCGTGAACTATCACTGTGAAGTGTCATGTAGCCCCGATGATGTGGTTAGCCGATTTGCTGGATTATTACGGGGTCGCTGGTTAGGTACAGGTGGGGTATTTCAGCCCGCTAAATCAGCTGAATCATCAAACGCTCCTGTGTATTCCCCTCCGGTGGCGCGTGTCCTGCCGGTTGACCAACAAATCATACCCTCAGCAACAGAGAGTGCGCCGGTTGCCAACACTGTGTCCGTGTTGGACATTGAAAAATCGCCAGAACCATTAGCCCTATCTGGTGGGCAAGCCAAGCGGCTCCCGGTTGGCCTGGACAACCATAGCCAAATCATCCTCGGATCTGGTTTGTTTCGAGCCATGAATCGTAGAACATCGAATCATTACAAACCGACCTATCCGCGCTACGAAATGTCAGAAACCATTCACCATCTTCAACCTGGTGCGATGGTGGTGAGGCGTCACGATGGATCATCGACTGATTACCGATACATGCGACTCAGCGGCCCAATGCTTAACGCCGACATAGACTGCAAAACCTACCTCTGCCTCATAGGTGTTCTGGCTCAATTGACGGAATCTGCGTATGAGGACGCGGCAAACAAGTCCATGACATTGACTGGATCAGAGTTCTACCGCCCCCTGAAAGATGTGCTGTCTCCAGATGAATACGACAACTACATCTTCGCCTACAAAAAGACCAGTCGAGTAGCTGGGGCGTTGGATCGTCTCAATAAGTTTCAAATGACCTTCTTTGAAAACGGCGAAGATGCCGCGTTTGACAACCAAAACAGAGCCCATAAAGGCTCTCAATTGTCGGTCGGATTGGTGTCAATGATTGAGCTGGTGCCATCGAAAGACCCAAATAAAGAGGGGATCGTCAGGATCAGGCCAAACAGAGAACTTCGAGAAATGTACCTGGCAGTGAACAAGCTAATTGCTGTTAATCGGGCTTCACTCTTGAGTCTTGATTATCAACTCGCATCCCCTATGGCGTTGTGGCTAACCTCACTGGGTAAGCAGTACAAGGGGGCGTGGGTTATGGTCAATCAGGATTTCTCCGTCGAGGAGATTCTGAAACACATTCACCCGATCAGCCAAAAACACTACCACGGGAGCTATATCAGCAGAGTTGAAAAAGTCCTTCGCGAGTTGGTCGACCGGGGACTACTCCGATGCGCCATCAAAACAAAGCTGAGTTCACGGTTTGAGGTTATCCCTGTTGGCAGAGGGGCCACTGTCAACCTGAATAGCATCAATGATGTCATTCGCATCATCGGGCACCAGCTATCCAACAAGAACACTCCCACAATGTCGGCGTCGGACTTCGAGGACGAGTCATTGGATGATGAGTTTGCCCTTATGGCCGAATCAAAACGTCCAAAGTTAGATACGCCAAAGGAAATGCATTTGCAGATAGTGGACATGCTGCAAAGGATAAACTTTAGGACCCTGAAAACGTTAGGTATAGAAGCGTTGGCGGGAATATACCGGGACACGCTAGAGCAGATTATCGACCTGCTAAGAGCTCTTGAGGTGTGCGACCGTTCGCTGTTGCGGCGCTGCTTTACCTCTGTCATCACAACGCGGCGAGGCCGAATCCTGTCGCTATTTGAGGCGGGGTTGGATGATGGAAAATGGCGGTATTTTAAAGATCACTGTGATGATTTCTGGGGGTCTCTGGTTGTGGAGAATGCCAAGGAACATGACGACCCCATTAAATCGCTCGTAGCCGTTCTTCCAAAAGCCTCGGAGATTACAGACTACAAAGAATGGCAAAGGGAGTATCAGGAGCAACTGGGAGCTATTCTAGGCATCATAAAGTCCTGCAAGGGGCCTGTTGTCAGTGGTGTTTATGCCAGGACGCTAAAGGCTAGGTTGGTGGAGCCGCTGGAAAATGCTGGGATGCAGCGTGAAGCTGAATTAGTTAAACGCGCCAATTTTGTTAAAAGATAGAGAGGGGGTTACTGCAAGGCTTGGATTAGGCCTGGCCGTGGAAGTTGCGACAACGGAGCCTTAGTCTTGTGATGGATGTTGACCAAGAGCACATTATTCTAAACCTGATTCCTTTGAGTACAATAATTTGTCAATGTGTGTCGCACTGAGTGCAAGCTGAAATCTTTAGACAGTTACACCACTTAATGGGTGATTGTTGGTTGTGGATTCATAAAATTGTCGTTTTTTTAATATAAATCACCAATGTTGAGTCTTTAGATACTAAAAATTTTATGTTTTTAAAACAAAAATAACACTGTCTTTACGGATTTTTTGTACCCATATACGATAAAAACGACTTATAATGTCTTAGTCGGACATTCAGGGTCATTTACCAATATCTGTTTCTTGATAGCGGTTTGTAAAATGACTTTTGAACCATTGTTGTGATGGAGTGTTCGGCGGATAGGCGGCAGTAAGTCGAGAGTGTCAAATGGGGGGGTACCCACTCTACGCATCTCGCAACTTCTAGGCCGCACCTGGGGATAAAAACCCAGAACGACACAGAAAGGGGTTTTACGCGATGAGTAATATGCAAGCGGCAGTGCATTACCTGGAGGCACCAATCGAGCGAGGAGAAGATCTGAGCCGTCTGCGCAAGATGCTGGGAATGAACCAAAGCACTTTTGCCCTGACCATCGGACGCTCTGTAGGCGCCATCAGTAAAGCCGAGAAAAGCTCTAGTCTTCCGAAAGACATTAAGATGCTGGCTCAAACTGTTTTGGATGAGCATAAGAAGAAGGTTGCAGTAAGAGTCAGTTTGGTTAAACCGCAGAAGGGCAGCACGAGTGGTATGAGTGCGGTAGCTCAACAACGGTTGATTCAGGAAATCGAGGGGTTAGGCGCAAGCCAAGAACTCATGGAGCGTTTGGCTCTAGTGATGGGCACCCAGTCAAATGAAACCGAGATTGTCCCAGAGGATGAGCTTGGCGTTGCTGGTAAGGCGTAAGCGTCACACCAATAAAGGTTGAGGCGGGTCGTTTACCTCAAGATTCTAACCACTGATTAAAGCGTGTATTCAGCACATAGAGAACCACCTGATGGATGTGATCTTTATGTGAAAGGAGAGCTGGTGCTTATGGCACCGGCTTTTTTATTGCCTTTTTTTGCCTCAAGCGTCGAAAAATGTTGTTGTTTATCCCGAAGGGATATACTATGTATTTATCAGATGTGAGGGATTCGATATGGCAGACAAGTCGCTGACTGAGCTTCTTCGTGAGCTCAAGGGCTCAATGGTGACGAACGCGGTAGACGAGGAACGCTATAAGCGTGAGGCGAACCACTACTTTCACCAAGTAGTTCATCACCCAGCTTATCAAAACACCCCCCTTAACGAATGTATCGGCATTTTTCGAGCTCTCTATGAGGCCGGGCTGTCTTGGGCGCCACACGCAAAGCATGTGAGCTTGATGACGAATGAAGAAGGCAGGCTTACTCCCTATGTCCATTACAAGGGACAGATCCGGCTGGCCGGAGCTAAAGGTGTTATCGAGCGCGTCACTGCCGACCTACTTTACGGCACAGACGATTTCGAGTTCCTGGGCGCCCACGAGATGCCAAAGATTCGTCGCAAGCTAACTCGGAGTGGGTTAGGCGAAGCCATTGGCGGTTACACCGTGTCGCATCTGCAAAACGGGCAAATTCATGTTGAGGTTTTTGATGTCGAGGCCCTGAATAAAGCCGAAGAAGCGGGTGTGAGTAACGGGAACGGAGAGTTCTGGAATGGCCCGCACCGCCGGGAAATGCAAAGAAAATCACTCATCAATGCCACGGCAAGCCGCTGGCTTGAGCTGAGTTACACACTGAAAACAGCTAATCAATAAATAACAAATAGATAGAGGTGGGTTATGGCTACTAAAGGCGTCAATAAAGTAATTTTGATCGGCAACCTGGGGAAAGACCCGGAGGTGCGGTATCTCCCTAGTGGAGCCGCGGTGTGCAGCATTACCATTGCCACCTCTGAGCAATGGCGCGACAAACAGACCGGCGAGCAAAAGGAACGCACTGAATGGCACAACGTCGTTCTGCAAGGGAAAATTGCAGAGGTGGGGGGCGAGTATCTGAAAAAGGGCTCCCAAGTCTATGTAGAAGGAAAGCTGCAAACCCGTAAGTGGCAAGACCAGAGTGGTCAAGATCGCTACTCGACCGAAGTTATCGTAGATGGTTTCACTGGGTCCATGCAGATGTTGGGAGCTCGGGCTCAAGGTAGTGGTGCTCAAAGCAACATGCAGCAAGCTCAGGGTCAGCAGCGACCACAGGGGCAGGGTCAGCCAGTTCAGGGTCAGCAGCGACCACAGGGGCAGGGTCAGGCAGTTCAGGGTCAGCAGCGACCGCAGGGGCATGGTCAGGCAGTTCAGGGTCAGCAGCGACCGCAGGGGCATGGCCAGCAAGGGCAACAGCAAGGTGGATACCCCCAGCAGCCGGTGTATGACGCCGCGCCAGGGTGGGATGATGATATACCGTTCCGGGTTCAAACGGACATGACACCTGAGCTGTTGTATGCGATGTAATTTCCGACCGGAGTGAAAGTCTAACAACGACAACAGACGAGCTTTCACGCGAACACTCGGTTAAAGAGTCAAGTAGAGCCACCTCTTGCCCGCTCCCAGCGGGCTTTTTTGTATCTAGGGATCTCCAACAAGAAAATCTTCGTAAAATGCTGCATAATATTCCAATGGGATAAGCTGATACCTTTGTTGTTTATATGCCGTATAGAGGGTGCCTCATGCACGAACACTATTCCGTCTGCCCAACCTGGGATTCCGACAGGGCGATATGTCAATGTGATAAACGCTCATTGGCAACGCTCATCTGTTCGTCGGTCTACGACATCAAGGAAGCAGCAAGGGGCAAAATGCCGACTCAAGAGAGGCTTGCACGGCGGCGACTGGTCTTTGCGATCCAAGTGTTTGAGAGCATTCACCAGATGAGATTTTCCCATTACCGACGCGCTCATAAGAACGAGTGGCGATTGATCAATGGCCAAGTGCACCGTGGCAAGCAAACAGATGGAGGCGGAACAAGGTAAGCCTTGCTCCCGGTAGCCAAGCTACCAACCCTGGTGAGCGATCTGTACGGGTGCGGTATACACCTGGGGCCGGTGCCGCCGGGGATGGCCCTGCCGATTGGGATTGGCCACTGGGCTACCGGGATGAGCCGCCGGGCGGGTGCCGGGGCTGTGCCAGTCGTGGTGTGACATCGAGGCCTGCGGGTACCGGCGATCACCTGGGGCCGGGGCCGCCGGGGTGGGCCCTGCCGATTGGGATTGGCCACTGGGCTACCGGGATCAGCCGCCGGGCGAGTGCCGGGGCTGTGCCAGTCGTGGTGTGACATCGAGGCCTGCGGGTACCGGCGATCACCTGGTACCGGTGCCGGTGTTTTCCTGGCCACCGGGTTACCGGGATGAGCAGCCGGGCGGGAGCCGGTCGGGGGGCGACATCAAGGCCTGTGGGTACCAGTGATCATTTGGTAGCTGTACGGACTACAAAGTAGATACGATCGACCGTCCGAAATGGAAAAGCCCTGCAATGCAGGGCTTTTCTTTTGGGGCATGGCTAGTGGGTTCACCAGTCGAGAACCATGGTGGTTTGGCTCGGGTTGTAGCCATACCAAAAATCACGCGCAATGCAGGACTGGAGCTCTTGCATCAGGCCCCGGCGGCGCTGTTCTGCGCGAGAGCGAACCCGCTCTGAGAGCTCATAGACCTCGCAGTTGTCCATGTCTGCAAACTCAACACAGACAAAGCAGAATGCCCGAATGTTGATACCAAGCAGACTGGCCACATGACAGTAGAAGGCGTCTTGCAGGTCATAACCGAGATCTCGGAACTGATATGAAGTGCGGTCGGGATCAGTATCACGGGAGGTCTTGAGGTCGACGGAGATCAAGTCGTACCGCAGCCAGTCAAATTTGGCTTTTACCCAGAGGCCCGTTTCGGGATCCTGGGCAATCATTGTCAGCTCGGCTACCCCGTTTTGCAGCAAGGAATTAGCTCGGACATGTTTGCGAACCGTCTGGCGGGCGCGGTGGCCATCCTGATACGTGATGGGGTCAAGCACGAACTCATCAAGCAGCGCCTGGCACTGAGGCAACGCAAACACACCCAGCTCCCAATCAGCGATAGCCTTGGCCACGGTAAGGGTCTCGGGGTCAGCATCCACCAGCTGTTCCACTAGATCATCAAACTGATCGCTTACCGGGGTGATGCCCTTGGCGGCGCATAGTTCATAGGCCTGCTCGATTGTCTGAATCACATCAGGCATCTTTGCGAGATCCGGTTTCATCCACGGCAAGTTACGGGAACGCAGCCATGTCATCAGATGGCGGTTCGCCAACTCATCAAAGACGGTATCAGCCACCTCAGGCGCCACAGCTCGCAATTGCTCGATGAAGTCACTCTTTCGGGTGCCCTTGGGTTTGTGCCCGGCGGCGGTAATCGCAGCCTTAATATCATCGACGGTGTGCAGCGCAGTTGGATGATCAGCCGGGTTGAGGTGGTACCAGTACAGGTCATTGCAACGTTCTGGCTCCAGCACAAGGCCGTGGGTCAACGTGCCTGCTGCAAAGGCCTTTACGGTCGATGCGATCTTGTTGCGGTTCAGCGGCGCGACATACTCCCGATAATAGAGAGCCGGGGAGCTGGAGAACTTTTTCAGCTTTGAGGATGAAAGGGCTGGAATGGCGTGATAGTCGTCGTTTTCAACGTCTGCGTAGATCCCGGCCACTGGCTGCCCCTCGGAGTCGAGGAATCGTGGATTGCCCCATTCAGGGTCATATCCGGGTTGGATGAGATCTTTCAAATTGGTGATGGCGACAGTCATAGAACCCCCTCATTTAGATATGATCTGATTATACGCTATCCCTCTGGGATAGCAATAAATCACACTCCGAATTCATTAAAATCTACCTCGGGGATTACAGGCTTCATCGGGTTGAAGGTTTTCAGGATGGTATCGGAAGCAGCTTCGGGGCTGGCCAATTCACCCATGAGGGCTTCAACGGACGATGGGTGATTTTTAACGGACCGGTACTGACGGGTGCTATATGCCGGGCCGGTAGAGCGTGGCTGGCGCTCTTTTTGACACTTGGCCACCAGATCTTGATGCAGCTCCACCAGCGCGTTGTAGTGGCTGAAATCAACAGGGAACGGGAACTGTGAGTCCATCTGCCATTTCATCATGAAACGAATGGCGACGTTGAGCATCAGCCCTTTGATAGTGCGCTCGGATTGGACAACCCCGCCAAAGACTTCGGCGATCTGATAGTTGATGGCGGCATCGAGTTGCTGCCGGTCAACAAACACCCATGTGTAGGGTGTGCTTTCGTTATTACGGATCAAACCTACGACCACGCCAGCGACGTTTTCGAGTGACCGATCTGTGTCGATCATATGTGTGAGTTCATACCCGCAATCATTTCCCAGGTAAGTGAAATCATCACCGTAATAGATCAAGGCCCCTTGAGCGGATAGGCCAGTTTTGTTGAGGGCTTTGATGTAAGCGTTGGGGGAGGGGTCAACCTCTACAGTCAGGGCGTTTTCCACATTGCGGCGCAGCAAGACCAGGCATTGGCCATTAGTGAACTGGTGATCGAGTGTCAGCTTTTGCGCTGAGACGATTGACTCATGAGAGGCCTGGTCGGCGGTAAAGCCTTTTCCCTGGAATGTCACATCGACAGTGTTGAGTTCAATTCCTGCAATCATCTCGATACCCCTTGCACAATTCAGAAAATGACTGTTAATATCCTTACAGGATAACCGAAAGCATTTATAAAGTCAATCAAGATGAATGCCTGAATGAAGGAAATAGGCTGGATTGATGCTCGTGGATGTCTGACAAGGACATCGAAGGCGGCAGCGTAGATCCGGGTTTCATGAGTCGCGCAAGGCATCCCCCCCGGTAAGCAAAAGGGTTGGGATGAGTGATAGATAAAAGGGGTATAGATATGGATTTGTTAACTGTCTTTTTGTACGGGTCTTCGGTGCTGATGATGGTCTGGGTCTTGATCCAATCGAAGGGGCAGGGTGTCGTATCCTCGTCGCCGCGCTGGAAAATCGTGAGCAATAGCCCATCTGCCATGGTTGCCTGGATTGCATTTGTGATGGCGGTTGAAGCGGTAAAGCAGTTCTACGTTTTAGGTGTGACGAATGCCAACCTGCTTTACGCTGGCTGTGCGTCGGTGATAGCAGCTTCGATGTACTCCGTCCTGCATGCTGGGGCAAAGTTGAATCTGGATGCAATCAAGCAAAAGTGTTGTCTCGACTGGTGGATAGACAGCCGCAAACACTTGCATCCTCACTTGGATAACGCCGCTAATCTGTCATCCCTGTCGCTGATAAAAGCCTATGAGCGTGAAGCGGTTGCCGAGGTCTTGATGATGGGAGAAATCGGTCTACCCGTGGCTATCAACACACCATTCTCAACTCGTTATCTGATCAACAAGGTACTGGCACAGGGTTGGTCTGTAGAGACAAAAGAGCCCAGCCTGACACCGCCCCTTAAACGTTTCGTCATTGCCCTCCGACGTTGCAAGGCTGGCGCCGGGTTCTGTGATAGCTGGAGGCATCTCAAATACACCAACCACGCGCTGCTTTACCCGAAGGCGATTCAGCTTGCGCCTGCGTCGGATTGTGGCTGCATTGTTCCTGCTAAAGCTGCGTGAGGTGAACATGAACTGGAAGCCATTTATGTGGGATGAAAATAAAGTGTCATCCCCGAAAATAGAGTTTCATCCTTGAAAATAAAGTCTCACCCTAATTTTCATCCAACAGCTGGCGTTTGAGGTGGCGCGGTAATGGCGAAGTGTGAAGATGGGCTATGCATTCCCTTTTTGGGAAAATGTGCTTGCCACAAATTGGCCAATCTCCCATAATGGGAACTCAAGGAGGTGATATGCGCGTCATAGCAAAATCGCCACTGGTCGAGTTTTGGGGAGAGCATTCGCAGGCAGAGCAACCTTTGTTGATGTGGTACAGGGATGCGAAAAAGGCGAAATGGGCATCACCGCAAGACATAAAGAACACTTACCCATCGGCAAGTTTCATCGGCAATAACCGGGTCGTGTTCAACATCAGCGGTAACAAATATCGGCTAGTGGTTCAAATAAAGTACGAGCTTTCTATCTGTTTTATCCGGTTCATCGGCACCCATGCCGAGTATGATCGAATAGATGTAGCAACGATTTGACGAGAGGTGAAGGGTCGCCAGATCGCGGCCCAAGCCTGAATTGAAGGAGCTGAACAATGAACATCATCCCTGTCCGAGACGCCGCGAGCCATGCTGCCGCCATTGCCCGCATTGAGGCCATTTTTGATGCGGCCCCTGGCACCCCTGAGTTCGACGAGCTGGATGTGCTGGCGACGCTGGTTGAATCCTATGAGGATAAAGCATTCCCCATGCCCGATCCTGACCCCATCGAGGCGATAAACTTCCGGCTGGAGCAGATGGGGCTGGAGCAAAAGGATTTGGTCACTTATCTCGGACAAAGTAGCCGAGTAACCGAGGTGTTGAAACGTCAACGGGGCTTGTCATTGAACATGATCCGTCGCCTCACTGCTGGGCTCGGAATCCCTGCCGAGATCCTGATCCGACCATATCCACTCAAGTAAGAGGAAAAACATGATACCTGCTCTTTGGAATGAGGGACTGCCTGAGCTGCTTGACAAACATTTGCGAACAAACATGAAACTGGAACCGAAGTCACCGCTATCGTGTCTGATGGCTGCTAGTGGCAAATTCTCAAGGGTTTGGGATAAAGTTGACATTTTACGTGGCAATAATGGCAAGACTTGTCCGGCGTGGCCGGACTGGTGTTTTATTCCATTTTCAGCTTGGGCCACACTGACGTACCAGCTGCGTGTTGGAGCAAACAAAACATGGCATGAGGCTAAATCCCTTGCCATCGAATGCGGTGTACTAGGTACGTGGCGTTATAGCCAAGGTATTTACAGGTTTGATGACACGGTATATCAGAGTCTTATCAGCGATTCTCAGTTCACAGAATTTCCATGTGAGATATTGCAGCGTTTACCTGAGTGGGCGGTGTATGTAGAAACACCCAACCTTCATCAAGGTCGATGTGATGGCTTCTGGGCGGTACTGGACCATTGTGAGCAAGAGGGTTATCGTTTAATTTTACAATTAAATACGAGAGGTAATATTACCCCCATGATACTTACTCTTGGGGAATGGTCAATCGAAGAGGCGATGCGCCGGACGTTTAACACACACCGAGCCCTTGGATTTTCTGAAGCAGAAATATCATTCCATTCCCAGTTCGGTCAAATGTTAGCTTCACCTTGCATCTCCCTATTGCTGTATCTGTGCCAAGATGAGCCCGACATTGATGATCGGCGTCTTCCTGGCAGCTTCCCTTCCCGCCCTCAACCTCGGAAGGTAAAGGGTGGGCTACGTCTGTTTCCTGCTAACAGGGTTCGTAACTGGGATGTTGGAATGGAAACCGGGGAACGGATCCGGCTTGCATGGCAAGGGGGGGTCAATGGCAAGATCACCCCTCATCTACGGCGAGCCCACTGGCACGGCTACTGGAACGGGCCGAGGGATGGCGAAAGGATATTCAGCTACAAGTGGTTGCCTCCGATCCCAGTTGGTAGTTAAGTCCGCCGCATCCGTTTGATCTCTTCGGTCGCATGAATCACCGCGTAGCGCAGCGACATCCCCTGATCGGTGTACTTGGCGGTTGGCCCACCAGCTGCTGACCGGCTCGGTGCCATGGGTGGCCACTGTCGGTGATCCGGTTCGCGGTGCTCCGGCGGGGGCCGGTGCCTGCGGCTGGCGCCCGGGCTGCTGATGAGCTCGGCGCCCAGGGTGGCCACTGCCGGTGATCCAGCTCGCGCCGCTCCGGCGGGGACCGGTGCCTGCGGTTGGCGCCCGGGCTGCTGATGAGCTCGGCGCCCAGGGTAGCCACTGTCGGTGATCCGGTTCGCGCCGCTCCGGCGAGGCCGGTGTTTGCTGCTGGCCCACCAGCTGCCGATCGGCTCGGTGCCATGGGTGGCCACTGCCGGTGATCCGGTTCGCGGCGCTCCGGCGGGGCCGGTGCCTGCGGCTGGCGCCCGGGCTGCTGATGAGCTCGGCGCCCAGGGTGGCCACTGCCGGGGCTGGTGATCCAGCTCGCGGTGCTCCGGCGGGGCCGGTGCCTGCGGCTGGCGCCCGGGCTGCTGATGAACTCGGCGCCCAGGGTGGCCACTGCTGGAGCAGGTGATCCGGTTCGCGGCATTCCGGCGGGGCCAGCGGCTCTCGCCCGGGCTGCCGTTCTGCTCGATGTCCGAGGGGGACACTGCCGGTGCGGGTGATCCGGCTCACGGTACTCCGGCGGGGCGGGAGCCTGCGGTTGGCGCTATGCTACGTCTGGGGGATTAGGCATCGAGACGCCGGGTGAGCCATCCCCCGCCGACCGCCTTGTTCAGGGACTGCTTGAGGCTAGAGCGAACATCAAGTTGGAGGGCTACGGGCGGCGCGGCGACAACGACTATGCAGACGGCTACCTCGCTGGTCGCTTTCATGGCATCGAACAGGCTCTCCGGCAGGCGATCAGGTACTTGGATGTGTCGCCCCGCAAACGCTACATCGTCGAGCATGTGCTTGGCCAAACAGCCACACAATAAGTCAGATGGGAAACGGCATGAATATTACGGATTGCGTCAGTGAGCGCCTGCACGGCGCTTCACAGGAAGAGCTAGAGGCTATCGTGGCGAGTGACATGCCTCATGTTGGCGATGACCCTATGGTTGAGGCTATTGCCGCTGCGCTGGTAGAGCTGGCAAAAGAAAGGTTGTCGGCCCTTCGGTTAAACTGTTAGAGGAAAAAGGGGACGTAGCCAGTAGGATGATACTGTCTTAATTCATCCCACACCAGATACGACAAAGCGACCCTTGAGGTCGCTTTGTCGTTGTTGGACATTGCCGAGTGCTAAGAACCCCGGATGCGGGGAAAGGGTGACTCAGGGTGGCGCCCTACCACTTTATCGACGATAACCCCCAGTGGGGGAGAGCAAGACGAACACGGCTGCTACTCATACCGATAACCCCACGCGGGGGAATATCCATCGTTTCACGATCATCCCACGCCTGCAAGGGCATGGGCTCACGATAACCCTCAATCCGGGGGCACTGAATTGCACAAAAACAAAGCGACCCGCAGGCCGCTGTTGTCGTCGCCAGACATTGACCGCGGTGGTTATCCATTCACACCCAGGAGCTTGATAATATCAGTAACAGAGCGATAGCCGGTAAAGACCTGGCCGCCGGGGATCATCAGTGTAGGAGTGCCCTGTACGCCAACTTGTTGACCGAGAGACCAACCCGCGTTAACACCCTCTGCCTTCGCACAGGATGCACCAGGTACCTGCGCCCCTATGAAGAGGGCACTAAGAGATTCCTGTGGGTTCTGGGCGCACCATGCCGCCCGCATGTTGTTGAAGCTGGGGGTGTCTGGCCCGGAACGTGGGTAGGCAACATAAATGACCGTCACACCATTGGCATTGAGCTCGGGGATCTGGGAGTGGAGCTTCTGGCAGTAGCCGCATGTGACATCAGTAAAGACCGATAGCTTGGCCTTCTCCTTGGGTGCCTTGTAGACGATGGCTCGGCCATCATCAGCCATTTCGGCCACGCGATCCCAGTAGGCCGCTGTAGTCAGGTTGGTTGGCCGCTGGTCCTTGTCAAACTGGATTGCCTGACCGAACAGCATAATGTCGCCGTCAGACGTTGTGTAGACGCGCTCACCCTTGATCGAAAGCTCCACAAGATGAGGACTGAGCCGTTGGATTTTGTCGATCTCAATGTGGCGCAGCTTCATCTTGGCGGCAATCGCGTTGAGTTCTGCATCAGGTTTGGTGGTTTGTGCATGTACCAACCCGGAGAGCAAAGCCAGAGAAATAATTGAGAGTTTTTTCAGCATGAGATCACCTCATGGGTCGATTGCTCTGCGTTTTCCAGCAGGACAACCAAATCCATGGTCAGAGTGGAGTCGATACGTGAGTGAGTGATTAGCGTCGGTGGAGTTGAGCCGGTGGCATCAATGATGTTGAAGGCATACCAGCTTTGTCCGAACAGGGTGACGGCCACTGAGTCCAGTGGATTCATTGCACACTCACGGCGGTGAACGAGATAGCCTAGCAATCTGTCTTCAACGATCACGGTACGTTGCTCGCTGACATAGACACGGCGATTGAGAAGGAGGGTCAACGTCACTGCGATGGTGATAACGGTGATGAATGACCGGATAGCTTCGCTCGGCAGTGCGAGAGTGGTCACGAGATCGTGAAGTAGTGCCCAGGCGAAAAGCAACCACGCTGCAATCCCAGTAATTACCGTCGCAAACAAAACGGGGGAGGCCGTAACAGTCCTCCCCTCAGCAATATTAACGTTGAGCACGGCATCAACCCTTCAAGGCGATGATGGCAGCATTCCAAGCTGTCAGGACGCGCTGTTTGCGATAGAGCAGGGTAAAGGCTGCAAAAAGGCAGAGTGCGAATGGGAAAGGCGTTGCGATATACGCACTGCCAAACAGGGTCATCACCACCCCTGCGGTGAGGAGAACCAGCAGGGCGATGATAAAGAGCAATTCAGAAACAGCCTTACGAGCGTCAGCGTCAATTTCAGTAGTCACGGGTGATTCCTCTTGGTTTTGAAAATGGATAAGGCTATCCTTAAAGGATAACTAATGGCGATTATAAGCGTCTTTTTGTGGGCAAGCCAGCGTACAAATTGGATCACCACAATACGCGGGAATGAAATGAGATGATGGCAGCACTGAGAGTCCTATTGCTTTCAGCTCCGCTGGTTGCAGCGGGGAGCGGAGGGCCGGTCGAGGGCATGAAAGCCTGTGCCCCACTCACCACGGCTGAGAGCATGGAAGATATACAGGAGCGCCTGGGGCTTGAGTTGATGTCTCAGGGCGACACGTTAACAGGACACACCGCGATCTCAGACGCAGCAAGCGGCAGAGAAGCAGATATTGAGTCCATTACGGAAACTGCGGTTAGCCAATACCAGCCCGGCCAGAGGCCGAAGTTTAAACAAGTTGAGATGCAGGGGGAGAAGTGGTTATGCGCCTATTGATGATGGCACTGGCGTTCGGTTCGATGTGCTTTGGAAGTGTAAGGGCTGAGGCAAGTTCTGATGTGTGGGAGAAGTACGCGCCGCTGATGGTGACTGAGATTTACGCTATGTCGTCTCCCAGTGATGAGACCGTTGCGGAGCTTGAGGCCCGTGGGAAATTCCTGGTCGAGCGTCTTGGGGTTAACCATAACTCCCGGCTTCTTTACATGACAAAGGCCATTGACGGCATGGTTGAAGAAGGCCTGATGCAGGGTACCCTTGGGCAACTTCGTTCTGCATTGAATCTAGCGGAGCTTTTGCCGTCACTTCCACAAGACACGCCGATCCCCGAGGTGTTCAGGCTGACCTCTAGCTTCAACTCTCTTCATGAATGCTTGAGAGACGCAGAATTTGTTCAACAGGCGGTATGCCAGGCAATCACCATTTTCACGGTATCTCAGGCAGCCAAGCCTAGCAGCAAGGCAATTGATTCACTGAAAGGAGAGTTCCTGAACCCGACAGGGGTCTACAGCACAATCATGGAGCTGGCGCAGCATCTTGTTGAGGTCCAATCCACAGATGCGAAACCGGAAGATGATGAGACAAATTTAAGTCAGTATCAGACAACGGCAAGCGATGTGACGCTCAACGTCATGCAGGCCAAACGGCAGTTGATAAATGCTGTGCTTGAGGTCAGGAAGATCTCAAGCATCTAAAAACGGGGCCCAGTAGGGCCCCTTTTCATTTCCGCATATCGCAAGGTGTAACACCATCAATTTCAGTGAATGTCGTGGTGGGACAACGACCTTTAAAGTCGCTCACCGCTTGGGATGCTTCGCTATCCACACCCGCACGCGGCAATAGTTTTCCGTATCGGAAAGGCCTGCGTGTACCGGCGATCACCAGGGTGGAGATAGGACCTGCTGACCAGGACGGGTATTCGTTGCGGGCGTGAAAAAGCCGCTCGGGGAGCGGCTTGTGTGTTGCGATTATCGGCGTAGTCGCTTGATGTCTTCCGTGGCGTAAACCACAGCTTCTCGGAGACTCATGCCTTGGCTGGTGTATTTGGCAATGATCTTCTTCTCTTCCGGATCGGTCGTGTGGATGACCATGGACCGGTCATCTACATATAGGCGCATGACTTGGAAAACACCGTCAAATTGAACCAGGACCTCGGAGAACATCCCTTTGTCAGTACGAACACTCTCCATGAGATCGAACACGAATTGAGGGGCATCAACCAGCTTGTCAGACTTCAATCGACTGATCACCGTGCTCTCCTGTGCGAGCGTCAGCACCCACGGGGAGTTAGCGAATATGGCCTTGCCAGTCCTGCTTGAGTAGTAATCAGAAACTTGCTGTGTGATGCAGACTCCCATCGCCTGAGTCTTACGGAATCGACGCCAGCCCGCTTCAATGAACTCCGCAAAGAAGCTGTTGTTAGAGGAAGCTGAATCTTCACCGATATACTCCCAGGCTTCGTCCAAAATGAATGCTCGGCGGCGGCCATCGTCCCGCTGGAACATTGCATCCTGAGCCTGCTGGATAACGCTCATGAGCACCACAGTCTGTAAATGCGGCTGGGCTTTGAGTGCCCCAAGGTCACAAACGATCATGCGGCTGTTGAACCGGATGACATTCGGGTTTAGGCGGCGGTCGAAAAACTTACCGTATTTGCCATGGATGGTGAAGTCATGAAGTTGTGCCGCGATGTCACGAATCCGCTGGTCTTCATGTTCTTGGCACAGTGAGGCCAACAGAGTCACACTGGCATCGTCCGGTGTATTTACGCACATCTCTTGCAGTAGGCGAGACATTACGGAGGACTGATAGTTGTCGATCTGACCATCAGGTGCGGCCATCAGTTTGACCATATTGGTGATCATGGTCAGCTTGAGTGAGCCCCCCAACGAAACTGTCGGTTGACCATCTTCGTTCAACTCATCATCTTCCTGATCGAGCAAACCCGATAAATCAGAGAACGGGTCAATGGAGAACACATCGGTGTCCTTGAACTCGATGTACTGCGATGAGCTGAACTGGCTGGCGAGAGCCTGATAGGAGTTACCAGAGTCGATGATAAAGACCTGGCCGCCATCTTGGCTCCCTGCTTTCCCCGGAGCGCCGGTCGTTAATATCTGCTTAACGAGGTTTCCGCCCCAGACCGACTTCCCAGCCCCGGAACGTGCAGCGATGGCGATATTGAAACTCGCGTTGGTCTTGTAAGGGTCGATAGAGATGAATTGCCCTTCTCGGGAGAACCCCACAATCACCGGATTTGCACTATTACCCTTCCAAGGGCCAAAGATAGGGGCCACGCACTCAAGGTACTTTGTCGTGAAGATCTCTTGGCGCTGCAACATGGATCGGATTTGGGGATCATACCCATGGCATAGGGGCAGTGTTTCGAGTAGCAGTGGCAAGGCTATGTCCTTATCTAAGGCATAACCAAATCCACGGCTTTCCAGATGAGACTGGGCCGCTTTGACTGCTGAATCCTGCGTGCCGTCGTTGTCTAGGAACAGGTTTACCTGAACCCAACTGTTGACGATGGCGTGGTTTTCTTGCTCAAGCTCATTTTCGATTGCCTTGAGATCGTCAAACTGAAAGCGCAAGCGGTTGGAGTATTTCATCACCCCGGCGCTCTCTTGGTTGGACACCACAATTTTCTTTGCATCGAAGGCGGATTTTGCCTTTTTCCGGTTAGGGAAGTGGACATTCAGAGAAATCATGAAGTCACTGTTGATGCCGCCAAAACCGGTATTCCAGTCCGAGAAGAAGCCGTACATGTTGCCTATGCTGGCGTAGTCAGGGCGGCGGTAGCAGTTAAGCACACGGACGACTCGTTCCTCGTCACAGTAGCCATTACCGTCTTTGATGTCGGAGCCGGACAACGTGACCCCTTTATCGTCAATGGAGATGCTACGACCAGGTTGAATAACTTGGTGTCTAAGCGGGACACTTGGCTTGAAGAGAGTCTTGCCTTTGGCCCAAGCGGTATTCTTGCCAGGGTTGAGCATGACTTGCATGCGGCGCAGCCAAGTTTCATGGTCAGCCACATAGGGAGCGCAACCGATACTCTTGAGCTTTTGAAGCACGGTATCCTTGATCTCTATCGCTTCCTTCACCTCTTTGTCGGTGGGAATCTGTCCTGCAATTGGCATAGTAACCGAATACCACACCTCAAAATCGCGGGCGTGCAGATCAGATTTACCAGGGCGCAGGCCATCAGATGATGCGGTTTGCAGGTAATCAAAGGCTAGGTCATCAAGGACACCTTCAAACTCCTGATCAGCGGGCTCCATTCTCCCTCTACGGAGAGCTTCCCAGGCTTTGTGCTGGTACACCATGTCGCGGTTCGCCACGAGGCTAATCACCATCGTGGTATCTTCTGGATATTGATAGGTGAACAATGAGCGAAGCTGGTTACGCATATCGGCGTTAGTGCCATTAAGCGGCTGTGCAACGATCATGAAACCGAGCGAGGATGGATCGAGAAGAAATAACCCATCATCGGGATAATGCGCAAGAACCGGGATCAGCTCGCCGAACTTGCGATGTTTAGCCGCCTCCTGGCGGCGTGACATCAAGTTTGAAAACATTGCAAACATGGAAGGTCTCCCAAAGAGGGGGGATTATTTTCTCAGCAATTCAGGCGGGATACCGACTTGGCCGGGGGTGTTAACGACTTTGCGAACACCGAGCGGGTCAACGGTAGAGCTGACCTGCTGCTTATGCGCAAGATTACCATCAGCATCTTGGCGAACTTGCAGAGGGATGATTTTCGCAGGTTGCTTGTTCGCAGCAGCGCCTACCAGCCAGCGTTTTGGTTCCACTTCCACATAGGCATAGCCGGGCATGTTCAAGCTGCCTGCATCGTCCTCGTAGGCCGCAAACTGAACGCGCAGAATGCGTGCATCGGCGCGAACAGCCATGGGTTCTGGTGCTGACATGTCATCACGGTAGAGGGACTGAGAATTTGACGGGATAACCCCAACAGCCGGAATGTCCACGACAGCGCCACTGGCATCGGCGTTTTTACCAGTGGCAGAGCCTTTTTTTGCGTCATCGTCATCGTCAAGACCGTCCTGGGTACCGTCAAAAAGGGATGTCTTGGAGGTGGTGAGCTCATAGACCTCACGCGGCCCTTTACACACGTAGCCGCCCGGCTTTCCGGGGCAGCTTGAATCGGATTGACCGATCAAGGAGCAGCCGGCCAGCGGCAGCATGAGGGTCAATAGCAGTGTCTTAGAGAAGTTTTTCATTCGAGGTTACCTTAGCTCTTTTCATCGGTTTTACGACGCTCGTTCAAGAACGCCTTCAAGTCTTTCGGGATCCCGAGTTCGGAATAACCGTCGGCACGCCAAATCGCAGGCAAGCCTTCGAGGTTGAAGGTTCTGACCAACATTGTGTTGACCAGTACCCGTTGTCCTTTGCACTGCTTCTGTTCTGGTTCAACAGGGTAGGGGGCACCTTTAATCAAGAGGTCAACAATATGGCGACCCTTGTTGTAGTCGAGCTCATAGGTGCACCACAGGTTAAGCGCGGTTTGGATGGCTTGGTTGCCGCTTATCGGGGTGATCATGATCTCTACGTGAATGTCATCGCGCATCGTGGAAAGCTGTTGCAAGAGCTCCGTGCACTGCTTGCAGTAGGGGTCAACCATGATCCGCCCCTGCAAAGGCAGGTTTGGGTTTCCATAGGGGATAGTCGCAATATCCACTAGGTTGAGGCCCATGTTGCTCAAAGTGAGATAGCGGGCATCAACAGCGTCCTTTACGTTCTTGATCGTCTTGTTGGTGTAGATGTCGAGCAGGTAACCCTTGAGCACATAACGGCCATTCGTGCTCACAATGACATCATCGCCATTTTTGTCCTTCGCTGCGACCAGCCCATCCAGCGGGATAGGAGCTGATTTAACGATGTTCTTCTGAACTGCCTTCTCAGTGTCCTCCTGAGACATTTTCGGCTCTTGGGCATGAGCTAGGGCGCTCACCAGGAGGGAAATTGCCAGTAGGGCCGGTCGCTTTTTCATATCATCCTCTCTTCCAGTTATTCTGAGTCGTCTTCATCGTCATCATCGGATGATTGCTGAATGGGTTGTGTGTCGTTTGCCAAAGCGTTGTTGATTGCGTCGATGTAGGACTGACGTTTGAAGATCAAGACGCCGGTACTACCTTCAAGTCGGAACACGAAGAACTTGCACACGGCGGTGAGGACATTGTTCATGTCAGCATCCAGGCCGAGGCGGTTACGCAATTGGCTCAACAGGTTTGCAAGCTGATCCTTTTTCCAGCGTCGGGCGCGAGCGCGAGACTTCAACAGCTCTGCCCGCTTCACGTAAGCGGCCACACGGTAGGTGTGCGAAGACACGATTTCGCTGGTGAGCCGTTTGATAATCGGCCCGCAACCGCTCGTGTGGGTCAGGTAGTTGATGTCGACACCTTTATCGTCCAGTCCGAGAAGCAAGCGTTCTATGGCGTTAATGAGGTGTGACCGCACAGTGTTTCGCTTGGAGAGGATGTCGACTATCTCGATGGTCTTACTCTCTGCTGGTGCGTCATCCCACAATTCGAGTTCAGCTTTATGGATCGGACGGGCGAGAGCCATAGCATCGGCAATGGCGGTCTTGATCGGGTCATTCGCACGAATGCGAGTGGGCAGGCCTGTAATTTTGGCAGCACCGGATTTAGACACGACCATGCCACGGGCAATCTTGTTTGCTCTGCCACGGATCAGGCTAACCTCATTGCTCACCGACCGTTTCGGGGTATTGTCCACCTCAAGGATCCCGGATGAGCGAATGAAGGCATTGAGGCCTTCTAATGCTGGCCCGGCAACCTGTTCGTTGAGGTGAATGACGAGCATTCGGTCAACGATGATGGCCGTGAAGAAATGGGTTTGGATGGGCAAACGAATGAGCGGTTTGTCGCTCTTTTTCCCATCGGTAGCCTTAGCGGTCCACTCATTGAAGAGGGACCAATGCACATCGTCCAGCACGTTGATGGAATGCTCGGGCAGGTTGCCATACGCATTTCGCACAAGCATCGCTGCTGGAGCTTTAATGGTGGCTGGATCCACGCCGCTGATATGGCACAGCGCCTTTTCAATCACGTTGATGTCACGGGTTTTGGGGCGCAGGTTGGAGCCAATGCAGTGCTTGATCGTGAAGACATTTGAGGGGAGAACGTGCACTCCATTCTCAGATTTTGCCTCAGGCATTTTGGCCACAATGCCAGCCAACTCTTTTTGGAGTTCATCAGTGGCAATAGAGGCGGATTCGGCGTCCTGAGCCATCTTGGATGCAACCGCCATAAACAGGTTGAAGCGCAACGCAAGCTCGTCAGACATAGTGACAATCATGGTGAGGTTTTCACGACGAACGCTGAAAAACTCGGTATTGATACTTAACTCGTAGTGAACACCGCGCTCCTTATAGGTTTGCGCTACGTCAGTCGGGATCCCGGTTCCATCATTGCGATATGTCGGAGGCAGAATATCGTCCAGGGCAGCTTGATTGTCTGACCCGGTTAAAATGTACTTGGCATATTCCGGGTACCAGTCCTGAGAGACCATGCCAGCGACAATTGAAATCATCTCCAGGGTGTTGCCCGCGAGCTTTCCATTGCGGTTAAATCCAGGAATGATTTTGATGTGTTTGCCGGTGAGAGTCGGCAGATAACCATCAGTCGTAATGGTGTTTTCGGAAGCAGCCCCGCTCATCATGCAGAAACAGTCATATGCGGCCATGTGCTCGGATGTTACACGCCGGGGAACATCGGTCGCACGGGTGCTCAAGGCCGTGTTCGGGCCGAGCATGTCATAACGAATCTTGAAGTCGATCAGCTTTTCAAACGCATCAGCCTCGCTGACAAACTCACCACGTTTGACCAGGGTGTAATAAAGCAAAAATTCCATGGCGCGGCAGACCGTCGAGGGGGGAGGCTGATCACCACGTTCCCATTTAGAGTACGTGTTTGAGGTTTTGCACCCGATCAGCGCAGCCATCGCATCTTGATTCAGTGTTTTCGTTGGCTCCATCTCAGCCAGAAATGCACGCAAAGCACTGAACATGGACTGGTCCATGTGAGAGTCAATCAACTCACCCTTTTCATTTCGGGGAAGTAAGTCAGTAGGACTGACGAGAGTTTTGGGTTTCTTCATTGTTCGCCCTTCTTTCATAATTATTAGATGTTATCCTAAACGGCACATTGATAGCAATTATCACGATTTTTGATTTTGCAGTGTCGATGAGGAATCCCGGCGCCTCATAGCCAAATTCAGGCTGGTGATGACGCTATCCGTGGTCAGGCCGGGGTAGTTGTCGAGATAAACGGACATCATCATGTGTCCGATCTGGATGGCCTCCATGAGCGGGATTGGAACGGCCTTTATGTTCTTTCCGGTCTCACTCACAGAGACGAAAACGCTGTTCCCTTGGTGCTTCATCTCGAAGCCCTTCTTAGCGCCACCCTTCACGCCATGATTCCCAAACTTACAAGCAGGGTTGGCCCCAATCCCAAGCAATACGGCAACAACCTCCAGGTACTCCGCTCGGGTAAACTGCAACCGGGTCTTTTGATCCCACTTGTACGTTCTCGCGGCGGGGTTGAGCATGTCAGCGGCTTCCAGGGATACGGTGTTGAAACCATCCTTGGTCTGGTCCGGCACGAAATTCAGTGCTGCCTTGGAGCCATAGACGTTAAGGGAGAAGAAACGATGGTATTTGGATGTCTGGGTGCGACTATCAGCCTCAGGCGCACCTGACTCGCGCCCGGTATGCTGCGGCGCCACATCTCTTTGAGTCGCAGGGCGTTGGGATTGTGGGCGATTTTGAGTCGGCGATTTTGTGGCTACGAAGTGGCGCTGGCCATGGCTGGCCGGAACGGGATGCTGCACTGAATCGCCTGCTGCGAAGCTGGCATACTCATCGTAGACATCATGGGCAGACCCGTTGGTAGGTGCCTGACGGAATGAATTACTCGATTGGCTATGATGAGTGTTATAGTGCATGACAAGCCTCCAAGGTGATTTCATAAATGATTATAACATGCCGCATGGGATGTTCTATAGCATTTATCAAATTGATGGGGGTTTTTTTGTTCCTAAAAAACCCGCCAGGTGGCGGGTCTGTTGAGGTGCTATATCGACTTGGACATGGCGTATAAGTCAGAGAAGCTGGCAGGGTGCTTAATGCCCAAGCCCACCACTGGTGCTGGCAGATCACCCGTGAGTATTGAGGGTAACCGATACTGAGTGGCCTGAGTCACCACCTTGGCGGCGGGCGCTGTTTGCACCTGGGCAAATTGAGCGCCGGGGATCGGTTCGATTTGAGCAGGTTTAAAACCATACTTTGCTTTGAGCGCGTTGTAGTGACGCAAGAATTTCGTCTGATACACGATTCGCTTACTCGGTGTGACTGAGTGGTAATCGCCGACACCTTCCCAGATCACGCCGTTCCGGTTCTTAATCTTTTTCCCCAGAAACCAAGTGCCGACCATTATGTTAATGCATGGGTTGTAAGTGATGTGGCGCCATGTCAGGAAGGGGTATTCCTTGTTGATGATGCTGAGGTTGATGGTGTTGAGCTGCATCGGACCAAGATCATATGACCCATTGGTGTTGCGAGACATCGTGCCAACCTTACCGCCCTCGACCATCAAAATGGCGCGGATAACAACCTCTGGCACGCCATAGGTACGGGAGGCCGTGCTGACACATTCAGTCAGCACTTGCTCGGGCACGGGGTAGGGGGCGGTCGTGGCTATCATCATTTATCTCCGGTAGCTGGGCCAATATGAGGGAACGCGAAGTCTGGTGAAGCCACCAACACGCTGTCAGCATTCAGAACAAGGGCGTTGTTCGCCTTGAGGCGGGCCACCAGCTCCTCATGCGCTTTCCGGGGCTCCGGTTTATCGGCGGAATAGGCGATGATGTCATTGGTTTTCGCGTAGTAGATGATCGGGGCATCTTTGATGTCGTAGTAGGACATCGTGAACAGCTTGAAGGCCACCAGGCACAACCCCATGAAATTCAAAATCCCGACGGTGACCAGGATCGGTTGCCAGTTCTGGCGGGGCTCCTCAACAACAGGGTTTGCAGGCTCGGGAGAGCTGGGCGCCACAGAGAGCGCCGCAGCTACTTCGACCGGATCCGGCGTGGGAGTGGCGGGGTTGTTAGGTGCATGTTCGGCACCATCATCAGCGTAAATTGGGGGCAGCATGTTCATGACGGTTCCTTATTCCACTACCGGCAAGCTCATGCCCTTCTCAAGGAAGAAGGTCACGGGGGTACCGGGGCTGATTTCAATGACGGGCCACTGCTGATCGGCAATCGAGATAGCATACTGAGCCAAGCGGTCAGAGCCGCCGGATATGCCGCCCATTACGCCACTTTTGCCAACATCCCCCATTCGTGGGGTCTGGAAGGTAGTGGACTCGCCAGGGTTCTGATCCAGCGATGGGATAGCTGATGGCTTTGACGCCTCAGCCACAGCCGACAGGAACGACGCACCGAATGTGGCGATGAGTGCTTTACCAGCGCGTGAAACGACGGTACCCCGCACGCCATTGCGCCCATCGAAGTCCGACACGGCATAGCCAATCATGCCGGTTTCCATGGACTCACCGCGCTCATTGATGCAGCTCATGGTGACGGAGCGGATATAGGCCCGTTCACTGGCCAGGTCACCCGTCACTGAGCCGATCACGAAGCAGTCTTGGAGATCTGCGTTGTAGTTGTTCGGCATGAGCACATCCAGTTTGACCCGGATAGTTGTGGGCAGCGGCGCGGCGTTCTTGGATAGAGCGGTAGGCGCGTCCACACCGTTCAACATGACGCCGGAGATGATAGAGCCAGCCGGGATGTAGGTTTTGGCCTTAGCCTTCACCATGTCACGCTTTTTCTTCTCGATCTCAGGGTTCTTTTTTTCCTTGGTATCGGGTTTGGCTGCCCGGCCTTTCTTTTCGACATACACCACCTCGATAGGGGTCTCTTCGACCTCCCCGGTTTTCTTGATGTTGGTGATCCGGTTCTGGCTTACCGTGCGAATCATGCCATTAGTCTCGGGCCCGCGGGAGCGGGAGACATTCTGGTATTGTGGCTGAACGTTGCTATAAGGGCCCTGACCAATGGCGCCACCCTGAACACCACCCTGACCTTGGTTGCCTGTTAAGCCTGTCTCAGAGGCGCGGGTGACGCGGGGATCCTGAACCTGACCAGCAACAATCTGATTGTTGCGTGTGAGTACAGAGATCACCTGATTTTGCGTGGATAGCTGGGACTGCATTTTCGCCAACTGGGTCATCACCTTGTCGAGCTCTTTTTTCTGAGCTTCGCGTTGTGCGGCCATGTCATCATTGCGGCTTTTGAGCTCTTTTTTCATCTGCTCATAAGTGGCCTCGGCCTGTTCGGTCTCGACCTTTTGCATGACATTGGTATCAAACACGTTCGATTCAATGAGTTCGCGGCGTACCTTCTTGGGTGTCGGCGCGTCTTCTTGCCAATTCAGGCTGGACTGGACAATGGTGAGGACGCCGATCAGTCCTATACCCGCTGCCGCTATACGGAAGCCCTTCTTCTTGGTTAGCTCTTGAAATTTGCTCATAGGGCGCTCCTTACTTTAACCCGCTGCGGGACGGGGACATAGGGGCGGCACCGGCTACGCGCTGGTAACCATTCAGACCAAAGTTGCCGTTGTTATCCAAGCGTGGGCGGGTCTGCAACTGCTCTTGTTTCTTCGTCCAGTTCTTATCTCTCACAACATAGACTTCTGTTGATGCGCCGGGGCGCAGCGTGGCAGCGTCCATCACGCCTACAGCCAGGGTGTCACGGCTCATGCAGAGTTCTTCTTTGATGCCTTGTGCGTAGGACGAATTGTTAGTGACCAGCACAACATCCACATACTCACGGGCGCCCACCATCCGTTGACCCATGACGTTCGTCAGGCCTTGGAATTTGCACGGGTGTTTGTAGGCGTTTGGTACATCATTGAGGGAATCAGCCAGGGTAAAGCCAGCCGGTACTTGACCAAGGGCGGTGTAGCGCAGGATTTCTTTTATGCGCTCGGTATGGCGGTCGGAACGCACGATCTCAGCTTCTTCGTTAATGGCCTTATCGACCATCTCAGCTTCTTTCGCTTGGCGTTGGTGTTCGTAGGCTTGTTGCAACATGCTGCTGCTCATTGGGATCCGGACCTTGACCAATGCGGGCGGCACATCGACCGGGACGGCTGTGATGTTGATGGCGCTATCGGGCACGCCCTCTTCCATCAGGATCAAGCCGACTGGTTCACGACTGTTGAGGGTGACGTAAAGCACACCGTCATCCACCTCCAGCACTGCGGATTCGTCAGAGGTTTTGACGGCCACGTTGGTGAAGTTGGTTTCAAAGCGGTTCATGAGGCCCAACGAAACCGGCACCATCACGTTGCCAGAGGGGCGCACGGTTAAGTTTTGAGATGGGGCATACTTGGACTTGACCCGTTCTGCCCATTCATCACTAAGGCTGGGGGATTGTTGCATTGATGGTTGAGAGGCCCCGTTAGCTTGAGCCTGCTGTGCCATCTTGAGTAGTAGTTGTTGCTCCTCCGGCAGGTTGACAGGGATCGGGGCGGGGGCGCTGGAGCTCATGCTATTGGAAACGATACCGCCAACTTCACCAACCGGGTTTTGCTCGGCCAGTTTTTCTGGGTTCATCACTTCAATCGGGATTGGGCTCTCAGCCGCAACAACGGCATTACCTAGCAGGAGGGTAATCGCCACGGCCAAAGGGGCTACGCGCATCATTTAGTTTTGCTCCTTGGAGGACTCTTTCTGTGATTTTTTACCCTTTTTCTCGGGCGGGGAGAGGACATCACCCTCTTCTGTAACGCCATTTGCGCGATCAAATTTCGGCAAACCTTCGTATTGGTCAATGTGGGTAACCACAGGCATTCCTACTTCGTTCAAGCGAATAACGTACTCAAATGTCCAGCGGCGACGGTCAGCAGTGTTGCTGTTGTTACTGAGTTCGGTGGAGCTTGCGGCACGGGTGGTGGCAAGCTGAGTGGTTTTGTAACCCCAGACCCAAACGATACGGGAGTTGGGTTCGTATTGGAGATCTTGGACTTCAAAAGACTGGGTGAGGTTTGACATCTTCATCATCTCAACCATCCGACGAATGTCAGCCTCTTTGCTCACTTGGAGCTTAGGGGAGAGCATTGAGACGGTTGTGCGAGTGACGAAATCAACGTTGCGCGGGTTGATGTTCCCCAACATGTGAGAGAGAAACAGGGCCCAGCTCTCTTGCCATTCTTTGTTGGGGAGGCCGTCCTCAATCCGAATTTCCCCGGTCAATACGGGAGGCTTGATGATGACCGTGGGTTTGGTATTCCAGTGCATCCAGGTCATGCCCAGCAGTGCCACACCCAACATGACGTTGGTAAGCTGCGCAATATTGGATCTAACCATGGCTGTTGACCATGAGGTAAGAGCGGTCATTTCACGCTCCTGACCAAGCAAAGAGGTACTTAAAGGGGCGTAAGGAGACCTCTCTTCTTCCGGCTCTGGTGTAGCCTCCGCATTGATAGCGGGACCATCATCTCTATCCCGAAGTCGGGTGTTTACATTGCGATTGAACAACGCCTGGAAAAGAGACCGTAACGGATCTGCCATGACTCACTGCTCTCATGATTGCCTATGTTTGTCCGTAAAGGATAACCGACCGCAATTTTGAGTCAATTAAAAAATGACATCAGCTATCCCAAGGGAATAAATAGCAATATTTCTAAGAATTTGAGAGGAGGCTTACATAGTGTTCGAGCATGTCGATGTCGATAGGGCGGCGCGGGAGAACGCTATCACCCGACCCAGATTGAGAGGTCCCCTTAATGAGGTCGCCGGTACCTCTGAGGCGTAGATCTGCCATTGCCACATCATACCCCTGCGTGCAGGTGGTCATGATGGCCATCCGTTTGAGGGTCGTTGGGGAGGGTGGGGTTGGTAGATAGAGGTCAAACAGGCCATGCCCGCCGGTTCTAACAAGTCGCCCCCGGAGTTGATGCAACTGGACAGCGCCCAGCCGGTCAGCGTGGTAGATGATTACTTGGGCAAGGTGGGGGATGGTAATGCCCGTCTCAACGACCGTCGTAGCAATGATGATGTGGGCCTCATGCGCCTTCATTGCATCAAGGGCCGCCTCGTTCTCTTCTTCCGTGCGGGCGCCGGTTGCATGAACGATCCGGGGCATATACCCGAGTCGTAGTGCCATGCGAGGCAAGATGCGCTCAAAATCAGCGACGACACGCGCAACACTGGCCTGCTCATCGTTAATGTCGGAGTCGGACTTTCCCCCACCTTTCCTTACCTTCCCTTCATCCTTCCTGGGGCAGACCACCATTACCTGCTTACCCTTCTCAAGGGTCATCAGGACGCGCTCCATGAGCTCAAGTCGATGGGCGGCCATAAAAACACGGCTCTCTATCTTACGTTTAACTGGGCACTGGGTAAGCCGGAACAAGTTGATGCTTGACCCCCAGCGAGAGAGTGCCATAGAGCGACATATCGGGGTCGCAGTGGCTTCGAGGAGATGGGCGGCTCCCAGCGCCTCACGTTGCGCCACGCTGAAACGTTGCTGTTCGTCGACCACGACCAGATCCCAGGCGCGGTCCCATTGCTGGTGAATAAGGCCGGTCGTTCCTACCCAGAGCGAGAATGAAGGGTCACTCACAGGGGCGCCATCTTGCATGAGCTGTGGATTGAACTCTGGGAATAGAGAGCAAAAAAGCTCGTGCATCTGGTTACAGAGGATCCGGCTTGGAAGCATGACAGCTACGCGACCACCCCCCCGGATGACTGCCGCAACAACCAGAGCGATCACATAGCTCTTGCCATAGCCGACATCTCCTAGCAGCAGATTTTGAGAGGGCGACTCACTCGCGCAGGCCTGCATGATGTCACGGGCGATAGAGATCTGCTCTCCGGTGAGCGGGAAGGGGACTCGCTCTGGTATGCCCTCGAACCCGCCGTTCGGGATGGGACGGACTGCTGGCTTGGGGGCGGGGCATGCGTGATGCAGCCGGTAGGCCTCGACATAAGCCGCCAGCCGCTCAAGGATCGCAAGACAGGCTTCGCCCTGATGAATGCTGGTGGGCCAGTGAGCGCCAGCGATAAGGCGGTCAAATGTCCAAGTACGACATCCTATTGCGCTTCGCATATCGGGTACCGGGATGTGGCCGACACTCTGGCGCAACCATTCCAGGCATGCAGGCATGCAATCGGTGAGGTTGTTGGTGATCAAGGTGAATACGCCGTCACGGGTTACCTTGCCCTTGATTGCTGGATACGTCGGGACTATGCGACCCACCTGCAAGGGTGGCACCCAACAGACGCGTTTGAGGTAGCAGCGGCCCACAAAGTCAGCGTCGACCTCGCCAGCGAACGATGCAAATTCCTGGTCGGGTAGCGCCTTGACCTCTTCCGCCGATGCAAATAGGGTCAATGAGAGGGTATTCCCCTGGTCATCATGGAGTTGCAACGAGAAACGCGGCTTCGTGCCCTGCACCCATCCTTGTTTCACGCACCAGCCTGATACCACCACGGCACCACCTATATGTCCCGGCAAGCGATTGAAGTCAGTCACTAGGTTTCGGTAGTCGCGGTACGCCGTCGGGAGTAGCAACGGTAGTTGATGTTTCTCAACTCCGAGCAGGTCCCACGGTTCTTTGCCTCGGTGCATTCAGCTTCCCCTTTCCATATATGGTGTATATTATCCTCAAAGAATAAACATGGCTATCTATGGAGAAAAAATGGCACTGATAGGTAAGGCGCATACACGCACAACGCTATACCGTACCTGCTATGAGTGGAATGCGGCATTAGGCTGGAGCCTGGCCGCATTTGTAATCGTGGGGATGGTGGCGCGGTCATGGGCTGGGCTTTCACCCGATGCCAGGTGGGTATATTTGGCAGTAATAGGGTATTGCCTGGTCGCAGGACTCAAAAACTTCGTTATGGCCGCCCCCGTCATTCGCGCACTCACCAGGATGTTCGTGACCGGTATGCTGTTTATCACTCCTACCGAATTGCGGATCCAAAACATGGTCGGCAAAAAAAGGGGTGATCAACTCATTACCGGCAATGACAATCAGGAAATGATGCTCGGATATGGCTATGACTGGGGGCCTGAGCACACGAACATGGCCTATCGGATCATGAACATGGATACCAAGCGTAGCCAAATCGTGATGCCACTGCCGGTGCGCTGGTATGTGCAATCGCACATGGCAGAGACGCGCAAGATGGGCGGGGTGCCGTGGATCTATAACCTGGGTGATTCCCAGCTACAGCGCATTCGGGCTGACAACTGGGCCGGTCATACCCTGATCACTGGGAACGTCGGTACCGGCAAAACGACATTACTGCGCCTGCTGTCGTGTGGCGCGATCCACATGGGGAATGTGGTGCTGGCCGTAGACCCAAAAAACGATAAGGACTGGCGCGATGCGATGAAAGCGGAATGCGATGCTTTAGGTATCCCGTTCTATTCCTTCCACCCGAGCCACGCTTCTACTTCCGTGGCCATAGACCCCTTGCGAAATTATGCCCGTGATACTGAGATTGCTTCACGTATCGCCGGGGTCGTGTCAGATCCGAATAAACCAGACCCGTTCCGTGACTTCTCTTGGTACGTGCTTTATCGAACCACAATTGGCTGCCGCTACATCGGTGAGCGTCCGACATTGGTTCGCCTGAAAAACTACATGCTGACCCACCGGAATGTGCTGTTTACGAAGGTGTTGAGTCGCTATTTCTCCGAACACTTTGGGCCTGATTGGTGGGATCAGCTCGATGGCGAGATCATGGCGCTTGGTGAAGATGACAAGCTGGCTGGGATGGTGGCCTTCTACCTTGAACGGATGCAGGCGACTCATCCTGAGCACGTTTGCGATGAGATGTGTGCTGCATACAAACACCCACACGAACACTACCAAAAAATGACGACATCCCTTCAACCACTGATGGCCAACCTAACCGCTGCGCCACTCGATGAGCTGTTGTCACCTGAATATGACGTTAACTCCGGTCGAAAGATCATCGACCTGAAATCGCTGTTTGACACGGGTGGGGTACTCCACATAGCCATCGACTCGCTCTCGGATCACCAAACGGCTTCAAAACTGGTGCAGCTCTTAGTGGCAGACGCCTCCGGTATTGCAGGAGCTCGATACAACACCGAGGGTGCTGACACTGGTAATAATCGTCGCGTCTCGCTCTTCTTTGACGAAGCCCACGCCGCGTTGTGCGAGCAGCTTCTCTCCCTGTTGGCTCAGGGCCGGGCAGCGAAACTGGAAATGACGGTCGTGACACAAACCATCCCAGACTTGGCAGCGAAGGCGTCTGAGGCCGTAGCAGATCGGGTGATCGGTCTTTGTAACAACTGGATCACCACCCGCGTTTCTGACCCGACGACTCAGACAAAGATGGCGGCCAACTTCGCCAAAGTCGATGTGGAGCAGAGAACCATCATGCACTCTCAACGTAGCGACACGAGCGATCAGAGCGATAAGTTTACTGGTGGCTTTAGCGAAAACCTGAGTACCACTGAAAAGGATGGCTTCCCAACACAACTCCTCGGTGATCTGCCGAAGCTCCAGTGTGTCGCTCGGTTGGCTGATGGCCGCAAGATGATGCTCAAAATCCCGGTTGTGACAAGGGAGGCAGCATGATCATCACCGAGGATGCCAACGATTCTGGCGGTAAGAAGGACACCCTCAAAGACATCCTGAAACTGATTGTATTCGTGATCTTGTGCGTGCTCCCGTTCTTGCAAGAGCGGGCGGCCTATCAGCTATCTGTTGAGGAGGAGATTGTTGATAACCAGGGGATGATGACGCTAGAGGGGTACCGGACTGCCAAGGGTGTTGCCGGTGGCATCTACAACTTTGTTATGACCGATCTTGGACTTTACAACTTCCTGTATGTGTCTCTGAAAAATACTCAGGTGCCACGGGATAGTTTCGAGAAGTTCTGGTCCAAGTTCCTGCTCGTCTCCGATCGAATAGTCGATAACCTCCCACTCATGATCTACCAAATGGGCTGGCGCCTGGGGGTCGCCGCATACTGGATTGTGTACTTCATACCCTTCTTCCTAGCCTGCATTTACAGCGGTACCCAGCATTGGAAGCTGTCTCTTGACCAGACTGCCGGGGCCAAAGTACAGCGATTCAAGCTCTACCGGGAAGCATCAAGAATCACCATCTTTGCGTTCCTCTTGTACCTGGTGGTGCCTACGGCGGGCGCTGCGTCAATGACGAAATACCTGGTCCCATCCGGGCTCATGCTGTGCGGCATCATGATCAACAGGATGATTGTCAGTTATCACAAATTGGTGTGATGAGAGAGATATAGTGAAACAGCGAGTTGACCTCGAAAATGTATAAGATTATCCTTTGTGGCGTTGTATCATCATGTTTCAATTAAATCGGAGAAAGTATGACTAAGACCATCGCTTTGCCAGCTTTGCCAGAGGCTAATTTCAGTATTAAATTCAAGCATGTCATCTTCGTAGCCCTGGTTATGGGTCTGCTGATGGTGATGGCACACGCAGGCGGTGATGCGACTGCCGTTGATGAAGTGTGGGATCAGTTGTCTGGCTGGGCCAAAGGGGCCCCAGGTAAGATCATCGCCCTGTTGAGCTTCATGAGCGCCATCTGGTTCGGCATCGTAAAACCCAACTATACCAATGCGATAGGTTCCCTCGTGTTCTGTATGTTGATGGCTAACGCGACCGACATCATCGAAAACTTCCTGGCCATGTCCCTGTAAGACATTATCAAAACCCATTGAGATGCCCGGCTACCGCTGGGCATTTTTTATGGTTTCACGTTACTGGAGAGCACCATGTCAGATCATCAATACCGTGTCCCATATCGACAAAACTACCCGACACTGGTCATGGGGGTAGAGGCACCCAAGCTAATCGGAGCAGTCATTATCTGGGTCGGCATGTCCATCTTTGACCTCAAAGTGCCTGGCGCTGGCCTCGCAATCGCCTACTGGATCTTCTACAGCAAGACTCAAGGGCATGGCACTCTGAAAGGTGGGGTAGTTCACACTCTTTGGCGAATGGGGCTTTGGGCAGACGGAAAAAAATATCAGTACGATCCAAACAATCCAGACCTTTACAGCTAATGAAAAATGCCATATCTTATCCCAATAAGATAAATGGGGGTGTTTATGGATTGTAAGATTAAATCGTTGAGTGCTGTGATGCTGGTCGCTTTAATGGCTGGTTGCGCCAGTGATGCAGAGAACCTGGCCCAGTCCCAGATTGATGCGGAGCAGCTGCGTCAGCAAGCCGCTGAAATGGCTCGGGCCAAGCAGACTGAAAAACTGCAAGACCAACTCGATGAGGTTGTGCCTGAATGGTACCTTGAGCCTCCCAAAATGGACGGTACCGGCATCTATGGTGTCGGAACGGCTCACACTAAGGACCTCGGTTTCTCCATTCGCAAAGCGAAGCTGGTGGCCATCTATGAAGCCGCCAAGGTCTTTAAGCTGGAAATGTCCGGTCAAGAACGCTCACTACAACGTGATGAAGGTGATGAAGGGGATGTTGCCCAGCGCACCGAGTTGCTGATTGATGCCCTGGTTGCTCGGGTGCCAGTGTCCGGCTACGACATCGTGAAAACCAAGGTGACTCCATACGATGGTCAATACCACGCCTTTGTGCTGGCAAAGATCCCGTTTGATGAGTTCAACAACGTGCTTCGGATGAACAAGGACAAGCTCAAAGGAGAGTTCGACGGAGCCTTTGATGCCCTTGAGAAGCGTCTAAACGAACGTGAGGCTCGTGCCGCTGCCTCAGCCGGGGTGACGGCCCCTGTATCTGCTCAGATTGCCCCGGCTGAACTCTCGGCGCCTCAGGCTACCTCTCCACTTCAACCTGCTCTGCAAACGGCTGAGAGCGCCAATGCAGAGATCGCAAAGATGCTCGCCGGAGGGAAGTGATATTAAGGGTGTAACTCATCAGGCGTTTGCCGTGACCCTCGCGGCACTCGCCATTAATGCTGGTGGTCTACACATAAGCCCATGGGTTGGCCTGCCGTTGGCCAGTTTCGGTAGCTTGATCCCTGACATAGACCATCCCGAATCGAAGCTCGGGCGACGGGTCTATCCGTTGTCGAGTTTGCTGTTCCAATTTGCAGGCCACCGCGGCTTTTTTCATAGCCTTGTGTTCTGGGGTATGATGACGTTCGCGTTCTATCTGGCCAATAGCTATCTGGGACAGGGGTACTTGCCTGAGGCGTGGCTCCTCATCTCGATAGGCCACCTAAGCCATCTGCTGGGGGACATGTTATTTGGCCGGTACGGTGTCCAGGTGCTCTGGCCTATCCGGCGCCGGATCCGGATTGTGCCCGGCTCTTGGTCGGTGGGGGGGGTCCACGAATTCCTGTTCCTCTGTCTGTTTGTGGTTATCACGGCCTACGTGACGGGTGCCACCATTTAGCCAGCCAGACCACCCTTGCGGTGGTCTTTTTATTCCAGCCTTTCCTCGCTTTCCCCCGGATTACTGGTCATAGCTTTCAAGCTCATATATCATGAAAAATGCATCAGCCTGTCTTTTTAGGTTATCCAAAGACGATTATGAATTGTTTGTTCATCTGTCCAGGTGAATAGCCCAGTTGAGCAGGGAGATTAGGGCATGACAAAAATGAAACCGAGCAAGATTGCCGCACTGGTGTTGCTCGCACTCTCGGGTCCTGCGGGCGCCCAGATTTACGAAATGTCCTACACAGACACCAATGGGGTCACCGTAGTCCGAAAGCCAACAGTGCGATGGCACAATCCAAACGGTGAAATTATTGTTACCCACATTGCAGGGCTGGATCGAAAGGTAAAAGTGGAACTGCTTAAAGGTTCGACGGTTTTGCAGAGCCAGACAAGCGCACTTATCTCGGTTGCAAACCGGATCAAGTCCAGTGATGGCACGGAGTTCTATGGGGTAAAATTCAACCTGACCAAGCCCGTTGACGATAATTTCATACTTCGTTCGACAGTCTATGACGTAAATGGCCAACAGGTGTCGACCAACAGCTATGAGTTCAACGTTGATACGGTGCCGCCGGTTATTTCCGGCGACTTTGTGTATACCGTCAGTGGGTGGACTCAGGGGCGAATAGATATTTTCGGCAGAGACAATATTCAGAACCGGATCTCCATCAGCGGCATTAGTGATGATCGTTCAGGTTTGGCAGGTGCCAGATACTTTGCTGTCGATAAGAATGGCACCAAGCGTAGCAAGGCCGTCAGTATGGGCCTGTCTTCCCCGAGCTCTATCTCGATGTTGGCCAATGATGCCTCTGCTTCTGATGTGACCCCGATTGACCACAGCGCGTACACCGTAGGGTTTGAGGTGGTCGATGTGGCCGGGAATACAGGTTCAAAAAGCAGAGTCAGTGAGATTGATAACTCCATCCCTCCTTATGAGTTAGAAGTCTGGAACTCCTCAGCTAATCAGTGGCAAAAGAAAGGGACAGCGGTCTCCTACGAAAACCCGGTCAAATTCCGGGTGAAGTACCCGAAGTCTGAGCACGTCGATTTTAATGGCACCAAATTTGGCATTGCGGCGGGGTATAACAAGACAGATGAAAACTTCACCTACAACGAAGGGTCGGCTGCGATTCCTGCGAACTCGCAATCATATTGGCTAATCCAAACCCTGAGCGGTGTGCCACAGCACATATCGTTCACACTCCTGAATGATGTCCCGTTAGGTGGGGCAGCGGTGCGGGGGCCCAATGCGCTTTCATATCGTTATCGCATAGCTGGTGGTCAGATCGTCGATGGCACCACGCCGACGCTTTCCAAACCAGGGGCAGTCGACTTCTATGAGGTGACGGCGGAACCGCGACCGTATGTGCAGGTCGTCAGTGCCAATGGCCAGTCCTGCGAAATCCCTGCCAATGAGTCTCGTTGTAGCTTCGATCCGAAGATAACCATCTCATCAGGGCGGGGATATGCGCCGTATTCTGTCTGGATCAAGAACAAGACAAACCCTGCGCTGGCACAGTTCTCCACGCACATTTACACCTACTGGGACTTCAATCCTCCAGTGATTGAGGGTATGGCGGTCGACCAAGAGAAAAAGACGGTCACGTTGAGAGCACGGGATCCTGATCGTCTTTCTAGCTGGCAAATCTCTATGTGGGACACCCGAGACTTCTACGTGGAGGCCACAGAGCAATCCGGGGCCACAAAAAGGCTACCGCTGGTTGGCTCCAGGGATGAAAGTGTCTGGGTTAAAGAGAGAGTGTTCTCATTTGCAGGATTACCCAGCGGGACGTATGTCATGAAAGGCTCCGCAACAGATACCTATGGCAACAATGCGGTAATGTCTGTCGCTGCAAAAACCATTGATAGCGTACCGCCTTCGCTCACCTTTAAGTACCTTGGTGGCGCAGCCCCCAATGAGATCGGGGTGATCAAAGATCTTCGCGTCGATGTTCGTGACGATTTGGATTCGGCCCCGGTGGTTAAAAGAATGGCCCTATCCGGCGGACCAATCAATGACGCACTCGATTTGGGCTTTACAAAACAACCCGATGGTTGGCAACCAGAGGTCCCCCGGATGTTTCCCACAATTGAAGCCGGGCAGGAGTACACCCTCAATATCACCGCCTCCGATGCCCAAGGCAACATCGCCACGGCAAGCCAGACCTTCTCGCTGAGCCCTCAGAACATGGTTCGCCATGAAGGGATCACCGTGTTGGCGACGTCGCAGTCCTTGCTGGACAGCAACGACAAACCACTTGGCAAGATCAGCTTCAAGGGAGCGTTGACCGACGGTGGTTCGCAAAGCCGGGGCCCCCAGGCTGGTTATTTCACCCTGCGCCGTGACTCAGCCTTTGCGGTGATGTTCAACGGGACAAAGGTCGCACCGGGCGAAACCAAGGATGTGGTGATCCCGCTTGATGCCACGGGCTCAGTGACTCTGCCGGTCTGGCCTGCTGACACCGGAGTGAAAGGCAAGGCCAGCTACATGCTGGACATTCCGCAGTTGGTTGTGAACTAACAGATCGCTCACCGGGAGGTGAAGATTTCCACCTCTAACACTCAACGGGGTCTCCATAGTGGAGGCCCCGTTTCTTTATGCTCACTCGGAATCCGGTGATCGAATCCAATATCACAGCCAAATCACCGATATTTGGCGTCAAATTGCCGCTCTGGCTGGTCAGAAAGACATCGCCGTTATACCATAGAAAATGGTTCTGGGTATCTTTACAGGTTATGCTGAGCCAATTATTAAATAATCACCAGCACAGAACCGGCTACATCAGATTAAACAGGGGGCCTGGAGATGCAGGAAATATCGAAAATGACAAAAATCGCAGCGCTGGTGATGATCCCACTGGCTGCTCCGGTGAGCGCCCAGGTCTATGAATTGTCCTTCACAGACACCAATTCAGCGGCCGTGGTCAAGAAACCTGACCTAACTTGGTACAACCCCAATGGGACCATCATTGTCACCACGATCTCAGGGCTGGATCGCAAGGTCAAGGTCGAGCTGTTGAAAGGTGGGTCTGTTGTTCAGACTCAATCCTCTGGCGTGATAACCGTTGCAAACCGGATCTCCGGGAGTGACGGAAACGAATTTTACGGGGTGAAATTCAACCTGACGAAGCCAGAGGATGGCAATTACATCCTCAGAACAACGGTATACGACCTCAACAACGTACAAGTCTCCGTCAACGACTACCCATTGAATGTAGATACCGTACCGCCCACTGGAAATCCGATCTCGACGACGGCAACGGGATATGGTCGCGTCACGACCGGGGCGGAATGGTTGCTTGGGCGGGGTGGCTCCGAAAGCCCCGACATCACAATAAGCGTACAGGATGAAGCCTCCGGTATTGCCAGTGGCAAGTTTGTGATCTATCGGGGGGATGACTCTGCCTGCTGCCAGAAAAACCTAGCGCTGGTGCAGGCCACAAATAGCTTTAACGTTCCACTTAAGACTATTTTCCCAACCTCTAACTTGGATGAGTTGTTCAAGCTGGAATTCCAGATCAAGGACAAGGCAGGCAATATCTTCTACTCCCGTAGGCAAAATGCCAGATGGGATAACGTAGTGAATGCTCCTGGTGTGTTTGGTGTCTACAACCCCAACTCCAGCAATACCTTGGGGCCGGGACTGTCCAAATTTGATGCCTACACCCCAGGCATGGCAGTTTTTACCAACCCAATCCGGTTGGCCTATCGCCTCCCCAAATCGAACTATGCCCCTCTGGTGCAGTCTGGGTTGAATATAAGCAATGCCGTGGGCGAGGTCGCCAAGGTTGGAGAGGACGACACCTATGTTTACCTGACGATGACCATACCGTTCGGTATGAAAAATGAAAACTATGTCAAATGGACCAACTTCGGTACATGGTCTGGGGGGCCTATCGACTACAACCTGACCCTTGGCGAGGGGGTGTCTGATTCCCCCGTGCTTCGTAAGGTGGAATATCTCTATTCGGACATCGGCTGGGGGTCTTGGGCGCGCATGATAGATAACAGCGCACTACCGATCAGCATCAGCCAGATCAGATATACAGTCGACCCCAGGCCTTACCCCCAACGGGTTGAGCATTACGCCAACTGCACAGTACCGGCCAATGAAACAACCTGTACGGCAGATTGGTCAACGACGCTGGCCAAAGGCACCACTGGCTATATCCATGGTGGCTTGAATGTCTTTGACGACACCCGCGTTTTGCGCTCCCAGCCAGCCTGGGCCGATGTGGACTGGAATGACCTGCACTATCCGAGTATTGCGCAAACCTACAATGCTACCACGAAGCTCCTCACGCTTAACATTAACCAGCCTGCCAGAGGCTCCTACTTCGACCGGTTGCGTCTGAAAGATGTCTGGCTTGAAAGCGGCGGTGTTAAAGTCGGGATCGCTGGAAAAAAAACGGGTGAATTGGGGCCGGACTACACGTACCAGTTCGATCTGACTCAGCTTCCCCAGGGGGACTATAACCTTGTTGCCGTAGCGCAAGAGATGCACGGTCCAAAATCTACCCTGGATCTGTTCCCGATCTACTCGGATAAAACCAAACCAACCCTCCAGGTGAAATATCAAAATGCCGTCGTTCCCACTGAGATTGAGACGATCAAGAACCTGCGGGTGCTGCTGACCGATAACTACGATACCGCGCCGGTGATCACCCGAATGACGCTGAGCGGCGGCCCGATAAATGATGCGTTGGATCTGGGGTTCTCCAAGCTTGCCGATGGATGGCAACCAGAAGTCCCTCGGATGTTCCCCACCCTTGATGCCGGGCAGAAGTACACCCTCAACGTCACCGCCTCCGATGCCCAAGGTAACATCGCCACGGTAAGCCACACCTTTTCGTTGAGCCCGCAGAACCTGGTTCGCCACGACGGGATCACTGTGTTGGCAACGTCACAGTCCTTGTTGGACAGCAACGACAAGCCACTTGGCAAGATCAGTTTCAAGGGAGCGCTGACAAGCGGTGGCTCCCAAAGCAGGGGGCCCCAAGCTGGTTATTTCACCCTGAGCCGTGACTCGGCCTTCGCGGTGATGTTCAACGGGACAAAGGTCGCACCGGGCGAAACCAAGGATGTGGTGATCCCGCTTGATGCCACGGGCTCAGTGACTCTGCCGGTCTGGCCTGCTGACACCGGAGTGAAAGGCAAGGCCAGCTACATGCTGGACATTCCCCAGCTCACGGCAAACTAAGCCACCATCAGAAACACAAAGGGCACCATTAGGTGCCCTTATCTTATCGCTGATTAGGTCAATCCTTGGGGAGGATCTTTAGCAGTTACTTCCGTCATGTACCCAAACCACAGCCTCATCAAAAACCCCGTCAAATCGCATTCTAGCGAACCAAAATGCCGCTCGTAACCACCTCATCGCGCTGGCGAGAATCTGAATTTTCTCGGCGATTTACACACTGCCACTGGTTAAAAGAGGTACGAGTCACTATCATGGGAAATGGCAATGGTTAGCCTGATCGGCATACCTTGAGCAAATTTGGCATTTTACGTGGCGGAATCACCAAATGAACTCACAAGTGATTAGTTAGTTCATCTTGTGGTCCCGCTTTTAACACCCGCATTGAGACGTTTATCGGAATCCTGATGAATGGTGGTCCAGCGGAGTGATCGCTATCAAGAGGACATATGAAACTGAAAACAACACGCATAGCTGCACTTGTAGGTATGGCCATCAGTCAGTACGCCGTTGGCGCGTCAATGACGGTAACAGGTGATATTTACTCCAAAGTCCCAGCCGTAAAAACTAACCCACAGGGAACCCTTTATGAGGGCGTAAAGGAGTCTGTCGTTAAGTTGTCCTCCGATAACGACGGCTGCCGCGTCCTCTACTCACCAACGACCACGGCGCCGAGTGGTGTTGTTGGATGCTACTTGTCTGTGTTGGACAAAGACCTGCCCGTGGGGATGGTTTACAAACCGCTCGATGGAGCACTTGTGGGGTTCGCCAGCCAAAAAGGGGATATGTCTGTCCCCTACGAGATCTACTACCGATCCGGTAGCGCCCAGACCGCCGTTAAAGTGGGCTCAGGATTCCTGCCATTTAGAATCGTGGGAACGGTGCCTCCGGTTATCACCGGCATCGCGGGCAAGTTCGATAAATCGTCATGGCTGGATGGCAAAGAACCGCAGATCCACAAGCGCCAAGCAACGGGGGCGTTGAAAGTCTCTGTTGAACCGCGGCCATTTGATCAGAAGGTTGTAATAGACCAGTTCTCTAACTGCACGGTGACAGAAGGGGCTGATAACTGCGTGGCTACCAACTCCTCCATGGTGAACGTGCGTGGCACTGATGATGTTGGCAGCAAGGTCATGGCGGTTGATGTGAACTCATCCAATAGCTATTTCGCCCCGGTGTTGGATCAGGTCGCATTGTCTTGGGACTTCCGCCCGCCGGTAGTAGGCGATTCCATTCATGGGAATCTCCAAGACCCGCTCGCCGAGATTAAAACGGCCTCCGGCACTCAGACCGTTCCGTTTAGCTTCTTGGCGGCTCTGATAAATTCACCGCACAACGACCCAAAAGACGACTGGTGGAACCCAGATTCTATCAAGCTGCGACTGGCGCCGGACCTTAACACCAAGCGGAAAATTTACCTCTCCTACAAGGGTAAAACCCTCTTTAGTGTTGCAGCGACCACGCATGACAACACGACGGTGAGCGTCAAGCCGAAGGGTAATTGGGTAAAAACTGGTACTCAGCAGTTCCGGTATGACTTCGACCTCAGTGACGTTAAGGATGCCGATTTCCTGGCGACGATGGAAGTTACCGACAAATACGGCAACACCAGCACCTCAGCCGAGAAAGCTATTCGACTTGACCGTTATGCACCCGTAGTTGGCTTGTTTGCTGCTGACCTGACAGGTGTTGTCGAGAATGAGTCGGTCTTTTTCCCCGAGCGTCTTGTCGTCGCTGCCCATAACGGCTACGACGATGGCCTCAAAGAGGTGAGTGCCAAATTTGGCCCAGTAGACTTACAACTCACGGCCACTGACACGCCTGGCGTTTTCACCATCGCTAAGGGCGACTACTCCAAGCTTGTACCGGGCAATACCTACCAGGTTGTCGTATCGGCCACTGATAAGTCCGACCGGACTACCACCAAGACCTATTCTGTTCGCTATGCGGCTACAGATCTCTCTTTCAACTCGACACCGGCTAACCCTGTCCAGTTTGTGCAACGTTCCGTTGTCAAAATCAGCACATCCGGTTACCAGTGCCCGATGGCCTTTGACGAAGATAAGGCGTTGGCCGCAGCCGCTCTGGACGGCAAAGTGTACTGCTTCGCTGAATGGAAGCTACCAACTGGCATCAACGCGAGCGTCAATGAACTTGGCAAGCTGACTCTTGAGGGCTTCATAGAGCAAGAGACCGGCTTGGTTGAATACACCCTCATGGCAGTCAGTCCCGAGGGCGCTAAGATGACGGTGAGAAAGGGGACCTTTGACATCGCGCCGAAGGCGGTGGATAAACCTGAGATCTCTTTCAACGGTCGTCGCATGCAAGGCGACAACGGGTTTATGTTGGACAACAAGGGCGGCGCCGCCGGTAGCGTCATCGTCACATCGTCCCCTGGTGACCTTGAGGTGGCCGTCAATGTCACAGGCATCACGAATACAACGAACACAGTAGTCATGCGCCCACGTAGCAACGGCCAACCGAGTAAAACTTCTCAGTTGATCAAGGTGCCGAAGAGTGACATTTGGAGCGTTTTCCCCATAAAGGTACAGGCCAAATACAAGCGCACCGATAAAATTAGTGCTGAGAAAGAGGGCAAAATCTACATTGTCCCCAGTAAGCAAGTGCGTATCACCCTGGAAGGGCTGGATCGTGAATCTGCCAACACCTCAACCACGGACATCACCTCCAAAGTCGGTATCTACGACTCCAAGACCAATAAGGTGAACTATTCAGCCGGTGATCACGGCGAGTGGATCATGGGCCTTGTTCAGGAGGTCGTTACCCGCGACAAGGGCGCAGTGACTAAGACCTTGGTACCTATATCTGACAAGATCAAGACGGATGCAAACGGTGAAGCGAAGCTGGTGTTTGATCCGGATAAGACCACGGGCCGAGCTGTGACCTACATGGTCGTCGGTGATGTAATCAGTCCATTCGACAAATTCTCCCTCCAGATCAAGTCACGCAAGCAGCGTGTCAGCCTGATCAAAGGTGTCGGAGTCGATGGCACGCCAAGCAACATCGAGATCGTTGATCGCGTCCCGATGAAGGCTGACATCAAAATTCGCCCCGACAGCCAAGATGATAAAAAGGCGCTTGGTCAGGTGGAATGGCAAATAAGGGAGGGTGACTCAGGCGAATGGACTACAGCACCCAACGCCACGGCCAGGGCGACCTACACATTCCAAACAGCCGTTGCAGGCAAATGGCAGGTGCGAGCCATTTTGCATAACCGCGTCACTGGCGTGACCAAGCCCACAGACATAACCACCCTTGTTGCCTACGAGCGCCCTGAAATCAAGCTCGTGCAGGATAATGTTGCGATCAAGGGGCAGGCGGTCACCCTGACTGTGGCGGGCGATCACGGTGCTAACATTGATGACGCACTTAACGTTCAATGGTCCACCGACGGAAAGACCTGGGTCGATGGTGATGTGACAAACGAGATCATGCCAGCAGCGGATAGCAACTACATCTACGCCCGTGCCGAGTTCGCCTCAACGGAAGATGAAGCTAAAGACAAGAGCTGGGTTACCACAAAGATCATGCCGCGTACCATCATGCCGAAGCCGATCCGGGCAAGCGTGGAAGGCCCTGATAAGGTAGAGATTCAGAAAGAGCTCACGCTAAAGGGCAGCTTCAAGAACGACTATCAGCTCGTGAAGGACGTTAAGTTCGTTGAGGAGTGGGTGTTGCCTGACGGCTCCACAGCCGAAGGCAATGAGCTGAAATACACCCCGACCGAGGCCAGCAAAAGCCTCCAGTTTATCTACCGTGTGTGGGTCGATGGCTTCAAAGATGCAACCATCAAGGAAGTTAAAAAAACGATAGATACATGGAGCTATAACTTCCCACGGTTCCTCTCCAGCCAGCGCCAGTATTTCAAGGTGGCGCCAACCACCATTGAGATCCGCAACACCTCACTGCTGCCAAACACACCAGGCGTGACGTTTAACTTTGAAGTGATGCCGACTCCGGGGGTCGAACAGGTGAGCTTTAAAGATGGGCGATACATTGCCCAGATTAAGGAGCCCGGTATCTACAACATCCAGGTCAAACTCAGTGATAACCGGGGCAACGTCGAGACGAAGGAACACCTGTTTGCGGTGGATGAGGCGATCCCGATGCAGGCGAGCCTCACACCGTCATTTAGTAACAAGTTCATGCGTGAGCCGCTGAACGTAACGATGAACAGCTCTATCGACCTCGATCACCCATCAGACAAATTGACCGAATATGGCTGGTCACTGGATGGCGTGGACGTTACCGATCCTATCCGTCGCCAGATGTTTGCCGGGTTGAAAGCGGGTCAGCACACCATCGTATTCAATGCTGTGAGCGATTTTGGGCAGCGGGCCAGCTTGAACTACGAGTTCACGGTCAACCCCAATACGCCGCCTGAATGCGAGCTCCAGCCGAGCTATACCCGCGCCTCGGTCAATCTCAAGATGTCCTGCAAGGACGCCGATGGGAAGATGGTTGCGTACCGCTGGAGGATTAACGGCCAAGGTGTTTCAAATACCAGCTATGCCGTGAGCTTGACGAAGGCGCTCAACCCCTGGCCGTTGGAAGTTGAAGCGGTAGGTATCGACGATTCCGGCGATGAAACGAGCGTGAAAATGACGCTCACCGGGCAGTAAGTATTTGTGTCTTGTGCATCTCTTTGGGGGGCTTCGGTCCCCCTTTTTTAATGGCAGGTGACGGGCTACTTGCCCGCAAAGGGATAGATGATGAGCGTTACAGTTGAGCAAGCTGCGGATCCGGCACACACGCTTCCCAATGTGTTCTCAAATCACGCAGGCCTAGAGCCTTGGAGTGGGAAGGATGTCGATCAGCTGACCCAGGAGGATATGGTCATGATCTGGACCTATTGTTCAGAGCATGGCTACCGAGATGGCTGGAACGATGAGTTCAGCAAGCGGCCAGGAGAGGGAAGGGAGGGGCCTTTTCACAGGCAACTATTTGGCGGCGAGCTCCACGCCCAGTGGCAGCATAACTACGATCTTGACATCCTCCCCCACCTTAGCGCTTCGCGTCACAGGAGGGGGATCCCCATTACTGGGTGATAGCTGCTCGCGCAGTACCGGGTTCCTGCTTCATCGGGCGGCCTGATTGCACCACGCCTCCA
>NZ_JAPDCI010000023.1:0-45972 GCF_027705905.1 Aeromonas sp. Y293-4 | reverse complement strand
CGGTAGTTCAGTCGGTTAGAATACCGGCCTGTCACGCCGGGGGTCGCGGGTTCGAGTCCCGTCCGCTCCGCCACTAAATAGAAGGCCTTCCCGATTGGGAAGGCCTTTTTGCTATGGGCGATTTGCCCGTTGGCCACAGCGTTGCACGCCAGAATAGACACCAAAGCCCGGTCTGATGACCGGGCTTTTGCATTTTTAGCATCCAGAAGCCACTGACCAGTGGCCCTTGCCTGAGGGAGGGCGCTAGCAGGCCTGCTTTCCCTCCTTTTGGTATGTAATTGCGGTCATTTTTGGATGATTCGCAACCATTTGTACTGGATTACTCGCTTCCACCCATCCCCATCACCGGACTCCAGCCCCACAGGGAAGGGCCATATTGACCACTCCCTCCTCCATCTGGACATCAATGGTAAAGCCGAGTCGCCTGGCGAGGGTCACCATGCCGCGATTGCTCGGCATGGTCATGCCGGAGAGCTGGCCAATCCCCTGTTCGTAGGCGTAGCGTATGATCTTCTCCATCATCAGTTTGCCGAGCCCAAGTCCTTTCAGGTCGGAACGAACCAGAATGGCAAATTCGGCATCGCTGAGATCCGGCGTCGAGATGGCGCGCACTACCCCGAGAATCTGATCTTTACGTTCCCCATCCTGCCCTACGGCGACAAAGGCCATTTCGCGGTCGTAATCGATCTGGGTCATGCGGGCTAACTCTTCGTGACCCAGCTCACCCACGTCGGCGAAGAAGCGTTTGTACCTGTCCTCATCGGAAACCTGCAGCACGAACTGTTTGTGAGCCGGTTCATCTTCCGGGCGAATGGGGCGCAGCAGAACATGACTCTGATCCTTGAGCCAGGCTCCTTCCTCCAGCTCGGTCGGGTAGGGGCGGATAGCCAGCCGACTGGCGGCTGGAAGTGCTGGGTCGGCCAGCGTCACGCTGGCATCCAGCACTACCATCTCGGCACCGCACGCTTGCAGCGGATGAAGATCCAGCTCCTGAATTTGCGGGAAGGCGAGCAGCAGTTCGGATAGCTGGCAGAGCACCTGACCGAGGGCATCGATATCCAGCCGATCCGGAGTGGCATGTTCACGGATCTTGCGACTCTTGAGCGCACCGATGATCTGGTAACGGGCCAGCGCCTGATTGAGCGGTGGCAGCGCTGCAACCATCTCCTGTGGTTCCGCACCCGATTCACCGAGCAGGATGACAGGGCCAAAGATGGCATCTTGCTGGATTCGAACCCGCAGCTCAAGGCCACCGCTGCGCCGCGCCATGCGCTGTACCAGCAACCCTTCAATGCGGGCGCCGGGATCGTGCTGTTTCACCCTGTCCAGAATGGCATCGGCAGCTTGCGCCACCTCGGCCGAGGTACGCAGATTGAGCACCACACCGTGCACGGCAGATTTGTGCAGGATATCGGGCGAACGGAGTTTGACTGCCACCGGGTAGCCGATCTGCTCGGCAGTCAGGGTTGCCTCGATGGCGTCGGTGACGATCCAGGTGGGCAATGTTGCGAGCCCGGCTGCTTGCAAGATGGGGTGGGCGAGATGGGTATCCAGCCTCAGCTTTTTGCGATCCTGTGCCTGGCGGATCAGCTGCTGGCAGAGCTCGATATTGAGCTGGTTGCCGTGCAGGGAGGCGGGGGTCTCCATCAGCTGCTTCTGGTTGCGGCGGTACTCCACCATATGCATGAAAGCGGCCATGGCGCTTTCCGGGGTACGGTAGGTCGGGATGCCCGCTTCGGTAAAGAGTTTGCGCCCCTCCTGTGCCGAGTACTCGCCTGCCCAGTTGGTGAGGATATTGAAACGGCGAGCTCTGGGGTGCTGTTTCAGGTGGGCGATAAGGTGGCTGGCCAGCGGCGCACTCGGGGCCGTGAGCGAGGGGGCGTGGATGATCAGGATGGCATCGATCCCCTCTTCCCCGAGCAGGTTGTCCAGCGCCTCCTGATAGGTGGCGATGGTGGCATCGCTGCCGATATCGAGCGGTGGGCGTGCCAGTTTGCCGCCCCGCTCCAGCAGCACATCCACCGCCATATTGGCCAGCCCGCGGCCATTGGAGATGATGGCGAGCCGCTCCCCCTTGAGGGTCATGGAGTGGCTGAGGGTTTCAACTGCGGCAAACAGCTCGTGGGTATCCCGTACTCGCAACATGCCGGCGCGGCGGATGGCGGCGTCATAGACGTTGTCGAGGCCATGAGCCGGATCATGGCGTCCGCTTTTCAGTACCAGGATCGGCTTGTTGCGCGAGGCGGCTCGCGCCGCCGAGAGAAAATGGCGGGCATCGTGCAGCTTGTCCATATAGAGCAGGATGGCGCGGGTCACGCTGTCGCGGGAGAGCTGGTCCAGCAGCTGGCCGAAGTCGATGTCGCAATGATCGCCAAGGGAGATGAAGGCAGAGAATCCCAGCTCATGTTGCTTGGCCCAGTCGAGAATGGTGGTGCTGACCGCGGCAGACTGGGAGAGAAAGGCGACCTGCCCGGGATTGGCGGCAATTGGTGAAAAGCTGGCATTGAGCCCCTGACCGGGCAGCAGCATCCCCATGCTGTTGGGTCCGAGCAGGCGGATGCCATATTGCTTGCAGAGCCGTTTCAGCTCCTGCCGCTCATCTTGTGAAAAATCGGCGGCGAGGATGATAGCGGCGCCTGTTCCCTTCTGGCCGAGCGCCTCCAGCAGGGGGATGACCCGCTCCCGGCGAGTGCAGATGATGGCTAGATCCGGAGCCAGTGGCAGGCTGGGAATGTCGGGATAGGCCAGCACGCCGGCCACTGCTTTGCTGCGCGGGGTGACTGGCAGGATGGGCCCTTTGAAGTGGCCCGCCAGCAGGTGGCGGACGATGACATGGCCCGCTTTGTGCGGATCGGTCGAGGCGCCGATGATGGCGATTGATTGGGGTTTGAACAGCCGATCCAGACCGCTTGCGTTCATGGGCACTCCCGTCGAAAGGGGGAAGATACCAGTCTAATACCTCTTTGTTGCAGGTTCTGTGACCGGCTCCCGATCACCGTTTGTTCAGGGCGTTGGCGCGCAGGTAAAAGCGCAGCTCCCCCTGTACCCGGCGGATGGCACCGAGGTGACGCTCCTGCAGATAGATCTCCTGCTCCCTGTCCAGCAAGGTGCTGGGCAGACCCATGCTCTGCAGATACTCCTCAAACAGGGTTGATCCCTTGATCTCGACCAGATGCTGTTTCATGGCGCTCCTCCCTGATGTGGTTCGATGATGGCGAATATTCAGTCTGCGATCCCTTGCCCGGTTTGCCTATTGTCACTTCTGACATGAGACGGGACAGGAGAAGGTTCACACATCTGGCAGCGAACGCCGCATCAGACCCTTGGCTGGCGTTATAGTATGACCAGAAGCATGGCGCTTGGATGGTGCAGGGAATGAAGCGAGTCGGATTGTGGTGCATGGTGTTGTGGCTGTGGGCGGCAGATGCGTCGGCTGCCGTGCAGTCGATCCGCACCTGGAATCTGCTGCTGGAGCATCCCAACCCGGCAGTGGTGCAGTTGTTGCGGCTCTCCCTTGATCTGACGGTGCCCGAATATGGCCCCTACCAGCTGGTCTCCAGCCCGCCGATGGAACAGGGACGGACGGTGAAAGAGCTGCACAGCGGCGAGCTGGTTCAGGTCGGAGTGTTTGCCCCCGATGAGGAGCGGGAAAGGGATCTGCTGGCGGTACATATTCCATTGGCCAAGGGGCTGCTGGGGTGGCGGGTGTGTCTGGTTCGGCAGGGGGATGAGGGGCGTTTTGCCGCGATCGGATCGTTGGCGGACTGGCATCGCGCCGGGCTCTCCATCGGTCAGCATAGATCCTGGCCAGACACCCAGTTGCTGCGGGCTAACGGCCTCAAGGTGACGGTGGGCAATCTCTATGAGGCGCTCTTCAACATGCTGCGCAAGAAGCGCTTTGACTGCTTCCTGCGCTCGGTCATCGAGGTCGAGGATGAACTGCGGCAGCACACGGATCTCGCCATCGAGCCCCGTCTGGTGTTTCGCTATCCGCTGGCGCTGCTCTTCTTTGTCTCGCCAAAATATCCGGAGCTGGCGCAGCGCATCGAGCTCGGCCTGCAGCGGGCGCGGCAGTCTGGTGCTTTTGACCGGGTCTTTGAAGAGGGATTTGGCAGCACCATTCGGCGGCTGAAACTGGATGAGCGGGTGCGCCTCGAGCTGCACAACCCCGACTTGCCGCTGCCCAGCCGCATCATGATGGCCGATCCGGCCCTTATCTATAATCCGGTGTCAGCGCAGTGAGCCCTGATTCTGCGCGGTATCCCAGAAGGCGCGGATCAGCGGCTCCTCCAGCCGCTTCTTGAGCACCCCGATCCCCACATCAAATGGCTTGAAGGCGGGCTTGAGGTCGATGATCCGCACCTTGTCGCCGAGCGGGCTGTGGTCGATCACCGCCGCCGGCACCAGCCCCACGCCACAACCGAGCGCCACCATGGCGACGATTCCCTCGTTACCCGCCACTTCGGCATAGATGTTGGGGGCTATCCCCTTGTTGCGAAACCACTGATCGCTGCGTTTGCGGGCCAAGCCCTGCTCGGAAAGGATGACTGGCAGCTGCTCCCAGTCCGGTTCTCCCTGACGGAACCACTGGTTCAGTTGCGGGGCGTTGCGCGGCGCGATAAAGACCAGCGGCACCTGCTGCAGGCTGGCGAACTCCAGCTTGGCGGGCAGGGCGTCGGGGCGGGCGGCGATGGCGAGATCGGCCTCGTCGGCCAGGATCTTGTCCACCGCCAGCGCCGGGTCGCCAGTCTCCAGCTTGATCTCCAGCTGGGGGTAGCGGCGGCGAAAGCGCTCCAGTACCTCGGGCAGCAGAAAGTAGCTGGCAGTGACCGAGCAGAAGACCCGCAGGCGCCCCTGCAGCGGTTCATCGCTGCGTTTGAGCTCCTGTTTGAGCTGACGCCACTCCTGCAACAGGCCGCCACCAAACTCCCGCAGCTTCTCGCCGGCAGGGGTGAGTCGCACCGAGCGGTTGTCCCGCTCGAACAGGATGCAGCCGGTCTCCTGCTCCAGCCGCTGGATGGCGCGACTCAGGGTGGAGGGGCTGACCGCCATGGCATCGGCACTCTTGCCGAAGTGGAGGGAGTCGGCGAGGTGGAGAAACAGCTCGAGATTGCGAAGGTCCATCTTTCAGCTCCTGGCGCGGCTTGTGTGCCCGATATCCAGCGGTTGGCGGCTTGTTGCTGCCATCTCGCGGTACATTCAGCAGGCAATTATGAAGGATTAACGTTTCAATTATTGCAACGTACTGTTTCGAATATATCAGTTCAGGCAATAAGTGTCCCGCGCTATATTGGTTCAGACAACGCCGCCATCCGGCATGGAATCAATCGAACGGAGCAATCACCATGGCTAACTATTTCAACACCTTGAACCTGCGTCAGCAGTTGGCCCAGCTGGGCAAGTGTCGTTTCATGCAGCGCGAAGAGTTCGCGGACGGCTGCAACGTGCTGAAGGGCAAGAAGGTGGTGATTGTGGGCTGTGGTGCCCAGGGTCTGAACCAGGGTCTGAACATGCGCGACTCCGGGCTGGATATCTCCTACGCCCTGCGCAAGGCCGCCATCACCGAGAAGCGCGCCTCCTGGCAGAAGGCTACCGACAACGGCTTCGCGGTTGGCACCTATGAAGAGCTGATCCCGACCGCCGATCTGGTGCTCAACCTGACCCCGGACAAACAGCACTCCGACGTCGTCAAAACCGTGATGCCGCTGATGAAGCAGGGCGCCGCGCTGGGTTACTCCCACGGCTTCAACGTGGTGGAAGAGGGTCAGCAGATCCGTTCCGACATCACAGTCGTGATGGTGGCGCCCAAGTGCCCGGGCACCGAGGTGCGTGAAGAATACAAGCGCGGCTTCGGCGTACCGACCCTGATCGCCGTTCACCCTGAAAATGACCCGAAAGGCGAAGGCATGGCCATCGCCAAGGCGTGGGCCTCTGCCACCGGCGGCGACCGTGCCGGCGTGCTGGAGTCCTCCTTCGTGGCGGAAGTGAAATCCGACCTGATGGGCGAGCAGACCATCCTCTGCGGCATGCTGCAGGCCGGTTCTCTGCTCTGCTACGACAAGCTGGTTGCCGAAGGGACAGACCCGGCCTACGCCGGCAAGCTGATCCAGTTCGGCTGGGAGACCATCACCGAAGCCCTGAAGCAGGGTGGCATCAGCCTGATGATGGACCGCCTCTCCAACCCGGCCAAGCTGCGCGCCTTCGAGCTCTCCGAGCAGCTCAAGACCCTGATGCGCCCGCTGTTCGAGAAACACATGGACGACATCATCGCCGGTGAGTTCTCCCGCGGCATGATGGCCGACTGGGCCGAAGACGACATCAAGCTGCTGACCTGGCGCGAAGAGACCGGCAAGTCCGCCTTCGAAAACGCCCCGGCGTTTGCAGGCAAGATTGCCGAGCAGGAGTACTTCGACAATGGCGTGGTGATGGTGGCCATGGTCAAGGCGGGTGTCGAGCTGGCGTTCGAAACCATGGTGGCCTCCGGCATCTACGAAGAGTCCGCCTACTACGAATCCCTGCACGAGCTGCCGCTGATCGCCAACACAGTTGCTCGCAAGCGTCTGTACGAGATGAACGTGGTCATCTCCGACACCGCCGAGTACGGTAACTACCTGTTCGCCAACGCTGCAGTGCCGTTGCTGCGCGAGCACTTCATGCCGACCCTGAAAGCGGGCGATCTGGGGGCCAGCAAGGCGGAAGGGCAGAGCGTGGATAACCTGGCGCTGCTGGCGGCCAACGAAGCGACCCGCAACCACCCGATCGAAAAAATCGGTCAAGTACTGCGCGGTTACATGAAGGACATGAAACGCATCGCCGTTGGCGGTTAAGTCTGCATCGGGCAGGATGATGATGGGGCGGGGATGACGATCCCCGTCGCCGGTCGGACTGGACACCCGACCGGCCAGCCAGAAAAATCAGCCCGACAATCATAAAAAAGCCCCGCTCATCGAGCGGGGCTTTTGCATTCAGAAAGGCTGGATAAATCAGGCTTTCCACGCTTTCCAGGTGTTGATCAGACCGTTGGTGGAGCAGTCGTGGCTGGTGACAGCTTCGTTGTTGCCCAGCTCCGGCAGGATCTTGTTGGCCAGCTGTTTGCCCAGCTCCACGCCCCACTGGTCGAAGGAGAAAATGTTCCAGATTGCGCCCTGTACGAAGATCTTGTGCTCGTACATGGCGATCAGGGCACCCAGGGTTTTCGGGGTCAGGCTCTTGAACAGGATGGAGTTGGTCGGGCGGTTGCCTTCGAACACCTTGAACGGCACCAGATCCTTGACCTGCTCCAGGGTTTTTCCAGCCGCCAGGAACTCGGCTTCAACCTCTTCCTTGCTCTTGCCGAAGGCCAGTGCCTCGGTCTGGGCGAAGAAGTTGGCCAGCAGTTTCGGGTGGTGGTCACCGATCGGGTTGTGGCTGATGGCTGGTGCCAGGAAGTCACAGGGGATCAGCTTGGTGCCCTGATGGATCAGCTGGTAGAAGGCGTGCTGGCCGTTGGTACCCGGCTCACCCCAGATGATGGGGCCGGTCTGGTAGTCAACCGGCTTGCCGTTGCGATCCACGTACTTGCCGTTGGATTCCATGTTGCCTTGCTGGAAGTAGGCAGGGAAGCGGTGCATGTACTGGTCGTACGGCAGAATGGCTTCGGACTCGGCACCGTAGAAGTTGTTGTACCACAGGCCAATCAGCGCCAGCAGCACCGGCACGTTCTGCTCATAGGAGGCAGTGGCGAAGTGCATGTCCATTTCGAAGGCGCCTTGCAGCAGGGCTTCGAAGTTCTCGAAACCGACAGACAGGGCGATGGGCATGCCGATGGCAGACCAGGAGGAGTAGCGGCCGCCAACCCAGTCCCAGAACTCGAACATGTTGTTGGTGTCGATGCCGAACTCGGCCACGGCCTTGCCGTTGGTGGAGAGGGCGGCGAAGTGCTTGGCAACGTGGGCCTTGTCACCGGCGATCTTGATGAACCAGTCGCGGGCGGTCAGGGCGTTGGTCATGGTCTCCTGGGTGGTGAAGGTCTTGGAGGCCACCAGGAACAGGGTGGTTTCCGGATCGATCTTCTTCAGGGTCTCGGCGATGTGAGTGCCATCGACGTTGGAGACGAAGTGCATCTGCAGGTGGTTTTTGTAGGGACGCAGTGCCTCGGTGATCATCACCGGGCCGAGATCGGAGCCACCGATACCGATGTTGACCACGTGCTGGATCGCCTTGCCGGAGTAGCCTTTCCACTCGCCGGAGATGATCTTCTCGCAGAAGCCCTTCATCTTGGCCAGTACGGCGTTCACTTCCGGCATCACATCCTTGCCGTCGCTCTCGATGGGGCGGTCGGAGCGGTTGCGCAGGGCCACGTGCAGTACGGAGCGGCCTTCGGTCATGTTGATCTTGTCGCCATTGAACATGGCATCGATCGCGCTGCGAAGATCGGTCTCTTTGGCCAGATCAACCAGCAACTTGAGGGTTTCTTCGGTGATCAGGTTCTTCGAGTAATCAACCAGGATGTCGCCGCCGAAGGTGAGGGAAAACTTGTCAAAGCGCTTCGGGTCCTGCGCGAACAGATCCTTGAGTCGGGTCTCTTTGTTTGCTGCAAAGTGGGCTTCCAGTGCCTGCCAGGCCTGGGTTTGGGTTGGATTGATATTTTTCATAGGATTCCTGAAATGCCAAGTTGTGTTTGAACCTTGCAGGCAAGGTCCCGCCAAACCTTATTATCCGAGCATTATAGCGAGCCGATCGGGCGGCCCGTGTAACAGATTTTTACCGATTGTCTTTTACCGCAATGGGTCACTGCCGGGAGCATACAACCAGAACATTGGGATTATGTGTCACGAAAGCAAGGCGGATCTTGCGCTTGCTCATGATTGGGGCCACCCCGATAGCCTGAAATTGTTTTCATCCGGTTGGCGTGGTTATGCATCGACATGGCCATGGGCTGGGGCCAGAAACGACAATGCCAGCCCGAAGGCTGGCATTGTCTGTTGCAGCAGAACCGCGATCACGCCTGCGGTTTTTGCATGTGCATCACCATCTGCGGGAAGGGGATCTCGATGCCTTCGGCATCAAAGGTCAGTTTCACCTTCTCGTGGAAGTCGAACCAGACACCCCAGTAGTCAGCGGTTTTCACCCAGGGGCGCACCACGATATTGACCGAGGAGTCGGCCAGCGCGGCGACGGCGATGGTAGCGGCCGGATCTTTCAGGATGCGCGGCTCTTCGCTTACCAGACGCTCCAGGATCTGTTTGGCCTTGCGCAGGTCGGAGCCGTAGCCGATGCCAAAGGTCATATCGACGCGGCGGGTATCCATACGCGAGTAGTTGACGATGGTGCCGTTGAGGATGGCGGAGTTCGGTACTACCACCATCTTGTTGTCACCGGAGGTGAGGGTAGTGGTAAAGAGCTGAACGGACTGTACTACACCCGCGGTACCTGCCACTTCGATAAACTCGCCCGCCTTGATGGGGCGGAAGATGATCAGCAGGAAGCCGGCAGCGAAGTTGGAGAGCGAGCCTTGCAGTGCCAGACCGATGGCCAGACCGGCGGCACCGATAATGGCGACGAAGGAGGCGGTCTGCACGCCGACACGTCCCAGCGCGGCGATCACCACGAACACCAGAATGGCGTATTTGAGGATGCTGCCGACGAAGTGAGTGACTGTGGTGTCCAGCTTGCGGGCCTGCATCACCTTGACCACGCCACCGCTGATGAGGTTGGCAGCGATATAGCCGACCAGCAGGGTCAGCAGGGCGGCGGCGATATTGACGCCGTATTCGATCAGCAGTCCCTGATTATTGACCAGCCAGGTCTGCGCTTCGGTAATGATTTCGGGTTCCATAGGATGTCCTGTCAGGTTCTAAAAGGTTTATGGTGGATAAATCTAACACCGCAGCGCGACAGTACGGGTCGCATCTGGTACTTCTTTTCTGCCATAAAAACCTGACACAAAAAAGAAGGGAGGCCAAAGCCTCCCTTCTTTTTGCTGAATGACGCGAAAAAACCATCAGCTCTGCAGCAGCTGGCTGCGGATAAATTGCCACTGATCTTCGAAACCGGCGGTCGGCTTGAGCTTGAACTCGGAGCGCACGAACTGGCTGATGCGGCCTTCGGTGTAGGCCAGCAGCAGATTGGCCAGCATGGTCTCGTCGAGCTGGAAGCCCTGGCCCTCGCGTAGCCGCTTTTCGCGCAGCACCTGTTTGATCTGGGTCTCCAGCTTGTCGAAGAGGATGCTGATGCGATCCCGCAGCCGATCGTGCTCACCCAGCAGGGCGTCGCCGTTGAGGATGCGGGTGATGCCGGGATTGCGCTCGGCGAACACCAGCAGCAGCTGCAGGATATGGTGACAGCGCGCCATGGTGTCCTTCTCTTCCGCCATGATCAGATTGACCCGTGACAGCAGGGAATCCTCGATAAAGTCGATCAGCCCCTCGAACATCCGCGCCTTGCTGGGAAAATGTCGATAGAGGGCTGCTTCAGAGACGCCGACCTCGGCCGCCAGACGGGCCGTGGTGATGCGCTGACCCGGACTGGTTTCCAGCATATGGGCGAGCGCCTGCAGGATCTGATCGCGCCGACTCTGTTTCTGATTACTGCTTGCCATGGATTCCCCTAAAAAAACAATGGCTTGATTCTGTTATTAGGCACCGCCCATCGGGCTGGTGTGGTCTGTTATTGGCGACCAGAAGAACCAAAACCGCCTTCACCCCGTTCGCTCTGATTGAACTCATCGACCAGTTGGAAGCTGGCCTGAACCACCGGCATGATCACCAGCTGGGCGATGCGCTCGCCGGGTTGCATGGTGAACTCATCTTTGCCGCGGTTCCAGACCGATACCATCAGCTGACCCTGGTAATCGGAATCGATCAGACCGACCAGGTTGCCCAGCACGATGCCGTGCTTATGGCCGAGGCCAGAGCGGGGCAGGATGGTGGCACACAGACCCGGATCCTGGATGTGAATGGCCAGACCGGTCGGCACCAGGGTGGTATCACCCGGAGCCAGAGTCAGCGGCGCATCCAGCAGAGCGCGCAGATCCATGCCGGCAGAGCCCGGTGTGGCGTAGGCGGGCAGCGGGTACTCGGTACCGATACGGGCATCCAGAATCTTCAGTTCAATTTGTGTAGTCATGAATCGCTTTTTCAGTTGGATCTTGTATTGGCGTCCCTCTTGGCAGGCGGGGCGCCGTGAGTCTTGTTCTTTCGGGACGCTCAGTGCCGGTAGTGGCGCGCAATCAGGGCGATCAGGTGACGGGCCAGCGTCAGCTTGTCGGCCAGCGGCAGCGGGGCCTGGCCCCCTTGCCAGAACACGGTCAGGGCGTTGTCATCGGCGTTGAAGCCTTGCCCCTCGCGGGACACATCGTTGGCGGCGATCATGTCCAGCCGCTTACGCTGCAACTTGTCGAGGGCGTATTGTTCCACATCCACGGTTTCGGCGGCAAATCCGACGGTGAAGGGTTTGTCTGAAAGGGCGCCGACGGCCGCGATGATGTCGGGGTTTTTCACCAGCTTCACCACCATCTGGTCGTTATCGCCGGTCTTCTTGATCTTCTGACTGGCGACCTGCTCGGGGCGATAGTCGGCCACCGCCGCGCAGCCGATGAAGAGGTCGCACTCGCCGACCCGGCTCATCACCGCCTGATGCATCTGCTCCGCGCTCTCGACATCGATGCGGGTGACTCCAGCAGGTGTAGCCAGCGTTACCGGGCCGCTCACCAGCGTCACCTCGGCGCCCGCTTCGCGGGCGGCGCGAGCGATGGCGTAACCCATCTTGCCGGAGCTGTGGTTGCTGATGTAGCGCACCGGATCCAGTGCCTCGCGGGTTGGTCCTGCGGTGAGCAGCAGCTTGACGCCCGCCAGCAAGGGCTCGGCGGCCAGCTGCTGGCAGCAGCGATCCACCAGTTCGAGGGGATCCAGCATCCGCCCCGGGCCCACATCGCCACAGGCCTGGCTGCCGGCATCCGGCCCCCACAGCAGAATGCCGCGGCTGGCCAGGGTCTTGAGGTTGGCCTGGGTGGCGGCGTTGAGATACATCTGCTGGTTCATGGCGGGCGCCAGCGCGATGGGCGCCGGAGTGGCCAGACAGAGGGTGGTCAGCAGTTCGTCGGCCATGCCTGCCGCCATCCGCGCCATCAGGTTGGCGCTGGCGGGGGCGATCAGTACCAGATCGGCCCACTTGGCCAGCTCGATATGGCCCATGCCCGCTTCGGCGGAGGGATCCAGCAGGCTGTAGGCCACCGGATGACCGGAGACCGCCTGCAGGGTCAGCGGGGTGATGAACTCCTTGGCGGAGCGGGTCATCACCACCCGCACTTCGGCGCCCTGATCTTTCAGGCGGCGTACCAGCTCGGCACTCTTGTAGGCGGCGATCCCGCCACTGACACCCAACAGGATGCGTTTATCGGCCAATCTCATCTGCTGTTTCTCTATCCGGCTCATTCTGACTGGTCGGCTAAGATACCACACGCAATGGATGACGACAGGGGTTGGCATCAAGGGGTGTGGTCGGGCGCGCGCAATTTTTTGCTATGTTTTTTCTCAACAGGGATGAGGGAGAGACAAATGAGCATCAAAGAGTGGCCGGAAGATGAACGCCCCAGAGAGAAGTTGCTGCGTCAGGGGCCCGCGGCGCTCTCCGATGCCGAGCTGCTCGCCATCTTTTTGCGCACCGGCGTGAATGGCCTGAGTGCAGTGGATCTTTCACGTAATCTATTGAATCAATTCGGCTCTTTGCGCAGCTTGCTGGGCGCGGATCAACGGGCATTCTGCGAGGCGCACGGCCTTGGCCCGGCCAAATATGCCCAGTTGCAGGCGGTGCTGGAGATGGCCAGACGCCATCTGGCCGAGCAGTTGCAACGGGGCGATGCCCTCACCTCGCCCCAGCTGACCCGCGACTATCTGCAGGCTCAGCTGCGGGATCGGCCGAGGGAAGTGTTTGCCCTGTTGTTGCTCGATAATCAGCATAGAGTCATTCAATTTGTTGAGCTTTTTTTTGGCACAATCGATTCGGCAAGCGTCTGGCCAAGAGAAATCGTGCAGATCGCGCTCAAACATAATGCAGCCGCGGTGATTCTGGCGCATAATCACCCGTCCGGCGTCGCCGAGCCCAGTAGGGCCGACCGCCAGATCACGGATCGGATCACGGCCGCTTTGGCCCTGATCGATATCAGAGTGCTGGATCACTTGGTGATCGGTGATGGCATCACGGTTTCTTTTGCCGAGCGCGGTTGGCTATAACTGTGCTCTGGCACCGTATTAGTTGATCTTTGATCACGGATGCTGTATAAAATGCCGCCTTCTGTTTGCCCCGCAATCGAAGGCCAGCGGGGCAGATATTTGCTCGAGCAATGAAGTAAGATTTGGAGAGACTGACATGTCTAGAGTATGCCAAGTAACCGGCAAGCGCCCGGCAGTTGGTAACAACCGTTCGCACGCTAACAACGCTACCAAGCGTCGTTTCCTGCCGAACCTGCACACTCACCGTTTCTGGGTTGAGAGTGAAAAACGCTTCGTAAGCCTGCGCGTATCCGCAAAAGGCATGCGTATCATCGACAAGCGTGGCGTTGAAGTGGTTCTGGCTGAACTGCGCGCCAGCGGTGTTAAGGTATAAGGAATTAGATCATGGCTAAAGGTATTCGCGAGAAAATTCGCCTGAACTCCAGCGCCGGTACTGGTCACTTCTATACCACTACCAAAAACAAGCGCACCATGCCCGAAAAAATGGAGATCAAAAAGTTTGATCCCGTTGTTCGTCAGCATGTGATCTACAAGGAAGGCAAAATCAAGTAATTACTTGATGCTGCATTCCCAAAAACCCGGCTTCGTGCCGGGTTTTTTTATGCGCCGAATTCAGTACACTGCCGGTTCAAAGGGAGGCTTGCCATGTTCAAATTGAGCCGCAAAGGCTGGAATAACGTGATCATTGTGGTGGTGCTGATCGTGATCACCCTGTTGCATCGTATGGAGACTGCCCAGCAGGAGAACAGCGCCAAGCGGGCTCGCCCCTTGCTGCCGGATGCGGCCGTGGTGCTCACCTGGCAGGGGCCGAGCTGGCAGATTGAGCGGATTGGTCAGGGCTGGCGCAGTGTGCCGGATCTGGGGCTCGACACGGCTCAGCTGGATGCCCGTCTGGCACGCTGGCAAGGCTGGTTGCTGCCCCCCGGCGAGGTGGTGCGCGGTACCCCGGTGACCATCAAGGTGTGGATTGCCGGCCAGAACGATCCGATCGAGATCGGCCTCTATCAGAACAGCGGCCAATATGGCGCCCAGTTGCCCTCCGGTCTCTGGCTCGCCCTCACTGCCGAGCAGTATCGCGATCTGCTGCGTCCTGCCCCCTGAGTTCCTTTTCCTTGCGAGGTGCCCATGCCTGAATTGCCAGAAGTTGAAGTCAGCCGTCAGGGGATCTCCCCCTGGCTCACCGGTATCAAGGTGACGCGTGTAGTGGTGCGGGATGGCCGCCTGCGCTGGCCGATCCCCGGTGAAATTCAGGAGCTGGTGGATCTCACCATCCATCGGGTGCGTCGCCGTGCCAAATACCTGCTGCTGGAGACCGATTTCGGCACCGCCATCCTTCATCTGGGGATGTCCGGCAGCCTGCGGGTGCTGGATATCGGCACGCCAGCCGAGAAGCACGACCACGTGGATATCGAGCTGGAGAATGGCAAGCTGCTGCGGCTCAACGATCCGCGCCGCTTTGGCGCCCTGCTTTGGACCCGGGAACCGGCCGAAGCCCATGCGCTGCTCGCCAAGCTGGGGCCCGAGCCGCTCACCGATGCCTTCAGTGCTGATTACCTGCGTGAGCGCGCCAAGGGACGCAGCACCGCCATCAAACAGTTCCTGATGGACAATCAGGTGGTGGTCGGGGTGGGCAACATCTACGCAAACGAGGCGCTCTATGCCGCCGGCATTCACCCCAAACGGGCGGCGGGCAATATCAGCGCCGAGCGGCTGGGAACCCTGGTGGCCGAGATCAAGCGGGTGTTGGCCGAGGCAATTTGCCAGGGCGGAACCACTCTCAAGGATTTCACCAGTGCCGATGGCAAGCCGGGCTATTTCGTGCAGCAGTTGCAGGTTTATGGCCGTGGCGGTCAGCCCTGTTTCCACTGTCACACCCTGCTGACCGAGACAAGAATGGGCCAGCGCACCACGGTTTTTTGCAGTCATTGCCAGCGCTGAGCGCACTTTTTGCCCCGATCCGGGGGAAGTTGTAACAGCGTATTTCCACTCTGTTGAAGATTTGCACAGCTGTCACTAGTATCCCGACCGTTCAGGCGGTTTGAGAATATAAAAATGACAGTTAAATCAATAGACTGGGAATATTTATCCCGGCAGGAGCGCTATTGCGCAAAATCCATGGCCCGCTTCCTCTACCCCGAGGGATGTGACCGGAAAACCTTCAATCGCGGCAAGTTCGTGCTGCGCAGCCTGCTCTATCGCAAGTCGCTGAGCCGGGTCTTCAGCCTGTTTCAGTGCGACTCGCTCAAGGCGCTGCCAGCGGTCTATCCCGAGCTGCTCGACAAGCCGATGCGCCCCTATCGCTTCGCCTGTGCCAGCGCCCGTGAGCGGGCCGAGATGCTGGAAAATCACTACCGTTTGCTGCTGGAGTGCTACCCGCAGCTGATCGACCCCCTCTATCTGGGCGAGGGGATCGAACTTGGGCACTATCCCCAGAGCGGCTGCCGCATTCTGTTGCGTCACGATGGCACCTTCCGCCGCGAGGCCGAGCTGGCGCTCTCCATCGTCAACGGCGAGGGACAGCGCCTCTACAGCTGCGCCTTTTCGCTGGCGGGCAGCGTGGATCGTTTGATTCTGATGATCGGTTCCATGCAGGGGCCGGAGCCTGCGGTCGACAATGCCCAGGATCGGGTGCGCGAGCTGACCAAAGAGGGGCACGGCCTGCGGCCCAAATCCCTGCTGGTGCAGCTGGTGCTGCAACTGGCGCAGGCCATGGGGGCGGCAGAGGTGCTGGCGGTGCGCAAGCGGGCCCACGTGTTTCAGGCCAAGCGCTACAGCAGCAAGCAGAAAGCCAACCTGCAGGCCGATTACGACGAGCTGTGGCAGGAGTTCGGCGCGCAGGATGTGGATGCCAACTTCGTCGCTCTGCAAGCCCAGCCGCGCAAGCCGCTGGAGGAGATCGCCTCCAAGAAGCGGGCCATGTATCGGCGCCGCTACGAGTGGCTCGATCTGCTGGTGCAGGAGATGAATGAGCGGTTTGCCCGTCAGTAACCGGCAAGCAGGCTGACCTCTTCATTGCGAGAGAGAAACAACAAGGGCTACCCGTGGGTAGCCCTTGTTCGTTTCTGCCAATCAGGGGAGGAATTAGCGCTGTCGCTGTTTGGCTGCGATGGCCTGCGCCACTACCGGGTCGACAAACTGACGAATGTCGCCACCGTGCAGCGCCACCTCTTTCACCAGAGTGGAGGAGATAAAGGAGTTCTCCTCGGCCGGGGTGAGAAAGACGCTCTCCAGCTCCGGCATCAGGCGGCGGTTCATGTTGGCCAGCTGGAACTCGTACTCGAAGTCGGAGACGGCGCGCAGGCCGCGGATCAGCACGTTGGCCTGATGCTCTTTGGCAAAATCGACCAGCAGCCCGGAGAAGCCGACCACCTTGACGTTGGGAAGCTGGCTGGTCACTTGCTGGACAAGCTGGACACGTTCCGCCAGATCGAACAGCGGGCGCTTGCTCGGGCTGTTGGCGACGCCGACGATCACCTCGTCAAACAGCTTGGCGGCGCGGCCGATCAGGTCGGCATGGCCATTGGTAACGGGATCAAATGTCCCGGGATAGATCACCCTGGTAGTCATCTTTGTGGTCCTGCAACCTGGAAATTTGGTCGCATTATAAGGTCGTCGCTTGAGAATAGCAGTGCATCAGGCAAGAATACGCCATCGCGCATCAAGCCTCCCTGCATTGGTGACAGGGAGCAAAGGGATTTTTTATGAAACGTATTCTGGTCGTTCGCAATGACAAGATTGGTGACTTCATGCTGGCGTGGCCGAGCTTCGCCATGCTCAAAGGCTCCATGGAGTGTCATGTGACTGCCCTGGTTCCGGCCTACACGGCCCCGCTGGCCCGGCTCTGCCCCTGGATTGACGAGGTGATCATCGATCCGGGCGTGCGTGCCGACAAGGAGCAACAGCGGGCACTGCTGGCCCGGATCAAGGCGGCGGCGTTCGACGCGTCCATCTGCCTCTTCTCCAACTCCCGCAACGCCATGCTGGTGTGGAAGGCACACATCCCTTACCGGCTGGCGCCGGCGACCAAGCTGGCGCAGGTGCTCTACAACCAGCGTCTGGTGCAGCGCCGCTCCCGCTCCCAGAAGCCGGAGTCCGAGTACAATCTGGAGCTGATCCGTCGCTTCCTGACCGATCATCAGGTCGCCGTGGTGGAGCCCAAGACTCCCTTCCTCAGTTTCGATGAGGCGAGCCTGCAGCAGGTGCGCGAGCAGCTGGCGGCCAAGCTCAAGCTCGATGCCAGTCGCCCCTGGCTGATGGTACACGCCGGCAGCGGCGGCTCGGCCAACAACCTCTCTATCGAGCAGTATGCCCGCATCATCATCAAGCTGAACCAGGCCTGCCCCGAGCTGCAGTGCGTGCTGACCGCTGGCCCGGGCGAGGAGAAGATGGCCGAGCAGCTGGCGGCCGAGCTGCTGGCCCACGGCGGCAACGGCTGGATCTACCGCTCCAGCGACGGTCTGCCGATGTTCTGTCAGGTGCTGGCCAACGCCGCGTTGTTTATCGCTGGCAGTACCGGCCCGCTCCATATCGCCGGGGCGCTCGACGTGCCGACCATCGGCTTCTTCCCGATGCGCCGCTCCGCCACCCCGCTGCGCTGGAAGCCCCTCAACAGCGAAGGACGTCACCTCGCCTTCAGCCCGCCCGAGGACAGCGACCACCCGGAGGATATGAGCCAGCTCGATCCCAAGGCCATGGTGCCGGAGATGGCCCGCTGGGCGGCGCCCTTCTGGCGCAAATAACCTATGCAGCAATGCAGACAGGGCCCCGCGGGGCCCTGTTCTGTATGGTGATGATCGCCGCTGACAGACCAGCAGATCGGACATTGCCCCGGCAGCCCTTTTACGGCCCTGTCAGCACCCCGCTGGCGCGGTTCCTGCCGGTATAAGCTGGAGTTGGGTCATTTAAGCAAAACCCATAAATTCAGCTTATAGCGATCAAGCTAATCCCTGCCGCCCTCCGTCATGGCCATTGAGCGTTCTGCAAGGGCTCCGCCCGATCTGCCGCCATGCCATTCGCCTCTTGTTCCGCTGGAACAAGGGGCGAATTGACGAACTTGCGGTGGGGGACGGCGCTATTCCGGCTGCTGCGGTTGCTGGCGCACCCAGAGGTCGGCGTATTTGACGAAGGTGGAGTGGGCGGAGAGGATGGCTAGGAGCAACCCCTGCTTGCCATCGAGGAAGCCCGCCTTGAGCAGGTACATCTTGATGAAGCAGCCGATGGCGTGCATCAGCCCCTGACTGAGGGAGCCCTTCTTGCCGCGAGCGGTGCGCTGATCGGCCCAGGCGCGGGCATAACCGGCCGATTTGACCAGATAGTGCTCCAGATCCCGATAGGTGAAGTGGTGCAGGTCGCCGTAGAGGTTGACGATCTTCATGTTGGCGCGCACCTCCACCTTCTCGTGCACCAGCGCCTCGTTGTAGCTGGTGAGTGCCTTGGGATAGAGGCGCAGCACCCGATCCGGATACCAGCCGCTGTGGCGGATAAAGCGGCCAAAGACCCAGGAGAGGCGCGGCAGCGAGTAGATGGTGTCGCTGGCCGGATTGGCCATCACGTTGGCGATGGCGGTTTTCAGCTCGGGGGTGAGCCGCTCGTCGGCATCCAGCCACAGCACCCAGTCGGACTGCACATGAGACTGGGCCAGTCGGCGCTGTTTGCCAAAGCCGGGCCACTTGGCGTTGACGAAGAAACGGGCCCCAAATTCGGCGGCGATGGCCGGGGTCTCGTCCTGACTGCCTGAGTCCAGAATGACGATCTCGTCCACCAGTCCGTCGAGGGAGGCGAGGCACTTGCGCAGGTTGTCGGCTTCATTCTTGACGATCAGAACGGCAGCCAGAGTCGGTTTTTTCACGAAATGGGGCTCTCGGTTGTTGCCCGTCTGGCGGGACATGCTCGAATTGGCGCCCATTCTAGCCTAAAAGCGTGGCCGGGGCATGGCTTGGGTGGCGGCTGGCCGAGGCAACTACCAAGGATCTTCTGTTATTTATCCGACCATTCTTGGGGCATAATCTCGCCCAGTGATGATTAACAGCCGGGCCAGTCCCGAGAGAAGACGCGTGATGAAAATATTGGTGATCGGCCCCTCCTGGGTCGGCGATATGGTGATGTCCCAGAGCCTCTACAAGGCGATCAAGGCCAACCATCCGGAGTGTGAACTGCATGTGATGGCTCCCGCCTGGTGCTGCGCCCTGCTGGAGCGGATGCCGGAGGTGGACAAGGCGATCACCATGCCCCTTGGCCACGGTGACTTCAAACTGGTGGCGCGCCGTCGCCTCGGCAAGCAGCTGGCCGCCGAGAAGTACGATCAGGCCATCGTCCAGCCCAACTCCATGAAGTCGGCGCTGATCCCCTGGTTTGCCCGCATTCCGGTGCGTACCGGCTGGAAGGGCGAGAGCCGCTATGGCCTGCTCAACGATCTGCGCAGCAACAAGTCCGCCTTCCCGCTGATGGTGGAGGGCTATCTGGCGCTCGCCTATCCCAAGGAGCAGATGAAGAGCCGGGCCGATATTCCGACCATTCCGCACCCTTCTCTGCACGTCGACCTGATCAACCAGAGCAAGGCGCTGGAGCGACTGGGGCTTGATCGCGCCCGCCCGGTGCTGGTGCTCTGCCCCGGTGCCGAGTTTGGTCCGGCCAAGCGCTGGCCAGAGGGGCACTACGCCGTGGTGGCCCAGCAGCATCTGGACGAAGGGTGGCAGGTGTGGATCTTCGGCTCCAACAAGGATGTGCCGGTGGCCAACACCATCCGGGATCGGGTCAATCTGCTGACTCGCCCCAACTGCCATGTGCTGGCGGGCAAGACCAGCCTGCACGAGGCGATCGATCTGATGGCGCTGGCCAGCCGGGTCATCTCCAACGACTCCGGCCTGATGCACATCGCCGCCGCCCTCAACCGGCCGCTGGTGGGCGTCTATGGCTCCACCTCGCCGCTCTACACCCCGCCGCTGGCGGATCGGGTCGAGATCGTTCACACCGACATCGAGTGCCGCCCCTGCTTCAAGCGCACCTGCAAGTTCGGCCATCTCAAGTGCCTGATCGACCTGGCGCCGGAGCAGGTGGTCGATGCCTGCAAGAAGCTGGAGCAGAGTCAGTAAGATGCCCTACCGTCTGCTCTACAACCTGCTGATCCATCTCGGATTGCCGCTGGCGTTGCTGGCCCTCTACAAGCCGAAGAAAGGCAAGCCCGGCTTTGGCAAGCGCTGGGCCGAGCATCTCGGGCGGCTGCCCGCCACCGGACAGGAGGCGCCGCTCTGGATCCATGCGGTGAGCGTGGGGGAGACGCTGGCCATCACGCCGCTCATTCGCGCCCTCAAGGCGGAGCGGCCCGATCTGCCGATCCTGCTCACCACCACCACCCGCACCGGTGCCGATCAGGCTGCCAGGCTGGGGGATCTGGTGATCCATCGCTACGCGCCGCTCGACTACCCCTGGGCCATTGCGGCCTTTCTCGACACCTTCAAGCCGCGCGCGCTCTGGGTGATGGAGACCGAGCTGTGGCCGAACTGGCTGGCCGCTTGCGAGGCGCGCCATCTGCCGGTGACCATTATCAACGCCCGCCTCTCCGAGCGTTCCTGCCAGCGTTATGCCCGCTTCCACGGCGCCTTCGACGCCCTGAGCCGGCCGCTGACCCATCTGCTCTGTCAACATCAGGATGATGCCGATCGCTTCGCCCGCCTCGGCATCGATCGTTCGCGGTTGGCGGTGACCGGCTCCATCAAGTTCGACATCCAGTTTGGTGATGAGGTGCAGGCCAAAGGGCGCGCCCTGCGCCAGCAGCTGGGGACGGATCGGCCGGTCTGGATCGCCGCCAGCACCCATCTGGGTGAGGACGAGCAGGTGCTGGCCGCCTTCGATCTGCTGCTCAAACGCCATCCCGCTGCGCTGCTCATTCTGGTGCCGCGCCACCCCGAGCGGTTCGATCGGGTGGCCGAGCTGTGCGCCCCTTATGGCTGCGTGCGGCGCACTGATGGTGCTGCGGTGAGTGCCGGGGATAAGGTCTATCTTGGCGATACCATGGGCGAGCTGCCGCTGATGCTGGCGGCGGCTGATGTGGCCTTCGTCGGCGGCAGTCTGGTGAAGATCGGCGGTCACAACCTGCTGGAGCCGGCAGCCCTCGGCAAGCCCTGCCTGACGGGGCCCGCCTACTTCAACTTCAGCGATATCACTCGTCAGCTGGTGGCTCAGGGAGGCGCCGCCATCGTGGCCGATGCCGCCGAGCTGGGCGAGCGGGTGAGCCAGCTGTTTGCCGACGGCAACGCCCGCCGCGAGATGGGCGAGCAGGCCCGCGCCGTGGTTCTGCGCAATCAGGGAGCGCTGGCGCGCACTCTCTCGCACTGCCTCACTGCGTTGGAGAACGACTGAGTTTCAGCCTTTCATACATCTCAGCCATAAAAAAACGGAGCGCGATGCGCTCCGTTTTGTTTTTGGCGGTGACCGGAATTAGCGAACGATCAGCCCCAGCAGGATGCCGACCACACCGAAGTCGGAGTCGCTGAAGGTGGTGTTGGCGAAGCCGAGGTCGCCCAGCACCGGCAGCAGGAACACCGGCAGAATGGTGAGCAGCAGCAGGCCGTTGGCGAAGGCACCCAGAATGGCGCCACGGCGACCACCGGTGGCGTTGCCGAAGACCCCGGCTGCGGCGCCGACGAAGAAGTGCGGTACCACGCCCGGGATGATAACGGTCAGGCCCATGGCGTAGAGCAGCGCCATTCCCACCAGGCCGGCGGCAAAGCTCGACAGGAAGCCGATCAGTACGGCGTTGGGGGCGTAGGGGAAGACGATGGGGCAGTCGAGTGCCGGCTTGGCGTTCGGTACCAGCTTGTCGGAGATCCCCTTGAAGGCCGGAACGATCTCGGCGATGACCATCCGCACACCTTGCAGGATGACGTAGACACCGGCGGCGAAGGTGATGGACTGCATCAGGGAGAACATGAACCAGTGCTTGCCCTTGGCGACGCTGGAGACAAACTCGGGGCCGGCGAAGGCGGAGGTCACCAGGAAGATGATGCCCATGGTGAAGGAGATGGCCACCGGGGTATCGCGCAGGAACAGCAGGCTTTTCGGCACCTGCACATCTTCGCAGCTGTGGGCCTTGTTGCCGAACTTGGCGCCGATCAGGGCGGAGAGCACGTAGGAGCAGGTGGAGAAGTGGCCCAGAGCTACGTCATCAGAGCCGGTGATCTGCTTCATGAAGGGGTGGGCGATGGCCGGGAAGAAGACCATGGCTACGCCGACCACCAGACTGCCCACCGCGATCAGCGGCACGCCGCTCATGCCGCCGGCAGAGAGGATCACCGCCACCATCATCGACATGAACAGGGTGTGGTGACCGGTCAGGAAGATGAATTTCCACGGGGTCAGACGGGCGATCAGGATGTTCACCAGCATGGCGAAGAACATGATCATCGCCATCTCCTTGCCAAACGAGGTCTGGGCGATGGAGACGATGGCCTCGTTGTTGGGGACGACCCCCTTGATGCCGAAGGCGTGCTGGAAGATGACGGCAAAGTCACCCAGCGAGTTGATCACCAGGGTGGCACCGGCCCCCAGAATGACGAAACCCATGATGGTCTTGACCGTGCCCTTGATGCACTCGGTCACCGGTTTCTTCTGGGCAATCAGGCCGATAAGTGCGATCAGGCCGACCAGCACGGCGGGCTCGGACAGCACGTCAAACATCAGAAAGTTGAAAAATTCCATGGTCAGCTCCTGGCAATGGAAGATGCGGCCCGCAGGCCGCATGGAGGATCCTTAGAGGGCGCCCAGTTCGCGCAGGGCGGTGGCGAGCTTCTCTTTCATCGCGGCCTTGTCGACCATGTTGTCGAGGGCCACCAGACGGCCGTTGACGCCCATGGATTGGAGCTGCTCGGCGATGTCACGGGTGGCGACAAAGATCTCGGCAGTTTCGCTGCCGGCGGAGGCCAGATCGCGATGATCCACTTCGGCGGTGACTGCCAGCTCTTTCAGGATGCTCTTGATGCTCATCTCCATCATCAGGCTGGTGCCCAGACCGTGACCGCATACAACCAGAATTTTCATTGTCTCTTCCTCTGTCAGGTGCGCCTTGGCGCAGATTAGTAGCGCGCCAGAATGCGCAAGATGTCGTCTTTGGTGTCGGCCGCAATGATGGCCGCCACGTCCTCTTCATTCATAAACAGCTCGGCCAGCTGGGCGATGGTCTCCACGTGGGAGTTGCTGTCGCTGGCGGCCAGGGTGATCAGCAGCCGGATCGGGTCGTTGCCCTCGGAGTCGAAGTTGACCCCCTGCTTGATGACGGTCAGCCCCAGACCCAACCGGTTGACGCCGTCTTCGGGACGAGCGTGGGGCATAGCCAGACCGGGGCCCAGCACGTAGTAGGGGCCGAGCTCTTCATGGGAGCGAAACAGCGCCGCCACGTAGGAGGGTTCGATGGTGCCATTGGCCAGCAGGGGCGCCGTCGCCAGCTCGATGGCGTGACGCCAGTCGCGGGCTGCGGGTTCGATGCGGATGACATCCTCGGTCAGCAGTTGAGTCAGCATGGTGGTGATCCGGCTAGTTAAGATGGCGCCAATCTATCGATCTTGCGGTGGTGAAACTGTGAGGGTGATCGCGAAAGTTAGCGCTATCAGATAGCGCTAACATCAAACTGTGATAGCGCTATCACTTCACCCATTAACGGGAGTCATCTTGCCCCCGTGATCCGGGAAAGAGGGTAGAATCGGCCCTGAGCAAATGGTCAGTGGCGCTCTTTTGCCTTAAAGTGAGCAGCCGCAAGTCGAGGATGGGATGGATGTCAGAAGCAAAGAAGCGCCGTAGCACGGGTCGGGTGACCCTCAACGATGTGGCCCAGCTGGCCGGTGTGGGGGCCATGACGGTTTCCCGTGCCCTGCGCACGCCGGAGATGGTCTCCGACAGGATGCGCGAGCGCATCGAAGCTGCGGTGGAAGAGCTCGGCTATATCCCCAATCGGGCCGCCGGGGCGCTGGCCTCTGCGACTTCCCAGACTATCGTAGTGATCGTCCCGAGTCTGGCGGAAGCTGGCTGTGGCGAGATGATCGCGGGCCTGCAACAGACCCTGCTCGAGGAGGGTTACCAGATCATGCTGGGGGATGCCCAGCATCTGAAACAGCAGGAAGAGAGCCTGCTGACCAGCTTTTTGCAGCACAATCCGGCGGCGGTGGTGCTGTTTGGTGGCGATCCCGGCGAGACGATCCGTACTCGCCTGAAAGCTGCCCGTTTGCCAGTGGTTGAGGTGGGTGCCATGGCCCGCAGTCCCATTGACATGAATGTGGGAGTCTCCAACTTCGATGCCGGTTATCAGCTCACCCGCCACCTTATCGAGCGGGGCTACCGCAATATCGGTTTTCTCTGTGCCCGTCAGGAGCAGTGGATGCTGCAACAGCGGATGCAGGGCTGGCAGAAGGCGCTGCTCGACAACTACCTCTCCCCCGATGCCATCATCAACACCTCTGAGCGGCCCAGCTTCAGTACCGGCGCCACCATGCTGGGTGAATTTCTACTGCGCTGGCCCGAGCTGGACGCGCTGATCTGCGTCAACGACGAACTGGCGGCTGGCGTGCTGTTCGAGTGCCAGCGTCGCCATTTGAATGTGCCGGGCAAACTCGCCATCGCCGGATTTGACGATCTGGATGTGGCGCGCGCCTGTTATCCGACCCTTACTTCGGTCAGGATCCCCTATCGCAAAATGGGGCAGGAGGCTGCCGAGCTGATCCTGCGCCAACTGGCCGGGGAGCCCGTGATGGGCACTGCTCTGGCTCTCGATTTTCAACTGCAAAAGCGTCAAAGCAGCTGATCCCCGTTTCACACGTCATCAAAGAGGCAACCATGTTCAAGGCTCTGTTACTGGAAAACCAAGACGGCAAGACTGTTCCGACTCTGATCCGGCTGGCCGAGAGCCAGTTGCCGGAAGGTGAAGTGCGGGTAGCGGTGAGCTACAGCTCGATCAACTACAAGGATGGGCTGGCCATCACCGGCAAGGGCAAGATCGTGCGCCAATGGCCGCTGGTGCCCGGCATCGACTTTGCCGGTACCGTGCTTGAGTCTGCCGACAGCCGCTATCAGCCCGGCGACAAGGTGGTGCTGACCGGTTGGGGTGTGGGCGAAGGGCACTGGGGCGGCATGGCCGAACAGGCGCGGGTCAAGGGGGACTGGCTGGTGCCGTTGCCCGCCGGGCTGGATGAACGGCAGGCCATGTGCATCGGTACCGCCGGTCTCACCGCCATGCTCTGCGTGCTGGCACTGGAAGAGGCGGGTATTACTCCCGCAAGTGGCGAGGTGCTGGTCACCGGTGCGGCAGGCGGTGTGGGGGCCACCTCGGTCGCCCTGCTGGCGGCCCTGGGCTATCAGGTGGCGGCGCTGACCGGTCGTCCCGAAGAGCAGGGCGCCATGCTCACTGCGTTGGGTGCCAGCCGCATCGTGCCGCGCAGCGAGCTGCTGGTGCCTGCCAAACCGCTGGAGAAGCAGCTGTGGGCCGGTGCCATCGATACCGTCGGCAGTCAGGTGCTGGCCAAACTGTTGGCTCAGATGAACTATGGCGGCGCCGTGGCGGCCTGTGGGCTGGCGGGCGGTTTCGATCTGCCGACCAGTGTGATGCCCTTTATCCTGCGTAATGTGCGGTTGCAGGGGGTCGATTCGGTGATGTGCCCGTTTGAACGTCGTCAACTGGCGTGGCAGCGACTGGCACGGGATCTTCCTGCCAGCTTCTTTGAACAGGCGGTTACCGAGATTGGGCTGGAGCAGGTAGTGGAGGCCGCCGAGGCCATTACGCACGGCCAGATCGTAGGTCGCACTCTGGTCAAACTTTGAACTCTCTCTGACTGGCGAGCCCGACAATTCCGGATAAAATTGGAGTGCGGGTGAACTATCCAAGGAGAGTGAAGATGGGTGGACACAAGCCGGATTACGACTCCTCTGATGATGATTGGGAGCCGGATTCCTGGGAAGAAGAGCTGGATCAGTGGGAAGATGAAAGCTGGCAGGATGATGACACTTTCGATGACCAGTGAACCACGGCATTGAACGAACAGGCGGGCTTTGGGCCCGCCTGATTTTTTTGCCGCGCTCACATGGCTGAGCGTTCGTCCTTGGTCAGGGGCGGGGCGCTGGGTAGAATGAACTGCCCAAATGACGCTCAAGGATGACTATGCGACTCTCCATCATATTGTTGGCTGCCCTGCTGGGTGGCTGTGTCTCCAACGATGATCCCTGCGAGAAGGTGTGGAGTGAGGTGGGGGAGGCGGATGGCAAGCTGGGCTTCACCACCGAGCGGATCGAGTTCCATCAGGGGCAATGTGGCAAGAAGGTGGATTCTGAACTGTGGAAGCAGGGACATCAGAAGGGATTGGCATGGTATTGCCGCCCCGAGCACCTCTATCTGGCTGGCCGCTCAGGCGAGGAGTATCGCGGTGTCTGCCCGAATGATACCCAAGCACGCAGATTGTTCGAACAGGGGCGTCAGGGGTGGACCGATCAATAACGCCCTGACAGGGAGGGGCGTTACTCCTCTTTCAAACGCAGCGGTTGGCAGAGGTAACCCTTGTCATTGGCACTGCGGGCGCACTTGCTGCAGACAAACTTGGGTTTGCGCACGATTTTTCTCAGCGCCTTGAGATCGGTGGGGATCTCGTGACGGCGCCATTCACACAGGGTTTTGCTGCCCATAACGACTACCTCTACGACTTGACGGCCGTATTGTAATCGATTTTCATTTCGAATAAACCGGCAAAGCTCGCTTATTGGTCGATATGCCAATAAGGGATTGTTTCGGGAGGGATTACTGGTAGAGGAACTTGGTGAAGATAAGCTCGCGCACCGCTTTCTTGCCGGTCTCTTTCACCAGCAGCTCGTTGACGGTTGTCTCGCACTCCTTGCGCAGCTCTTCTCGGTTGGTCAGGGACTTCACTTGATCGGCATTTTTGCTGCCAATCAGACGGATGATGGCATCGCGGATCAGCGGGTCATGCTGCTCCAGCAGCTTGAGATCGGCCTCGTTTTCCGCCATCAGCTCTACCGTGACCCGGATATAACCGAGGGTTTTGCTATCACTCAGGTAGTTGGTGATGATGTCGGGATCGAGCGCGTGGTAGGAGAAACCAGGCTTGGCAGCCCCCTCTGTGCCCTCGGCGGGCGGCTCATCTTCAGCCAGAGCTTGCTGCTGCAGGGCGCCACAGCTCAGTAACAACACCAGCAGAATTTTGAATATCTTCATATAGATGGCTCATCAGCAAGAGATAACCCATTTTTGATGTTGCCATCGGGGCCGTCAAGCACGGATGTTCTTACATTTCGCTATTGATTTACGGATAATAAACCGGATTTTAACCTGAACACGGAAATCTCTGGATGGTGAAGCTGTGAAGTCCGAGTTGACTGTTCCCCTCACGCCGTTAAGCGGGTGGCTGGCTCCCGAATGTTGCGAATTGCCCGCCAGCTTGCGCCCCTGGCTGCTGGAGCCCGGCTCCATGACCCGGCGTCTGCGTCAGCACAATCGCCACTTTTCGGTGGAGTGGCTGGGCAATCACCCAGTCGCCCTTACTGCCGATGAGCAGTGGCTGGTGGATTCGGCCTCGCCGGCCGGTACCTGCCGCGAGGTGATCCTGCATGGGGATCGTGGGCCCGCCGTGCTGGGCTGGACCCTGTTTGCCGATGACGCACTGCAAGGGAGCGGCATTGCCGAGCTTGGCGAGCAGCCGCTGGGTGAGCGGGTATTTGGCCATGAGCCTGCCCGCCGTGATCACCTGCAGCTGGCCCGTTTCGATATTGCCGCCAATCCCCGTTGCCCGGCCGCCATTGTCTGGGGGCGTCGTTCCCGTCTGTTTCTGGGGCAGTGGCCACTGCTGGTGCACGAGCTGTTTCTGCCCTCTCTCGTCTGTGACAAGGAGCTGGAGTGAATCTGTTAACCAAGGAGCGGGGACTTGCCTACATGCAGTTGGCCCGCGTCGACAAACCCATAGGCACTCTGCTGCTGCTGTGGCCAACCCTGTGGGCGCTCTGGCTGGCCGCCGGTGGCCTGCCCAATCTCTGGGTGCTGACCGTGTTTGTGGTCGGGGTCTTTCTGATGCGCTCGGCAGGGTGCGTCATCAACGACTATGCGGATCGCAACTTCGATGGCCACGTCAAACGCACCGCTGGTCGCCCCTTGCCCACGGGCAGAGTCAAACCGTGGGAGGTGTTGGCGCTCTTCTTCGTGCTGGCGCTTATTTCGTTTGGTCTGGTGCTGACCATGAATCCGCTCACCATCGGCCTGTCGTTTGTCGCCCTGCTGCTGGCGGTGAGCTACCCCTTCATGAAGCGCTTTATCTCCAACCCCCAGCTGGTGCTCGGGATGGCCTTCTCCTGGTCGATCCCGATGGCCTATGCGGCGCAGGCGGATGCTCTGCCGCTGGTGGCCTGGCTGCTCTTCTTTGCCAACCTGCTCTGGACCGTGGCTTACGACACCCAGTACGCCATGGTGGATCGGGATGACGACCTCAAGATCGGCCTCAAATCCAGCGCCATCCTGTTTGGTCGTTACGACAAGCGGATCATCGGCGCATTGCAACTCTCGACTCTGCTGCTGTTGCTGGCGGTCGGGCAACTGATGACGCTGGGGGGTTGGTATTACTGGGGATTGCTGGGAGCGGCGGTGCTGTTTGTCTATCAGCAGCGACTTATTCGCGAGCGGCAGCGGGAAGCCTGCTTCCAGGCGTTTCTCAACAACAACTATGTGGGGGCGCTGGTGTTTGCCGGTCTGGTGCTCGATTACCTGCTGGCGTGACATGTTCCCACGCAGACTCCGATAAAAATGAAGGCCGCACATGCGACCTTCTTTGTTTGCGTTGCAGATTAGAGCTGATTGCCTGCCTGAATGGTGCGGCGGATCTTGTTGCTCAGCAGCGGCACTATGTTGTCGGCCAGCGCCTGGAAGCGGCCGAGATCCGGCTTGCACTCGGGAGAGAGGTAGCCCTCCTTGCGCAGTGTGTGGATCAGGGTGCTGAACAGCTTCTGGTCGAAGAACTCGGGGGCGTTGATGCCGTGCAGGGTGCCGAGGCGCTCTGCCATCATCAGGCCGTCCGCCTCCAGCTGCTCCGCCTCGATATGGGGTTGGGCCAGCACCCGGGTCAGCACGATGGCGTAGCGTTGCAGGGTCTCCTGAATGCTCTCCGCCAGCAGTAGCAGGCGCATCTGGTTGGCCGGATTGACCCAGTAGCCGTCATTGCGGGTCTCGATCAGTTGCTGGGTCTGCAGCGCGCCGAGCAGGCTGTCGACCAGCGCCGGCAACTCATCCTCTTCATAACGCAGGAACAGCTCGGTCTTGAGCAGCGGATAGATGTCGATGCAGCGGGCCATGATCTCGCTGCGGGAGATCCCTTCGCACCGTTCGATCAGTGCCGCCACCAGAGAGGGCATGGCAAACAGGTGGAGGATGTTGTTGCGGTAGTAGGTCAGCAGGATCGCCTGATAGCGGTCGAGACTGATGATCTGCCCCAGCTTGTCCTCGCTGACCTCGAACTTGTTGAGCTCCATCGCCTGATCCAGCAGGGTCTTGGCATCCTCATCCGGAATGGTGCTCTGCGGGCTGTAAGGCACCGCCTTGAGCAGATCCAGATAGGTGTTGAGCTGGGCCTGCAATTCGTCGCGGGTCAGGGCGTGGCGCTCGGCGGCCAGCAGCGCCAGCGCGCTCAGGGTCAGGCCGTTGACCGCGGCAGCGCCGTTGATGCGGGTCATCAGCAGTTCGGCCAGATTGTTGACGGTGCCCGCCATCCACTCCGGACGCTCCTCTTCCCCGATGTGCTTTTTCCAGTCGGGGATGTGTTCGCTCAGGTAGCTGTTGAGAGTCAGCGGCTCGCCGAAGTTGACGAAACCACGGCCGTAGTTGCGCAGCTTGCGCAGGATGCCGAGCACCTGCAGGAAGCTCTCTTTCTCCTTGCGACTCCCCTTAAGCTCGTTGTGGTAGGTGTTCACCTCCATCACGTGCTCGTAGCCCAGATAGACCGGCACCAGAGTGACCGGCCTGTCCAGCCCGCGCATCATTGCCTGCAGGGTCATCGCCAGCATGCCGGTCTTGGGCGGTAGCAGACGGCCGGTACGGGAGCGACCACCTTCGGTGAAGAACTCTACCGAGTAACCCTTGGCAAACAGCAGGTTGAGGTATTCCCGGAATACCGTGCTGTAGAGCGGGTTGCCCTTGAAGGTGCGGCGAATGAAGAAGGCGCCGCCGTGGCGGAAGATGGGGCCCGCCGGCCAGAAGTTGAGGTTGATGCCTGCCGCGATATGGGGCGGCACCATCCCCTGGTGGTAGATGACGTAGGAGAGCAGCAGGTAGTCCATGTGGCTGCGGTGGCAGGGAACGTAGACGATCTCGTGCCCTTCCTGCGCCAACTGGCGTACCTTCTCGGCGCCATTGACCGACAAACCGCGGTAGAGCTTGTTCCACAGCCAGCCGAGGAAGCTCTCGCCCAGGCGGATCAGCCGGTAGGAGAAGTTGGAGGCGATCTCGTCCATGTAGCCATGGGCACGCTTTTGCGCCTTCTCGAGGCTGATCCCCTCGCGCTGGGCCTCCTCTTCAATCGCCTGCTGGATCACCGCGGAGTCGAGCAGCTGCTTGAACAGCAGGTTGCGGTTCGGTAGTTTCGGGCCGGTGGCAGCCAGCTGCTGACGGCTGAAGTGGGTACGGGCCACTCGTGCCAGCTTGTGGGCGATGGCCTCGTCGGTGCCGTGTTTGTCGGCCATGTAGCGCAGGGAGAGGGGCGGCGAGAAGCGCACCAGATTCTCGCGACCCTTGAGGATCACGATAAGCGCCTTCTTCAGCCGGTTCGGCGCCAAGCTGCTGATGATGTTGAGGCCGGAGGCTTCTTCCCCTTCCCGACCCGGAGCGCGGCCCCAGAACAGGGTGACGGGCACCACCTGGATATCTAGCTCGGGATCCTGCTTGTGCAGATCCAGCAGCTGGTGGAACTCCTGCAGGAAGGGGAGCGGTTTGCTGCGTTTGCCAAACAGGGGAGGTGGACGGTCCAGACAGACATAGCGCGGCAGCAGCTGGCCGTTCAGTTCCAGCGGCGTGAAGGGGCCGGGCAGACCGAGATCCTCGCAGCACTGCTGCAGGGTCATCAGGTCGGTGATCGAACTGGTTTTCAGGGCATAGACGATGGGTCTGGCCGGATCCAGATTGAGTTCTGTGATGGGATTTTCCGGCAGGCTCTTGTGATTGACCAAGCCGCTGACCGGCCATTGCAAGATGGCTCTGGAAATCTTCTGTCCTAGGGACATGTGCGTCTGCTCTCCAAAAAAATGCGGCGTGAGCATAGCAAATCGACAGCCCCTTGTCGCCGAGAGGTACGATGAGTCGGCTGCGCAGGATCAAAACAGTAGTAAATGAGGGGTTGGTCGCGACAAATGTCAGCTGCGCCTTGCCTTGGCCACTGCACTGTATATACTGCCAGTGTGCTGTATAAAAAGACAGGTGCCAATTCTATGAAACCCCTTACCCCCCGCCAGGCCGAAGTGCTGGAGCTGATCAAGGTGAACATGAGCGAGACCGGTATGCCGCCGACTCGTGCCGAGATTGCCCAGAAGCTTGGTTTCAAGTCGGCCAATGCGGCCGAAGAACATCTGAAGGCCCTGGCCAAAAAAGGGGTCATCGAGATCATGCCGGGCACGTCCCGCGGCATTCGCCTGTTGCTCGAAGAGGAAGAGGTGCTGGAAGAGAGCGGCCTGCCGCTCATCGGCAAGGTGGCCGCCGGTGAACCCATCCTGGCTCAGGAGCATATCGAGAGCCACTATCAGGTTGATCCCGCTCTGTTCCATCCGCGCGCAGATTTTCTGCTGCGGGTGCAGGGGATGAGCATGAAGAACATCGGCATTCTGGATGGCGATCTGCTGGCGGTGCACAAGACCCAGGAAGTGCGCAACGGTCAGGTGGTGGTCGCCCGTCTCGATGAGGATGTCACCGTCAAGCGCTTCCAGCGCAAGGGCAGCCAGGTATGGCTGCTGCCGGAGAATGAAGAGCTCTCCCCCATCGAGGTGGATCTCTCCTGCCAGCAGCTCACCATAGAGGGACTGGCTGTCGGGGTGATCCGCAACGCCGACTGGATGTAATCATCTCCGCCAACTGCGTTTGCCACACGGCCTCCTTCGGGAGGCCGTGCTGTTTCTGGCGCACTTTCCCTGTCATATCAAACAGATCATCGGCGGCGGCATTTTTGTCCTGCGCGACCGGCTACCAATCATCCATTTCAGATATATGCTCAGATCAGTGCCCTGTCGCCGAGAGAGGGCTTGGCACCTCCCTCTGACCATCACAATGCGTCGGTACGGGAGGGCCGGTAACAACGAGAATCGGGCAGTACACCTTCACGGGATATGAAGGGGGAGTGGGGAGATCCCGAGCCTTGTCAGGCAAAGGGGACCACTCGTAATGGTTGCAGATAGTCGTGACGGGCCTGTTCCCAGTTCAGGCCGACGAAGCAACATGACCTGTCGGTCAAGGAGGACTGGTATGGCATCAAGATCGCCATGGGATTCAGAGGCTGGGGCTGCGCCAGCGGAATCGTCAATCACCCGTTTCGTCAAAGGTAGCCGGATGACCTGGTTTTACGGTCTCTGGCTGCACCATCGTGGTTCGCACTGGACGCTCTGGCTGGGATGCCCGAAAGAGAAGGTGGTGCGTCTGGTGTTGCTGTTCAAGCGTGGTCATGGCGATCCCCAGGGGGAAGAGGGCTGGCTGGCCCCCGTGATTCCCATCGGCGTGCGGGCCATCGGCAAGATGTTGCAGCAGGGGCGTAACGCTCGCCCCTGAGCAGAAGAGACAAACAAATCCATCCATAACCGGCACCCGAGGGGGCCGGTTTTTTTATGGCCGCAACTGGCGATTAATTATGCCAAATGGTCGACTCCTGACAGGGCGTTGCACAAGGTTGAACCACCTTGGCGGCTCGCTGGGGTACAATGTCCCCCTCTTGTCCGGTCATTGCTGGCCATCTGCCTCGAACTGAAAGGGTCTCTTGTTATGATGAAGCTCCGCTATCCCCTGCTCTTTCTGCTGCTGACAGCCTGCCTGATCCTGGTGTTCTACGCCACGCAGCCAGAGCAGCCTGAACAGGCTGACTACTATCCGGCGGGGCGGGACATCAATGATTTCGCCTTTACCGATGCGGACAACCAGCCGTTCACCCCTGCCAACTTGAAGGGGCACTGGACCTTCCTGTTCGTCGGCTACACCTTCTGCCCCGATATCTGCCCCACCACCCTGGCAGATATGCGCTCCGTCTATGACCAGCTGAAGAAGATGGCGCCCGACAGTCAGGTGGTGTTTATCTCGGCGGATCCCCAGCGTGACGACATTCCCCGTCTCAAGACCTATACCGCCTTCTTTAATCCCGAATTCAAGGCGGCCACTGCCCCCCACGACAAGCTGTTCCCGTTCGTGCGCAATCTGGGGCTGATCTACTCCATCGCCAATCAGGGGGAGAAGGATTACCTGATCGATCACTCCGCCTCCATCGTGCTCATCAATCCCAAGGGCAAGCTGCAGGCGGTATTCCGTCCGCAAGTGGCGCCGGGTCAGGTGCCCAGAGTGCAGATGGCCACCATGCTCTCTGACTTCGCCCGCATCCTGAAGTTGGCAGGCCGCTGAGCGTGACCCCAGCTGTTGCCCCCTGGTGGCGAGATCCCTCTCGCCACCGCGCTGTGTTTGCGCTCGCCCTGCCCATGGTTTTCTCCAATATCACCACCCCCTTGCTGGGGCTGGTGGACACCTGGGTGATCGGTCATCTCGGTCAGGCCTGGTTTCTGGGGGGAGTCTCGGTCGGTGCGACCCTGATCAACCTCATCTTCTGGCTGCTCGGCTTTTTGCGGATGTCGACCACCGGGCTGACGGCGCAGGCGCACGGCGCCGCCGACGGTCGTGCCCAGCTCGATACCCTGCTGCGGGCGCTGGGGCTGGCCATTGCTCTCGGTCTGGCGCTGCTGTTGTTGCTCTTCCCCCTGTTGCCACGGTTGATCGCCCTGAGTGGCGGCTCGCCCGAGGTGCAGCTCTATGCGGGCCAATATGTGGCGGTGCGGATCTGGAGCGCCCCGGCGGCGCTCTGCAATCTGGTGATCATGGGTTGGCTGTTGGGGATGCAGGATGCCCGCAGCCCCATGGTGATGCTGATCCTCACCAATCTGGTCAACATGGCGCTCGATGCCCTGTTTGTGCTCGGGCTCGGCTGGCAGGTGCGGGGTGTGGCGGCGGCCTCGGTCATGGCGGACTACTGCGCGCTGGCGGTCGGGATCTGGCTGGTACGCCGTCAGCTGCGGCAACTGGCGCCGACGGTGTGGCAGGATGGTTGGCAGCGCTGGCGGCAGCTTGCGCCTATGGTACGGTTGCTCGGCCTCAACCGCGATATCTTCCTGCGCTCCCTCTGTTTGCAGCTCTGTTTCGCCTTCATGACTCTGCAAGGGGCACGACTGGGGGACGTGGCGGTGGCCGCCAATGCGGTGCTGCTCAACTTCCTGATGCTCATCTCCTACGGACTCGATGGTTTTGCCTATGCGGTGGAGGCCATGGTAGGACGAGCCATCGGTCAGCAGGATCGGCAGAAACTGCGGGAGGCCATCGTGCTCAATCTGGGCTGGGCCGCCCTCATCGCCAGTGGTTTTACCCTGGTGTTTGCCCTCTTTGGTGCCCACCTTATCGGCTATATCACCGATATTCCGGCCGTGGTGGCGGAGGCACATCATCAGCTTCCCTGGCTGATCGCCATGCCGTTGCTGGCGGTCTGGTGCTTCCTGCTGGATGGCGTATTTATCGGGGCGACCCGGGCGCGGGAGATGCGCAACAGCATGTTGCTGGCCGCGTTTGGCGGCTTCTTCCCGATCTGGTGGCTCTGTCAGTCGTGGGGCGTGGCCGCGTTATGGGCGGCGATGGCAGCGCTGATGGTGGGGCGCGGTCTGTCGCTGGGGGTCACTTGCTGGCGGCTGGAGCGCAGCGGGCATCTGCTCGACGCCCGCCACTGAGCATCGGTGGCGCTTACATGGCTCCGTCGTAGCCGAGCTGGCGCCAGCTCTCGTAGACAAAGACAGACACCGCGTTGGAGAGGTTCATGCTGCGGCTCTGGGGCACCATAGGGATGCGCAGCCGCTGCTCGAATGGCAGGCTCTCGATGATCTCGATGGGCAGGCCGCGACTCTCCGGGCCAAACAGCAGGGCGTCGCCAAGGGCATATTGTGCTGCCGAGTGCGCGGTACGGCCCTTGGTGGTGCAGGCAAACACCCGCTTGGGCGCCACGGCAGCCAGAAAAGCCTCATAGCTCGGCCAGCGCTTCACCTCGGCAAACTCGTGATAGTCGAGTCCCGCCCGCTTTACCCGCTTGTCATCCCACTCAAATCCCAGCGGCTCGATCAGATGGAGCCGGTAGCCGGTATTGGCGCAGAGCCGGATGATATTGCCGGTGTTGGGCGGAATTTCCGGCTGGTAGAGGACGATATCGAGCATGACGAGCTCCTGCAAAGAGATGTAAAGCCAAGAAGGGGCGCCAGCATACCCAGCGCCCGTCCGGATGAAAAGGATCAGGCGATGGGCAAGCGGATGGTGATGGTCAGCCCGGTGGGGTGATTGTTGCTGGCCGCAATGGTACCGCCGTGGCGCTGGATCGCCTCCGAGGCGATGGCCAGCCCCAGCCCGGTGCCGCCAGTCTTGGCGTTGCGGGCATCATCGACCCGGAAGAAGGGCTGGAACAGCAGCGCCTGCTGCTCGTCAGGCACCCCGGGGCCGTCATCCCGAATGGTCATCACCCACTCCAGTCCCTCCCGATACCAGTCCACCTTGATGAACTCGCGGGCATATTTGAGGGCATTGCGCAGGGGGTTCTCCACCGCCCGGGCCAGCAGCTCGGGCCACATCTGGATCGACTCTGCGGGCAGCGGCGGCAGTCTGAGCTGCTTGCCGCTCTGGTTTGCCTCGAACATGGCATCTTCGAGGATGGGCTCCAGCAGGTCGGCCAGCGGCTGCACGATGGGGGCCTCAACATGCTGCTGCACCCGCGACAGATCCAGCAGATCGCCGATCAGCTTGTCCAGCCGCCCGATCTCCGATTCGATCCGCACCAGCTCGGCGCTGTCACCCTGCTTGCGGCGGATCAGCGCCTGCGCCAGTTGCATCCGGGTGAGGGGGCTGCGCAGCTCGTGGGAGATATCGGAAAGCAGCTGTTTCTGCTTCTGGATCATGCTCTTGAGCGTCTCCACCATGCGGCTGACGTTATCCGCCAGCTGGCCAATCTCGTCGCCCCGTCCCAGGTTGGGGATCTGTACCTCCAGATTGCCAGCCGCCAGTTGGGAGACCGACTTCTGCAACTGCAGGATCGGGCGGGTCAGCCGCCAGGCGAGCAGCAGGCAGAGCGGGGTGCTGACCAGCATCGAGATGCCCAGAATGCGGATCGGGTGATCCAGCACCTGAATGAACAGGAACAGATAGGGGTTCTCGGCATTGAGGCCGAAATAGACGTGATAGCGATGACCGTGGTGCTCCATCAGGAAGGGGCCGGCGATCGCCTTGCGATCCTCGTTGCCCAGCATGGGGTTGGCCGGGTCATCGGCATCCACCATAAAGCGCACCACGAACTTGCGCGGATGGGTGGTGGACTGGATCTGCCCCTTCTCGTCGCGCAGGTAGACGTTATCCACCGGCAGCATGGCGATCTTGTCCATCGCCTTGGCCAGATCGAAATCCTGATCCGGCTCGGCGGCGTTGAGCAGGGCCTGCACGTTGTTCTGCATCCGCGCGACTTCGTGGGTTGGCAGCGGGATCTGGTTGCGGGGATCCAGGGTCGGCAGGCTGATCACGGCGGCCAGCATCACCAGCAGCATGAACCAGAACCAGAGGAAGATGTGGGTCGAGATCCCGTTGAGGGAGTTGATGCGCTCTATTCTTGCTCTAGCCACAGGTACCCGCGCCCCCGTACGGTTTTGAAGCGGGGCTGGCCATCGGTGCGATCCGGCAGCTTCTTGCGCAGGTTGCTCAGGTGCATGTCGATGGCGCGATCGAAGGGTTCCAGCTTCTTGCCCAGCACCTGCTCGGAGAGGTGGCTCTTGCTGACGATCTGGCCGGGATTACGCAGCAGGCACTCCAGCAGCCCGAATTCGGTGGCGGTCAGCTCCAGCAGCTGTTCGCCGCAGCGGGCCTGCTGCAGGCCGGGTTGCAGCACGATATCCATGAAGTGCACTTCGTCGGAGGAGTTGCCGCGCTGGGGCGGGGCGCTCTGGGTACGGCGCAGGATGGCGCGTACTCGGGCCAGCAGCTCCCTGTCATCGAACGGCTTGGCCAGATAGTCGTCGGCACCCGCTTCCAGACCGTTTACCCGATCCTGGCTGTCACCGCGGGCGGTCAGCATCAGCACCGGGGTATCGTGAGTCTTGCGCAGCTTGGTCAGCATGGCAAAGCCGTTGAGTTTGGGCATCATCACATCCAGCAACACCAGATCGAAGCTCTGCTCCGCCAGTCGTTGCAGCCCCTCTTCACCATCCTCGGCGACCGTGACCTGAAATCCCTCCAGGGTCAGAATTTCGGTGAGCAGTTGGGTCAATTCAAGATCGTCGTCGACCAAGAGTATTCTGTTCATCTGGTGTTATTCCGCAGATTTTCGCGCCAAACTGACGCCGGGGTCAGGGTATAATAAGTTTTTCATCGCCAGAGGAAAGCCGGTTTTGAGCCATCAACAATATTCCCGTTGGGTGACCTTTGCCAGCATAGCGGCGGTCACCACCGCTACCTTGCTGATCATCGGCAAACTGATCGCCTGGCTGATGACCGACTCGTCGACCCTGCTGGCGTCGCTCACCGACTCCTTTATGGATGTGAGTGCCTCCATCATCAACCTGCTGGCCATTCGCTATGCGCTGGCCCCCGCCGATGACGAACACCGCTTCGGTCACGGCAAGGCGGAGTCGCTGGCGGGCCTCATCCAGTCAGCCTTTATTTCCGGCTCCGCCCTGCTGCTGGTGATGCACGGAATTTCATCCCTGCTCAATCAGGCGCCTATTCTGCGGCTGGAGGCGGGTCTCTGGGTCAGCGGTGGCTCCATCGTGCTGACCCTGCTGCTGGTCAGCTTCCAGAGCGTTGTCATTCGCAAGACCAACAGTGTGGCCATCAAGGCCGACATGCTGCACTACCGTTCCGATCTGCTGCTCAATGCCGGTGTCTTGCTGGCGCTGGTGCTGGCGGGGCAGGGGTGGTACTGGGCCGACGGCCTGTTTGCCATCCTGATCGGGCTGTTCCTGTTGTGGGGGGCGGGACACATCGGCTACGAGTCGGTGCAGGCCCTGCTCGATCGTCAGTTGCCAGCGGAAGAACAAGCGAGAATAATGGCGCTCTGCTGTGCCGTAGAAGGTGTACACGGCGTACATGACCTGCGCACCCGTCAATCCGGGCCGACCCGATTCGTACAGTTGCATCTTGAACTGGATGATCAGATCCCCCTGGTCAAGGCCCATCAGATCGCCGATGAAGCCGAACTGGCGGTACGCCAGGCATTCGAGCGGATGGATGTCATCATCCACATGGACCCCATCTCGGTGCTGACAAAAGAACAACAGAGCCCTCACCCAGAACAACAGTAGGCTGCAACATGGATGAACTGGTTGCCAAAACCTGGCACAAAATTCAGCAAGAAGCGGAGTGCATGGCGGCCCAGGAGCCGATGCTGGCCAGCTTCTTCCACTCCACCATTCTCAATCACAAGAATCTGCGTTCGGCCCTCAGCTTCCAGCTGGCCAACAAGCTCGATAGTGCCACCATGCCCGCCATCGCCTTGCGCGAGGTGATCGAGCTTGCCCTGCGCAGCGAGCCCGAGCTGCTAACGGTAGTGGCGGCTGACATCTGCGCTGTGCAGGAGCGGGATCCTGCGGTCGATCTCTTCTCCACCCCGCTGCTCTACCTCAAGGGGTTCCATGCCCTGCAGGGCTATCGGGTTGCCAACTGGCTGTGGCGCCAGGGGCGCCGCTCGCTGGCCCTCTATCTGCAAAACCAGATCTCGGTGGTGTTCGGGGTGGATGTGCACCCGGCCGCCCGTATCGGCAAGGGGATTATGTTCGACCACGCCACTGGCATAGTGGTGGGCGAGACGGCGGTGATTGAAGATGATGTCTCCATCCTGCAGAGCGTGACCCTCGGTGGTACCGGCAAGGAGAGCGGCGATCGCCATCCCAAGATCCGTGAAGGGGTGATGATAGGGGCGGGCGCCAAGGTGCTCGGCAATATCGAAGTGGGCGTGGGCGCCAAAATTGGCGCGGGCAGTGTGGTGATCAACCCGGTGCCGCCCCATACCACGGTCGCTGGCGTACCCGCCAAGATCGTGGGCCGTCCGGAGTGCGACAAGCCTTCACTGGATATGGATCAGTGTCTCTGATCTCCCGGCCGGAGTAGTCGATGGCCAAACGTTGGTCGGGTTATCTGATTTTGGGGATGTGGCTGCTCAACCTGCTCCATCTCTATCTGGGACTCTCCCCCTGGCCAGCGGCCATGGCGGCCTGGGGGGCATCACTGCTCACCTGGCCCTGGCTGGTGGGGGCCGCCAAGCGGCAGGCGCTGGCCCTGTATGGCGCGGCGCTGTTGCTGCTCATCTTCTCTTGGTGGCAGGGTGCGACCCTCAGCGCCGGTGACTGGCTGTTGCCCAACATCAATATGCTCACCATGTTTGCCGCGGTTAGCACCCTCAACCTCGCCACCTCGGGTCTCTTGACCGGCACCACCTCCTGGACCGGGCGCAAGGGGCTGTGGAGCACCATGGCCAGCCTCAATCTGCTGGGGGCGGTCATCAACCTCTCGGTGCTCTTTATCATCGGCGATCGGCTGGAGCGCAATGGCACCCTGGAGCGGCGTCAGGTGATGGTGCTGAGCCGGATCTTCTGTGCCGCTGCCTTCTGGTCACCCTTCTTTGTCGCCATGGCGGTGGCGCTCACCTATGCGCCGGGCTTGCAACTCTCCCATATTCTGCCGTTCGGGATCCTCGCCGCCTTGCTGGCGATGGGGCTGACCGCCTGGCAGGTTGAGCGGATCGGGGTGGCCGACTTTGCCGGTTATCCGCTGCGGTTGCAGACCCTGGGGTTGCCGGTCACGCTGGCGTTGCTGGTACTGCTCATCAAGCAGATCTGGCCCCAGCTCGGCATTCTGGCGGTGATCGCGCTGGTGGCCCCGCTGCTGGCGCTGCTCTTTATGCCGAGGGCCGGGCGCAAGGCGGCCCTCAAGCGGCAGGTGGTGGAGCGCTTCCCCGCCATCGGTGGCCAGCTGGTGCTGTTTCTGGGGGCCGGTTTGCTGGCGGCAGGCATCAACAGTGCGTTGTCGGTCATCGATCTCGGTGCCGGTCATGGCCTGCCACTGTTCAACCACTTTGGCTGGCTTGAGGCATCCCTCACTCTGCTATTGATTTTGCTGGTGGCCATCGTCGGGGTGCATCCGCTTATCAGTATCTCCGGGCTGGCGCCGCTGCTCTGGCCGCTGGCGCCGGATCCCAGCCTGCTCGGCATGTGTTTCTTGCTGGGATGGGGGCTTGCCACCGGCACCAGTCCGCTCTCCGGCTCCAATCTGGCGCTGGCCTCCCGCTACAACCTCAGTGCCGGGCTGATCCTGCGCTGGAACCTGCTCTACGGCCTGCTGATGTATGTGGTCGCTTGTCTGTTGCTGGGGGCTTATATCGCCTTGCATGGATAACGGCGGTTCCGTTGGAAGGGGGCAAATGATGCGCGGGCTGCGGGGTCTTTTACGCACGGTTCAGTGTGTTGTCGCGGCTCGGGCGCAGGATGCGAGAAAAATAGACGCATATTTAGACAATACATCTATGGAAGGCGCATTTTACAGCGCACTGGCTTGTTTGTGCCGATGCGCTCGGGGTATGCTGGCTTCACGCGCTTGAATCGCCCTCTGTGGGGCATCGCAATTGAACAAACAGGTATGCATATGTCACTAGAAGTCCTTGAGCAACTCGAATCCAAAGTACAATCCGCCGTCGACAACATCTCCCTGCTGAAGATGGAGCTGGACGAGCTGAAAGAGCAGAACAGCAAGCTGCAAGACGAGAACCATCAGCTGCGCAACGAGCACACTGCATGGCAGGAGCGTCTGCGTGCCCTGCTGGGCAAAATGGATCAGATGGGCGAAACCATCTAATTCATCGCCTTCAGGCAGAATTGAAAACGGGCCGCTCCATGAGCGGCCCGTCTGTTTTTGGCAGGGTGAGGATTATAGCGCCAGCAGTTGCTTGACCGTCTTCTCGATGCCGTCCGCCGCTTCGACTATGTTGTTGGCCAGCATGTAGGCGGGGGTGGAGATCACCTTGCGCTCCTGATCCACCACGAATTCGTTGACCGGGCAGTTGAGATGGCTGCCCCCCATCGCCTCGATGGCGTTGGCGGTACCCTCGTCATGGCCGATGGTCGCCAGCGTCCCGGCACCATAGATCAGCGGGATCATGGCGGGTGCGATGCAGATATAGGCGGCCGGTTTGTTGGCGTTGGCAAAGCTCTGGCACGCTTTCAGCACATCGGGCTGGATCTGGCACTCGGCTCCTTTGATAGCGAAGTCGCACAGGTTTTTGGCCGCGCCAAAGCCGCCGGGCACCAGCAGCGCGTCGTAATCGGCCGCATCCAGCTCGGCCACATCCTTTATCTGGCCACGACAGATGCGGGCCGCTTCGACCAGCACATTGCGGCTCTCTCCCTCGCTCACTTCACCGGTCAGGTGGTTGATGACATGGAGCTGCGCCACGTTCGGGGCGAAGCACTGGACGGCGGATCCCTGACGGGCCAACGCCAGCAGGCTGATGACGGCCTCGTGGATTTCGGCCCCGTCAAAGACACCGCAGCCACTCAAAATCACGGCCACTTTTTTCATGGCAAACTCCTCGTTGTTGAAAATGTGAGCCAGGATGGATTGTTGTACTTTTGTATGGTTATCGCTCGCCCTCCGCTGGTCAAGTCATCTTGCTGTGCTAGGATTGTTTCGCTTTGGATCCTGCCGTACCTACTCCCTTAAATCTTTTTCCACATTGATCGAGATCATTCTAACTGTCTCACGATCGGTTTTTACGATCTCAATGCATTGTTTTTAATGACTTTTTATATTCTTATGCACAGTTTTATCACTGTGCGCTCTGATGCGCCCCATTTTTGAACACAGAGTTATCCACAGATTGAGTCCCTTTATCAGGCGTTGTGTGCTGTTGCTGCGCCCCTTGGTGTGAGGGGGGCCCTGTGGCATCCTAGCGGCTGTTTATCTCTGGCAGGACGATTTCATGGCCCCTAGCAACCCCCTTATTCTGGTCGACGGCTCCTCTTATCTTTACCGCGCCTTCTTCGCCTCCCAGCAGGCTGATCTGCGCACATCGACCGGTTTGCCGAGCGGCGCCGTCCGTGTCATGGCCAACATGATGCGCAGCCTGCGCAAGCAATATCCTGACTGTCATGTGGCCGTGGTGTTTGATGCCAAGGGCAAGACCTTCCGCGATGACATCTATCCCGAGTACAAGGCGACCCGTGCCAGCATGCCGGACGATCTGCGCAGCCAGGTTGCCCCTATCCACCAGATGATCAAGGCGATGGGTTTCCCCTTCCTGATGGTGGAGGGGGTGGAGGCCGACGACGTGATCGGCACCCTGGCCCGCCAGGCGACCGAGAAGCAGCTGCCGGTCCTGATCAGCACCGGTGACAAGGATATGGCACAGCTGGTCTCCGACCATGTCACCCTGATCGACACCATGAAAGATGTGAAGACCGATCGGGAAGGGGTGATCGAGAAGTTTGGCGTACCGCCCGAGCTCATCATCGACTATCTGGCCCTGATGGGTGACAAGGTCGACAACATTCCCGGTATGACCGGTGTCGGCGAGAAGACCGCACTGGCCCTGCTGCAGGGGATTGGCAGTATCGACGAGATTGCCGCCAACCTCGACAAGGTCGCCGCCCTCGGCTTTCGTGGCTCCAAGGCGTTCGCCGACAAGTTCCGCGAGCAGGAGGAGCAGGTTCGTCTCTCCTATCGACTGGCGACCATCAAGACCGATGTCGAGCTGGAACAGAGTCTGGAAGAGCTGTTGCTCAAGCCGGTCGACAAGGAGTCCCTGCTGGCGGTCTATCGCGAATACGAGCTGCGCAACCTGATCAAGGAGCTGGAATCCGGTGGTGAAGATGGCAGCGAGATTGCCGGACAAGACGAGGCTGGCGATAAGAGCGCCGCTCCGGTTGCCGCCATCGAAACCGACTACCGCTGTATTCTGGACGAAGCCGAGTTTGACGGCTGGCTGGAACAGTTGAAAGCGGCACCGCTGTTTGCCTTCGATACCGAAACCACCAGTCTCGACTATATGGAGGCGCGGATCGTCGGCGTCTCCTTCGCGGTTGAACCGGGCAAGGCTGCTTATGTGCCGTTTGGCCACGACTATCTTGGGGCACCGGTACAGCTGAGCGAGGCCGTGGTGTTGGGCAAGCTCAAACCGCTGCTGGAAGATCCGACCCGTCTCAAGGTGGGACAGAACCTCAAGTATGATCGCAACGTGCTGCTCAACCACGATATCGATCTGCAGGGCATCGCCTACGACACCATGCTCGAATCCTATGTGCTCAACTCCACCGCCAGTCGTCACGATATGGATTCGCTGGCCAAGCGTTATCTCGGGGTCGAGACCACCTCCTTTGAAGATATCGCGGGCAAAGGAGTGAAACAGCTCACCTTCAACCAGATCGAGCTGGAGCAGGCGGCCCCCTATGCGGCGGAAGATGCCGACATCACCCTGCGTCTGCACCAGACCCTGTGGGGTCAGCTGGAAGCCGTGCCGGGTCTCGCCAAGGTATTCAGCGAGATCGAGCTGCCGCTGCTGCCAGTGCTGGCGCGGATGGAGTTGCTCGGCACCACTATCGATCCCAAGTTGCTGCACCAGCAGAGCCAGGAGATCGAGCTGCGGTTGGCGGAGCTGGAGAAGCAGGCTCACGAGCTGGCCGGGCAGGAGTTCAACCTCTCCTCACCCAAGCAGCTTGGGGAGATCCTCTTCACCAAGCTGGGCCTGCCGATCATCAAAAAGACGCCGAAGGGGGCACCGTCCACTGCGGAAGAGGTGCTGGCCGAGCTGGCGGAGACCTACGAGCTGCCGCAACTGCTGATGGAGCATCGCGGTCTGGCCAAACTCAAGTCCACCTACACCGACAAGTTGCCGCTGATGATCAAGCCCCGGACCGGTCGGGTACACACCTCCTATCATCAGGCGGTGGCGGCTACGGGCCGTTTGTCATCATCTGATCCCAACCTGCAGAACATCCCGGTGCGCAACGAGCAGGGGCGCCGGATCCGTCAGGCCTTCATCCCGAGCGCCGGTTACAAGCTGGTGGCGGCGGACTACTCCCAGATCGAGCTGCGCATCATGGCGCACCTTTCCGGTGACAAGGGGCTGCTGACCGCCTTTGCCGAGGGCAAGGACATCCACAAGGCGACTGCCGCCGAGGTGTTCGGCGTGGCGCTCGATGCGGTCACCACCGACATGCGCCGCAGCGCCAAGGCGATCAACTTCGGCCTTATCTACGGCATGAGCGCCTTCGGTCTGGCCAAGCAGTTGGGGATCGGTCGTGCCGAAGCGCAGAAGTACATGGATCTCTACTTCGAGCGCTACCCGGGCGTGCTGGAGTATATGGAGCGTACCCGTCAGCAGGCGGAAGCCCAGGGGTATGTCGAGACCCTGTTCGGCCGTCGCCTCTATCTGCCGGATATCAAGTCCCGCAACGCTGGTCTGCGCAAGGCAGCCGAACGGGCCGCCATCAACGCCCCCATGCAGGGTACGGCAGCCGACATCATCAAGCGCGCCATGATCAACGTGGATGGTTGGATCCGCGGGATTGAAGATGAGTCGATCCGCATGCTGATGCAGGTACACGATGAACTGGTGTTCGAGATCCGCGAAGAGAAGCTGGAGGAGTACATCGCCATCATCAAGGAGAAGATGTCTGCCGCAGCCGAATTAGATGTGCCGCTGCTGGTGGAGGCGGGCACCGGTGACAACTGGGATCAGGCTCACTGATTTCCGGTCAGCCGTTCTGCACGGTTATATAGCTATATAAGAAGCGAAGCCCGGCATTATGCCGGGCTTCCTGTTTCTGCCAGCCCTATCAGGTCTCTTGCAGATACTCATCCTTGAGCAGCACATAGTTGTCGGCCGAGGTCTTGAGGAAGGCGATCTCGGCGGGCTTGAGCGGGCGAGCCTGTTTGACGGGATTCCCTATATATAGAAAGCCCGACTCGAGTCGCTTGCCCGGTGGCACCAGCGAACCTGCGCCGATCATCACATCATCTTCAACCACGACGCCATCAAGCAGAATGGCACCCATGCCGACCAGCACCCGGTTGCCGATGGTGCAGCCGTGCAGCATCGCCTTATGGCCGACCGTGACATCCTCACCGATCAGCAGCGGATAGCCGGTCGGGTTGCTGGCGCTCTTGCGAGTCAGGTGCAATACGGTGCCATCCTGAATGTTGCTGCGGGCGCCGATGCGGATATGGTTCACATCCCCCCGTGCCGCCACCATGGGCCAAATGCTGGCGTCGTCGGCCAGCTCGATATCGCCCACCAGTGTCGCGCAGGGATCTACATATACTCCTTTGCCCAGTTGCGGGCGTTTTCCCTTGTAGGGTCTCAGTCGCAAGTCCATCTTGGCCTCCTTGTTTTCGGCCATTCTAGCAACCAGAAGGGTGTTTCTGTGGATAAGTTTGTATAAAAGCTGTGGTTGGATATGAATAACTAAAAAAGTGCTGTTTTTTGCAATTTTATTGCAGATAAGG
>NZ_JAPDCI010000022.1:0-50371 GCF_027705905.1 Aeromonas sp. Y293-4 | reverse complement strand
AGAGCAGCAAGAACGGGTCGAGGTCGAGAAGGCCGCCGCATATGCGGTATGGAAGGAGCGCAACGGTCACTTGGCCACGCAGAAAGCGAAGCGAACCAACATCAAGGTGAACTGGGTCGCTACTTCCTTGAAAAGGTCGCCTACTTCAAGTCGCGCTGACCCTATCAACACGTTCATCGGTGGCTATGCAGGTCACTAGCAACAAACCGCATTCCAAACAACTTAACGAGGTACGTATTGTGACGGCATTGGTAGCCAACTTGGTAGAGACCTACTCCAGCCGAGGTGCTTACAAGGGCGCCATTAGCGCTTGGCGGGTTTCAAGTGATATGGCCAACAAAATCTCCACCGTCATTGGGGTTTACAAGTCTCAAGTCGTGGTTGTCATCGAAGGCTGCCAGCTGAAACTCTCGGCACCTGATGCCAATGAACTACACGATGACGGGTGTGATGGTCGTTACTTCGTGGTCGGTGGAGACGTTTACGAAGACACCAAAGCTTGGCTAAAGCCGCATCCGTGGTTATTCAAGTCACTGGCCAGCGTACAAGGCCCACGCTACCTGAGCCTCGAAGAGGCCAACCAGATACCTTCAGGCAGCGTCATACTGAAGTAAGCCATATCTACACATCTTGATAGATAAGGTGAGGGAGGCTCGCGCCTCCCCCACTCAACACCACACCTCACACAAGCTCTCTGCCTGCGCCAGAACCAGCTGAGCAGCCTCTTCCTGCTGGTCTGGCGGGTACTTGTACTTGCGCAGGATGCGCTTGACCATCAGCCGCAGTTTGGCGCGCACGCTTTCGCGGCTGCTCCAATCCACGGTCACGCTACGGCGCAGGTTGGCTGTCAGCTCATGGGCTATCTTGGCCAGTATCTCGTCCCCCAGCTCACGCACTGACGCCTCGTTGTTGGCCAACGCATCATAGAAGGCGAGCTCGTCATCGTTAAGGCCCAAGGCCTGCCCCCGCTTGCTTACGGCGGCAAACTTCTTGGCCATGTCGATCAGCTCCTCGATCACCTGTGCGGTTTCGATGGAGCGGTTCTGATAGCGTGCGATCACCTTGGTCAGCATCTCCGAGAACTTCTTCTCCTGGGAGAGGTTGGTCGCGAACTTCGACTTGATCTCCCCCTCCAGCAGTCGCTCCAGCAACTCCACCGCAAGATTGCGCTCCGGCAGGTTGCGCACCTCGGCCAGAAACTCATCATCGAGCAGGCCGATATTGGGCTTGTCGAGCCCCACCGCTTCAAACACATCGACCACATCGCCCGATACCACCGCATTGCCGATGATCTGGCGAATGGCCAAGTCGCGCTCTTCGTCGGTTTTCTTCTTTTGGGAGATCGCCTTCTTGGTCAACAACACTTTGACCGCCTGCAAGAAGGCCACTTCTTCCCGCACTGCCTTGGCCTCGTCAAGGGTGCAGCAGAGCGTGAACGCCTTGCTCATCGCCAGCGCGTTGTCGGCAAAGCGCTTCTTGCCATCCTCAAGGCCAAGAATAAAGTTGGCGGCCCCGGCGAGCAGCTTGTGGCCACCGGTGAGGTAGTCGCTGTAATCAAAGCCATGCAGCAGGGCGCGCAGGATATCGAGTTTCTCCTCCAACACCGCGTAGGCCTCATGGGCATCGACGGTCGGCTTGCCCCGTCCTTTGCTGGCGGTGTACTCCTTGATGGCGCTCTTGAGCTCGTTGGCGATCCCGATGTAATCGACCACCAGCCCGCCTTGCTTGTCCTTGAACACCCGGTTCACCCGTGCAATCGCCTGCATCAGGTTGTGGCCCTTCATCGGCTTGTCCACATAGAGGGTATGCACGCAGGGCGCATCGAAGCCGGTCAGCCACATATCACGCACGATGACCAGCTTGAGCGGGTCACTCGGGTCTTTGAACCGCTTCTCCAGCCGTTTCTTCACTTGGGTGGCATGGATGTGGGGCCGCAGCAATGCCTTGTCAGAAGCGCTACCGGTCATCACGATCTTGATGGCCCCCTTGTCGGGGTCCGGGTCATGCCAGTCGGGGCGCAGGGCCACGATGGCATCATACAAGTGCACGCAAATCTCGCGGCTCATGGCGACCACCATGGCCTTGCCATGCTGCGCCTGATTGCGCTCTTCGAAGTGGGCCACCAGATCGGCGGCAACCCGCTCAATTCTTGGCTTGCTGCCAACCACCTTCTCCAAGGCTGCCCACCGTGACTTAAGCTTGGCCTGCTCGCTCTCTTCCTCATCCTCGGCCAACTCATCCACTTCGTCGTCGATGTGGGGAAGCTCTTCGTTATTAAGTGACAACTTGGCCAAGCGTGACTCGTAGTAGATGGCAACCGTGGCACCATCGTCCTTGGCCTGCTGCATGTCGTAGACGTGGATGTAGTCGCCAAAGACGGCGCGAGTGTCGCGGTCTTCCGCTGATACGGGCGTACCGGTAAAGGCCACGAACGTCGCGTTGGGCAGCGCGTCGCGCAAGTGCTGTGCATACCCGACCTGATAGCGCGCAGCCCCTTCTGCAACCTTGCCTGGCGCTTTGAGCGAGGCGCTGAAACCGTACTGGGTTCGATGTGCTTCATCCGCGATGACCACGATGTTGGCGCGGTCGCTGAGCACAGGGAACGTGTCCTCATCCTCGCCGGGCATGAACTTCTGGATGGTCGTGAACACGATGCCACCGGAGGGCCTGTTGCCAAGCTTGTCACGCAGGTCACCTCGCGTACTCACTTGCACCGGCTCCTCGCGCAGCAGATCTTGCGAGAGTGAGAAGACCCCGAACAGCTGGCCATCAAGGTCATTGCGGTCAGTGATGACGACGATGGTCGGGTTCTCCATCGCGGCGTCTCGCATCACCCGGGCCGCAAAGCAGGTCATGGTGATGCTCTTGCCACTGCCCTGGGTATGCCACACCACCCCGCCCTTGTGGCTGCCGTCTGGACGCGATGCGAGCACCACCTGCTCGATGGCCGCCCTGACTGCATGGAACTGATGGTAACCGGCGATCTTCTTGACCAACCGGCCATCATCTTCAAACAGCACGAAGAAGCGCAGGTAATCGAGCAACATGGCCGGGGTCAGAATGCCGCGCACCATGGTCTCCAGCTCGCCAAACTCGCCGTAGGGGTCGAGGTTGACCCCATCCACAGTGCGCCACTGCATAAAGCGTTCGGCATCCGCAGACAGCGATCCCATCCGCGCCTCGCTACCATCGGAGGCAATCATGATCTCGTTGTACTGGAACAGGTCGGGGATCTGCTCCTTGTAGGTCTGCAGTTGGTCGAATGCCTTCCAGATGTCGGCATGCACGTCGGCCGGGTTCTTGAGCTCCAGCACCACCAGCGGCAGCCCGTTGATGAAGAGGATGATGTCGGGGCGGCGGGTGTGTTTGGGCCCCTTGATAGAGAACTGGTTGATGGCGAGCCACTCGTTGGCGGTGGGCTGCTCGAAGTCAACGAGGCGGACAAAGTCCCCCACCGTTTCGCCATCGCGCTGGTACTGGACTGGCACTCCATTCACCAGCAAGCGGTGAAATGCCCGGTTGGCCGACAGCAGCGCTGGGGTATCGAGGTTGACCACTTGGGTCAGCGCATCTTCACGCGCCACCAGCGGCACGGAGGGGTTGAGCCGGGCAATCGCCTCCCGCAAGCGCTCGCGCAGCAGCACTTGCTGGAACTGCTCACGCCACGGGTTATCAGAATCGGGGGCAACGTCGTAGCCACACACCACGCGATAGCCCACCTCGGCCAACCACCCCAGCACCTCTTGTTCCAACTGATCTTCGGTCATGCACCATCACTCATCAACAAGGAGAAACGCCCGTCAGGCGGGCTCGGCGGGTCTCAGTGGCAAGCGCAGTTCGCACGCAGAATCCGCCCTCGGCTGGCAAGGCAATATCAGCCGGTGGGACGAACTGGCAGCCAAGTCAAACGGCAAGACCCACAACGTCAGGCGGGCATCATAACAAAAAGGTTCGAGTGGAACTTTGAGCTGGCTCCATGATGGATAAATCAATACCAGATGACCATCATCCTGCTCGGTCAGGTACTTGTGGCCGTAGGCAAACAGTTGGTAGAGGTCACCCTGGCTGATGCCGTACTTGCCGTCACGGTCGCTGCTATCGAGCCGCTTCCACTTCACATCCATCACCCAACGCTTGTTGCCGTGCTGCAACAAGAGGTCCGGCTGTAACTGGAACATCTCCTTGCCTTGGTGAGAACATAGGTACTGACTCTTTACTTGCCGCTCCAACTTGGCATCGGGCAACAGCTGTTCACGCAGGCACGACTCTACATAGCGCTCGAACAGCTTCTCCATGGGGAACAGCAGGCTGATGCCGCGCCACTCACCATTCAGGGCACTCGGCATGGCACGATAGAGGATGAGCTCACACCACGGCCGAACACCTTGATAGTGAGCCATCAAGCGGTCATGTCGCCACAGTCTGAAGTCCCCTTCCACATCGCGGCTGGCAGGCACATCCACCAGCAAGTGGCGCAGCTCCTGTGCCAACCGCCAGTTGTCCGGGTGCTGAGTCGCATTGGCGACGGTCTCCAGCGCCCGCTTGAGCAGCCGGTTCTCGGCCCGGTCGGGCAAGAAGAGGTCGTAACGTAACGCAAAGTGGTGGCCCCGGCCCGGTGGCTGGCGCATCTGCCGGGCGACATCCAGCTGACCACGCAAGAACGGCTCTGTCGCCTCAAGACGCTGATAGTCACTGCGCACGCCGCGTTTGACCAGCTGATCGAGTTCGGCCAGAAAGCGCGCGATAACCCACTCGTTGAGCGGCATATCAAAGCGTTCCAGCGACGCCTCCGCCGTTTCACGGGGTGGCAGATCCAGGGCTCGCTCCAGCATCCGACGGATCAACTCACGACCATCCTCGAGTGGGTCATCCTCATTGGCGGTCTTGGGCAGGATCTCGATCACCTGCCCGGTGGGGGTCTCTATCACCCCCACGTAGTTGTCCAGTTGCAAGGTTCGGCTATCTTCCACCTGCGCAAGAGCGGGTGCATGACTTACCTTGTAGCGCTGGCTCAACTGACATAGCCAATCGAAATCAACCCGGTCTATATGGGCAAGCGCCAGCGTATTAACAGCGTTATCTCTAACAGTTAGCCGACCATACTCACGAACCGTGATGGGAGCCTTCACTGCGCCCCCTTGTCACCCTCGATGGTCAAGACATAGGCCTCAATACGCCTAAACGCCTTCTCATTGATGCTCCAACGTTGGCGTTGTCCCCCAACCGCTATATCACCAAGCAGGGTCTTGATATCGAGTTTGGGAGGCGTGAGGAACATCGCCTCAGCCTTGCTCTTGCGATGATCATTGAGCACCCAGGCGATGCGCTGCCAGTCCTCAAAGAAGTACTCCTGCAATAGCGGCAGGATCTGATGCTGGAAGATGTATCCCAACTGCGCCAAGGTTGGCTTGGCAGCCGCTTTGAGCGGCATAAAGTAGGCATGACCGAGGCAATGGTCGCGGTCCAACAGCACCTCGATACGCTGGTTCAGCATATGGAGCAAGCGGCCTACGTCTACCTTGTGCCCCTCTTCCTCGATGACCACGCCATCAAGCAGCTCGGCCCTGGGCGGCATCTCCTCAAACACAAAGCGGCGACGCAGTGCAATATCGAGTCCGGCCAAGGAGCGGTCAGCGGTGTTCATGGTGCCGATAAGGTAGAGGTTGTCCGGTACGCTAAAGGGGCGCTTGGAGTAAGGCAGAGTAGTGGTCAGCGCCTCGCTTGCCCCAGCTCGCTTGCTTGGCTCTATCAGGGTGATCAACTCACCGAAGATGCGCGAAACGTTGCCCCGGTTGATCTCGTCGATGATCAATACGCGTTTGTTCGATGGCGTGACGCCAGGTTCACTCTGCGACCCAACTTGTGATGCTGTGGCATTGACCAGAGCAAGCAGCTTCTCCGGGATCAAGGTCGGTGCCTTCAACTCATAGAGCGTCATCTGGCTAAAGCGGCCGTTGATCAGCTCACCGCATGGGAGCGAGGGGCTGAACTGGCATAGCCACTTGACCGGCCTGACCTGCGCGTAGCTGTCATCACCCTCGTAGTGCACGTCACTACGATAATCACCGGTAATCTCGCCGATAGCGCGGAACTTGAAGTTGCCGTCGGTGACCACCACGAGGTCGCCAATCTTCATCCGGTTCACCAGCGTCATCACGCTGGTCACGGTGTAGTCATAGGCGTTGTCTATCTTGCCCACCGACTGCTCCAACACGCGCTGAACGTCGCTGCGTGTCTTACACTCGCTGTAGTCGTGAGAGCTGCCATAGCCCAACCGGATAAGACCCTGCTCAATGCAGTCGTCAAAGATATGGGCATCATCGCCCTGAGTATTGCCAAGCGACATCTTCCAGACCCGGCGCCCCTCCAGCGTCATCGCCTCATGGCTGTCGCTGCGCGTGACTTTGGCGGCCACCGCGTCACACATGCGCTTGAAGACGCCATCAACCACGTCATAAGTCAGTTGGCCATTATCTGGATCACTTTCGGCACGGATCCCCTCCACAAAGTCTTCATAACTGAAGCTCTGGTGGAAGGTCACAAAGTCGATACGTCCCTCCTTGACCAGCTCATCAAAGCGCGCTTTAAGCGCCTTGCGGGCCTCTGGGCTCACATCATCGTCGTGTTGTGCCAGACACTCGGGGTCGAGAATAGCCAGCGCCTTGTTGATAGTGTGGTAGGTCTTGCCGGTGCCGGGGGGACCATAGAGGATCTGGTTGAGTGGGGATGGTGCAAGTTGTGGCATGGGAGCGTCCTGCTGCGATGCGGATGGGGTGGGAGGAGTCATAATCGAGCCATTCGGAATATGGGTAAGTTGATACCGATAGGGGTCAGAGCCTATCCGAGCCAATTGCAACTGATCGCCAGCACATACAGACAACTGCTTGAACATGGTTCCAAAGCGTTTCTGCAACCGGCCAAACTTACCCAGCACGGCGGTAGTGACCTTCTCTCCGGTTGGCAAAACCAGCTCAATAGCTGCATCTGCTTCACCTTGGTCATTCGCTATAACATCCACAGGAAAGAAGGCAAATTGGTGGCGCCCGATGCTGATATAGCCATTATCAACAGCCCCCTGGGTCAACTTGACGACGAGCGTAGCGGAGTGCGCCTCAGTTGCGAGTATCATGCTTGCGCCTCCGACACCATTGCCTCGGCATCCGGCAAGCGCAGTTGACCGGAGATCAGGCGGGGTAGCAGTGTATCGCGCAAGTTGGCGAGGGTTTGGGCTTGCTCTAAATTGGCACGAATCTGTTTATAAAGTGGCGATACTGTAGCTTCAAATTGAACAAGGACCTCAGGTAATGGAATGACGCCCAGCTGAGCCCCTAAGTCTTTCTGAGTCAACAATGGTTGTGACGATCCGCGATTCAAGGCATGGACATCTATTGCGCTCACCCAATGTAGGCAGAAGGCAAATATTGAATCCTCTGCTGGAGTCAGGACGAGGACGTTGTCAGAAGCCCAGAATGGCGGATATGCTACATGCACCTTGCCGAGTGTACCAACGCGTCCCGTGACAATACGTGGAGTCTCAAACAGTGACGCTGATGTATAACCCATTAGACCCGCGCCTCCATACAAAGGGATGTGACACTCATCCGAGAGTTCATCACTCCGCTCAGGAGGTCGCTTTCCACTTGAAATCGAACAAATTTCAGATAGTGTACCGACCGCCCACCCCTGTGGCACCATACCCAACTCGAACTCTTCGAAGCTGTCGGGGAACAGGGCCGCGACCTCGGGGGCCAGACCTGCTGGTTGCTCGCCACGAGCACGGGCATGAACCGGCTCGAAGTCAACAAACCACGACTTGAACAACGCCTGAGCGATGGCCTCCAGCGTAGCGTTGGTCTCGCGTAGCAGGGCGATGCGATCGTTGATCGGTCTTAGTGCTGTGGCGATAGTTCTTTGCTCTGAAAGAGGTGGAGCCCAGAAGCGGATTTGGCTAAATGCAGACTTGTTCAAAATTGGTTGGGCCGAGCCACCTGCAAGTCCACGTATTTCGTCTTTGCGTAAGCTCAAGTTGTAATAGATAAACTCAGGGCAAAACTTAGTTTCATCTACAAGCACTGCATTGATTTGTTGATTAGTCACGCATCGAGATGCCGTTAAGGCTGCCTTCCCCATGTCAGAACCAATACAGGTCACAAGCACGCTACACCGAGGGATGATGCTACCTTTGACAGATTGTGCACCAAGCTCAGAGATGGACCGATTAGCCCGCTCAATCCACATGGAACCATTGAAGTCTGGTGGTGTTACGAAAGGAACATCGCTCCCTTCGAACTCTGGTATGCCCCCCCTCGGAGTCTTTCCAGTAACGATACTACCTGCATCAGCCAGACAGAACTGTTGCCACTCAGAGCCCATACCCCAACCCTCCCAGCTTTTGGCGGATAAGCTGATCCAGCTCAGCCCCCTTGGTAATCTGATCATCCAGTTGCTTGGTCAAGCGAGCCATCTTGTCGGCAAAGGCCTCATCGTCCTCCTCCACCTCTTCGGCGCCCACATAACGACCGGGAGTCAACACATGGCCGTGTTCGGTGATCTCGGCCAAGGTTACGCTGCGGCAGAAGCCCGCGACATCTTCGTAAGGCTGCTCGCACTCCCCGTCCCCTTTCCATGCGTGAAAGGTATCGGCAATACGGGCAATCGCGCTCTCATCGAGTTCGCACTGCACCCGGCTGATCATGGTGCCCAGCTTGCGGGCATCGATAAACAGCACCTCACCCTGGCGGCGGGTCTTGTTCTTGGCGAGGAACCAGAGGCAGGCCGGGATCTGGGTGTTGAAGAACAGCTGCCCCGGCAGGGCTACCATGCACTCCACCACGTCCGCCTCCACCATGGCACGACGAATATCGCCTTCGCTGTTCTGGCTGGAGCTCATGGAGCCGTTGGCCAGCACGATACCGGCGCGGCCAGTTGGCTTGAGGTGGTAGAGCATATGCTGCAGCCAGGCGTAGTTGGCGTTGCCCGCAGGCGGCGTGCCGTAAACCCAGCGCGGATCCCCCTCGAGGCTACCATGCCACCAGTCGCTGATGTTAAACGGCGGGTTGGCCAGCACGAAGTCGGCACGCAAGTCAGGGTGCTGATTGCGGGTAAAGGTGTCCCCGTTCTCGCGCCCGAGGTTGTAGTCCATCCCCTGGATGGCGAGGTTCATGGCCGCCAGCCGCCAAGTGGTCGGATTTGACTCCTGACCGTAGATGGAGACATCACCCAGCTTGCCGCCATGGGCTTCGATAAACCTCTCCGACTGCACGAACATGCCACCTGAACCGCAGCAGGGGTCGTAGACCTGACCATGATGGGGAGCAAGTACTGCCACCAGTGTCCGGACTATGCTGGCAGGCGTGTAGAACTGGCCCCCCTTCTTGCCCTCGGCACTGGCAAACTCGCCAAGGAAGTACTCGTAGACCTGCCCCAGGATGTCACGCGCTTCACCGACATCACTGCCAAAGCCAATCTTGGAAACCAGATCCACCAGCTCGCCGAGCTTGCCATCGGGCAACTGGGCACGGGCGTAGCGCTTGTCGAGGATGCCCTTTAGGCGCGGGTTCTCCTGTTCGATCAGGGTCAGCGCATCGTCAATACGCTTACCGATATCGGCCTGCTTGGCATGGGCCCGCAACCCCTCCCAACGGGCCCCTTCCGGTACCCAGAAGGCGTTCACTTCACGGTAGTAGTCGCGGTCTTCCAGCTCCTCGGCCAGCAGCTCATCGTCACAGTCGTAGAGGAAGTACTCGTCGCTCTCATCGGCAAAGCGGCGGGTTAGCTCGGCACGACGGGCGGCGAAAGAGTCGGAGATGTACTTGAGGAAGATAAGGCCCAGCACGATGTGCTTGTACTCGGCGGCGTCCATGTCGGCACGCAGCTTGTCTGCGGCAGCCCACAGGGTCTTCTTCAGCCCCTCGATACCGGTAGCTTGCGGCTCATCCTTGGCCTGCTTGCCCTTGCCACTGGCTTTCGGTTTGCGTGGTGCTGCAGCGGCGGCTTCGCCTTCCAACACCCGAAGCACAGCACCACCTCGCCCGCGCCCCTTGCGCAGTACGCCCTGTTCCAGCAGAGTCTCGCGTGCGGCGGTAAATACCTCATCGGTCAGGTCGCTGAATTGGGCTTTCAAGGTTTCCATCAGGGCTTGGTTACCGATGCTGCTGCCATCTTCAGGAACGGCGGCCAGCAGCGCCTGGCTGAGCTCGTTGAGGTCGGTCATGGGGTTCTCCGGTTATGCATGTTGCCGTCACAGCCCACCTGCGCGAAAGCCAAGGTGAGGATGCGGGCCAAGTTGTCAGACTGACGGAACGGCGCATGCCGAGCCTTACGGGCACAGCAGGGGCCTATCCAGGGTGGTGGGTCAACAGAAGGCGATGCCGCCAAGGTGATGCATCGGCGAGAAAAAGTCCGGCCCGTCAGTCGTCTATCCATTATCTGGCGGGCAGTTTATACAAATGAACCCCGCAGCACTATGCGTAATGTCACGCGAAAGGTGATCACTGCGCATCGTTGTTATTGCAGAGATGAAATGGTCAACGTCTCACGTTAGCGGGCAAAAAAACAAAGGAAAGGCCATGAATTGGGCTTCCCCACGACCTATCCCATTAATCACGGATGAGTAGGTGCCAAAATGTAACCACAAGCGGATTGGTGGTCACGTCTTGCGCTTAGGATTGGCGTCCATGTTCGTCGCTGGGTAAATGACTAAGTAGACATAGCCGTGGCTGCCAAGGGTATCGGCTTCGCAGGTAAAGCCTCCATGCTGGATAGTGATACGCTGCTGACGTCGGGCATCCAGTTCGCCTGTCAGCAATTTGCCCTCCAGTTCTTTGATGAGGCGAGGAAAGGCAATTTCCAGCTGGTCTATTGCCTCCTTTGCCCATTCACCTACCAGTGATGCCCGATCTGACAGAAAGTGCAGACGATGATGCTCTTGAATGAGACGAGCGCCAAAGCGCGGCGTCACGGTATGGGGCAAGCCCCACTGCGCAAAAATCCGGGTGGACTGGTCTGGCGCTGCGGGTCGGTGTTCGTCATTGGTGTGGGTGGTTGTCGTGGTCATGATTAGCAATACCTCAGTCGAATGTCTATGCGGGTGCCGGGCACGTTGTGCCGCTGGCGTAGTCTGGTCAGGTGCTCTGGAAAGTCTGTCAGGCTGGCCAGTCGCCCCCGGTAGAGCCGTGAGAGATTGACGTAGTCAGGGTGACTCACCGTGATGGTTACCTGATGCCCAGGCTGCCAGCGGCCAAATAGACGGGCTTTGGCCTCTTTGATGGTGGTGATGCCGGGAGCGGGTAACGTCTGCCGGTTACGCAGATGCAGTTTATTGAGCTCGGGGGCATAGCGATGCACTTCGAGCCCGATGATTAGACGGGTCATGTTCGATGATTCCAGTGTTGCAAAGGGCCAGCCTGTGAAGGCTGGCCCTTTATGCTGTGTGTGGATGAGCGAGACGGTTGGCGTCAACGAGCGCAGTCAGCCATCTCATTGATAACCAGTTTGCCATTCAGCCGGTCCAGCAGGTGCAGCGAGCCGTATTGAGCCACCAGCCGGTCTATGGCCATCTGGGCGCATGCCGTTCTGCTGGGCTTATTTTCAGGTATTGCGTAACGAGCGGTGAGCCAGCCACCGAGCAGGGCGATGCGGTATCCGCTCGGGATGTGAGTGAGGGACGTTCCTATCCCCCTACCGTGAATGAGGAAAGGCACGGCCTGGCCGCCGATGCCGATATCGATGCGTTGGCCCTTAAGCTCAAAGGTGGTGATCTCGCCGGTTCGCGGATGTTTGCCGGGCACCTTGATGGTGATGTTCTTAGCCATTTCACACCTCCGGTTTGGCTTCAAAATGGTGGGTCACCGTGCCCGCTTCCGGGTCGATGCTGATAAACGCCGGGGCTTGCGGGTGGTACTGGTAGAGCCGCGCCAGCTCGGTACGAAACGCCTCAACGTTTGGCGCAATCACATGGTGGGTGTCGCCCTCGGCGTAGGTAAAGGTCTCCAGCCTTTCTGTGTTAATCCAGATGCCGAAGTACCACGCATCTTCTTCGGTGTCGTACTGCTGCCAGCCCTGAGCCAGCAGTGTTCGGTCGTAATAGTAGCGGTCAGCCTGATGGCTACCCCGGTCGATGCGGCAGCCGGTCACTGTAAGTTCAAACGGGATACGCCCCGCCTTGTGGGCCTTCTTGACTCTGCGCAGCAGCTTGAGGGCTTTGGCTCTACTACGGCCATTACCGAGTGGTTGCGGCTGCCTGGCCCGCAATCCCAGGTGGGTCATTATCTTCGGCGCGGTGTTGTGGTTGAGCTGACCGATGGCAGTGGTGATCTGCCGAGCGGTCAGGGTCTTGTAATCACGCAGGTCGTGCATGGTTGGGCTTCCTTCAAATGCAAACAGCCCCTCGGAGTGAGGGGCTGTATGGGAGCATGGGTGTGTGCTGGTGGCCGTGGCTCAGGTGTGACTACTCCAATCCGGCTTGTCATTACTACCGTGGTTGACGTAGGCCCCGACAATTACCCGTTGCCACTCACCGACCGGCTGACCCGCTGCATTACAGGCGCAGCGAAAGCGGGCGAAGTTAATCTCTCGTGGCAGGTGCTCACGCATATCCCGTGGACTGACAAAGAGCGTGGTCTTGTGCAACACAGGGTTGGGGGCCACCAGCGGGCCACCAATACGTCGCCCCTCCACATCGTGGGCATAGGCAAAGCCCGGCAGCATCAACTGCTGACTGATGAGCTTGGCAAGCCCTGAGTGAGCACACATGGCCTCCGCTACGGAGGCCTGGCTAAAGCTGTCGTTGAATTCGATCATGGGTGTTTCTCCTTTTCCTCCGGTGAACGGTAAGCAGCTGCCAGCAGCGCAAACTGTTCGACCAGATAGCTGATACTGATGCCCAGTTCATCGCTCACCCCATCCCCTAGACGGTGATGCAGGTGTGCCATGTCATCGGCGACACGTTGGGCTAGGTGGGCCATTGAACTCGGTGGCGAGCTTGCCACTGTCAGGGTGATGTAGAGATCCATCACATCTCTCCCCAGGGTGCTTGCTCCCACAGTGACAGCCGGGTCAGCACGTCTTGCGCCAGCGCCTGCTGCAACTGCTGTATTACCTTCACCAGCCGCGGGGCCTGCTCAGGACTCCCGCTCCATTCGCTCGACTGGTACAGGGCGCAGCAGGTGAATTTGTAGAGGGCTACCAGTTCGGCATCGGTGAGTGGTGCCTGGTGGTAACGATGGGCAGGTTTAAGCGGCCCCAGCTTGTTCGAGCGGTGCTGATGTGGTTCCTTGTGGCCCTGCTGACGCCCAAGCTGATAGCGATGCCAAACAGCACGGCGATTGGCGAGCATCATCAACCGTACCAGCCGGTCAACCCGCCACGTCCAGGTGCTGGTCGTGTCTGCTGGCGGCTGCCACCAGAGGGTGCGCAGTAGCTCCAGGGTGTAGTGCGGTGGCATGGGGGCATTGCAAAAGCGATGTAGCTGCACGGCAAAGGCTAGGTAATCCTTGCGGTCAATCATGAAGGCAGACATTGAGTGACTCCTTGAAATGAACAAGGCCACCTGTAGTGAGGTGGCCTTGCTGGGGGGATCGGAATATCCGGATCATGGTGTTGGCGCGGATGATCCGGGTTTGGGGATGCTGGCGTTATTCGTGCGCCTGCTCTGCGTCTGGGTAAGCCGCATCAAACAGGATGGCGTAGAGCGCACAATCAATGCCGTTGACGGCATCGTGATGCAGGTAATAGGGCGGTGCGTCTCGGGAGCGCTCGAAGTAGTCGCCAAAGCAGCTGAGGCATTCGCGGATCTCGATGGTGGATCCCCGCAGCAAGGCCTCTTCAAGCTGCCTGGCATAACCCTCGTCATCACGCGCCTTGGTGACGGCTTTTTCCAGTAATGCCAGCGCCTCCTCGTTGCAGGCAGTAGCCAGACGATGGCGCAGCTTGCTCAGGGTTTCCTCAAGGGAATAGGGGTTAGGTAATCGCATCGCTCATTTCTCTTTTGGAACGGACTAATGGCGCAGCTGATGCAGCAGCGCATCAATAGCCTCGATACTATCGGCCTGGGTGAGCGGGGAGCCGTTAGGCAGGTGAGCCACGATGGCGGGCTCGGTCTGCATCTCGACGTTGTCTGCCAGCCAACAGCGCAACTCGATGAGGATATCGAGGGCGGTGAGGTGGGTTTTGCCTGGGGTCTGGTTCATAGCTGACCTCTTTCGGCCATCGAGACTAAGCCCTCAGCACCGACCACCAGATGGTCAAGCAATCGCACATCGACCAGCGCCAAGGCTTCTTTGAGGGCCTGGGTAAAGACCCTGTCAGATTGACTGGGTTCCGGGTCACCGCTGGGGTGATTGTGCACCGCGATGATGGCCCCACTGTTGAGCAGTATGGCCCGCTTGACCACTTCCCGTGGGTAGATACTGGCGCTGTCCAAGGTGCCGCGAAACAGCTCCTCAAAGGCCAGTACACGATGTTGGGAGTCGAGGAACAGTGCACCAAACACTTCATGCTCCCGGTCCTGTAGTAGGGTCTGCAGCCGCTCAGCGGCCTCTGTGGTACTGGTGATGGCGGAGCCTTTGGCAAGACGCTTGCGAGCAATCTGATTGGCGATACGCAACAGGTCTTGCTCGGTCACGGGTTCGGTGACGACATAGGTGCCGGGGCATTCCCCGGCTTTGAGTTTGTGGTAACGCATGTGGGGTTCTCCAAATAAACAAAACCCCGGCACACATAAAGCATGTCAGGGTTAAAGGTAGAGCGGTTGTTGGTTCACTGTGAGGGGTGTTCAGTTGGCCTTGGTGGCGGCTTCTGCTCCTGTTCCGGCTGTAGGGGCGCGCTTCACCGGCATCAGCGGTCCGGGGACCAGTACGTTGAGTAGGATAGCGAGCGCAACGCTCAGCCGTTCCGCCAGTTGGTAGGCCGGTCCTATGGTGTCGTAGTCAGCTACCTAGGTGGCCAGCGCCAACCCACTGCCCTCCAAAGCCCGCAGGTAGACGCTGTAGCCCTGAACCGCCAGGCTACTGCCGCGCACCACTTGCGTCTCCCCCTCTCGATTAATCGCCTCCAGCTCAACGGCTATCGGTTGTTTGGGCATCTTGAGCATCCTCATGGGGTAAGGGGTCACTCTCTACGCAATAACCGTGATGAATGCAGGTACGCTGCAGGTTGCTCAGAAAGTCTCCCAGTACACGGGGCTGATCAGAGAACGGGACGGGCCCTGCCTGGCTACGCCAGAAACAGCGGCGCGTGAGATCCACACATATTTCATCTATCGGCCGGCTCATCGTGCGCCAATCCTCGGCATTGGTGAGGGAGAGCAGTTGCCACTGCACCCCAGACCAGCGCAGGTGCAGCGTAACGGTGCGGGCATGGGGGCTATCAGGAGTGAGGTGTAGTAACCAGCGCTGGCCACGGTGGCGCGGTTGTATCTTGGCCTTGGCGGCGACCAGTCCCAGCCACTGGCGCGAGTAGTGGGTCAGCGGCAGTTCGTTAGTCATCACACACCTCCTACTCCCCGCTGACCGTGACGGTGAAATACCCCAACTGGGCGTAGCTAATGAAATTGCTCTGCCACAGGGCGAACAGTTCCCGCGCTTCCACGCCGGGCAGTGGTCCCCAGCCCTGCAGATAGTGTTCGTCGCAGGAGAGGTTGAAGTCGAGCTCTTTGCAGAGCTCGGCATCCTGGCCCAGCCCCTGGTAACTGAAGTCGGTGATGTAATCGAAGACCCAGCCGTGCAATCCCCGAATAAGCCGCAACTCTACCGGATGGACGCCACCCGTCTCGGCACTGTAGCCGGGGCTGCGAAAGTTGAAGGTCAGGGTCGAGAGGTCGGTGAGGTCGCGCTGTTGTTCCCGCACGACTTTGCGCAGTAAGTCAGGCAGCTCGGGGGAAATCGGCAGGGCCATCCCTGCCAAGTGAAATGGCATGGTCATCATGGTGTGTCCTTTTGGTATCGAATGTGAGAACCGTTAATCCCTGAACCAGCGCCAAGCGCGGTAGAGGCCGTAGGTGGCAGCCAAGGGTGCCGCCAGCGAGGTGGCCGAGCTACTCAGCAACGTACCGACTGCAGCGGTCACCACAGTCGTTGCTGATGGATTCAGTGCCGTGCTGGTGGCCATGCTAGGCAGGGCCGCAAGGGTAGGCTGCCGAGCCACAGAGTGAAGCACCTGATGTGCGATACACCCCGTGGCAATCAGCTGGTTAATCTGCTTGCTGTTGTGAAAGCCCTCGATACACCAGAGCACGAAGTGCTCGCAGTTGTTAAAGAGCGTGCTGTAGTGCGCCTCTCCAAGACGGGAGTAAGCACGGTCGATACTCTCCTCCCGGTTGAAAGCTCGTGCACTATGGTGCTGGATGCGATAGCCCCGCCCTTGGCTAAACTCGGCAAGGGTGGCGATAGCTATCTGACCGGAATGTATACCGGCACTGACCCCCTGGTAGTGGATAACCTGATGGTCTCCCAGATAGATACCGTGGTGCTGGTAACCGGTGCGGGGTGAAACGAGGTGGTCCCCCGGTTGTGGTAATGGCATGAACCGTTCCTTAAATAAAATGCGGCATAAAACAGAGGGCACCCGAAGGTGCCCTGATGGTGGTGAATGTGTGGAGGCTGGTGGTCAGGACTGCTTGCGCAGCGTTAAGCTGTTGGCATCCCATACCCAGCGCTGACGAGGATTGCCGGGCAGGTCGAGGGTGAAACCGTTGGGGGCGGGGGTCAGCTTGCCTTCGTCGCTGCAGGTACCAAAGGGCTGTGAAAGCATGGTCAGCGCCCCCGTCTGAGCGACCGCGAACTGATAGAGTACCGGGCATGCCACACCGCCACTGTGCAGCTCAAACAAGACCGCCTGCCCATTGGCCAGCGGCAATCGGTGCGTGAGCGTGATGGCGTCATATTCATCGGTGCGCAGCAGTACCTCACCCCCATACCGGATCTCGATGTTGTAATCGTCATTTTTCACGATGGTAAATGACGCGGTACTTGATGCGGCTGACGAGGGTGCAAAGGAGGGTTCGAAGTAACGGCTACCATCCGAGTAGGTCAGCATCATGCCGTTCAGTGAAACCGGCTGGCTGACACTGGGGATGAGCCTTGGCTCATCTTCATCCAGCGGCATCAACATGATGCGTTCCCCTTTCGAGGTCTCTATCCAAAACTGCATGCTGGCGAAATTGAGGGTGCCCTCAACGTTGGCCGGTACCCGTTTAGTGACCGTTGGCACAGTGAACTGGGGCGCCGCCCAGGTCGGTAAAGCAAACAGCGATAACCATGTGCACCACAGTGCCAGTCTGATTTTTTCTGTCATGTCACTCTCCAAACGAGTTATTCAATGGTGTAAGAGGCATTGCCCAGATTGGTGAAGAGGATGACCTCCCTCAATCGGCACGGCTCGGTCATGACCAGCCGCCAGCTTTCGGTGTAATTGAGCTTGAGTGGGAAATGGGTCCCCCCAAGCTGACCACCGATGTCATTGCGCAGCATCACCCGGCAGTCAGAGGGGGCTATACAATTTCCTTGGTGAAAGCGAGGCTCGTCACATTTTGAGAGAGCGCAGCGCCCCTTCTTTGGCGGCTAACATTTTGATGAATTCAGGGGCCCACTTCCTTCCCGTAACAATATCAATAATCGTCCTGTCGCTCATCTTAGGTACGTTATAAATGAGCTTGATGATAAGGCCACCCAAGCTATTGCCATTTATAGTTGTAAGCGTTTTCCAAAGTCCCATATTACCAACCTTCATGATTCAATTTTGACCATTAACATGTGCATCCGATAATCAACTATCTCTGCAAATCAACCAGTAAAGTAATCCGGCTAAAATCGGGTCAATTATAAGTCCGAGAATGAACCAGCCCCAGAATGAGCGTCCGTTACCAGCCGCAACAAATCCCAGTAATAAAGCAAGTCCAACCCAGATCAGGACTAATGGCATGAGGAGTCTCCTGTAATGTGTAAATGGCAAAAGAAAGCCGGGCCGATAAGGCGAATCTATCGGGTAGGCGAGACATTCGAGTAATGTCAGTGGGAGTGCTGGATCGATAACCAGACTCAGTCAACAAAGTGGCCAGAGGTGAGATCGTGTCGAACTCCTTTCGATGTTGGGGTGACTACTTCACTAAATTAGATCTAATGAGGTGATCCTCATCCCAAAGGGTCCTTAATGTCAATAAGTCCATGGCCAACCATACAGGTTGACTGGAGGACTTATGACAGACATCAACTTTGACGATCTAGCCAAAAGCGTCGGTAAAGCGATTGGACGGCAACGCCAACAAGCGGGACTGACCCAGGATCAAGTCGCAGAGCACCTGGATATCGGGATGGAAGCGGTCTCTCGGATGGAGCGGGGAAAAGTGGTGCCTACCGTGGTGCGGTTGGCAGAGCTCGCCCAGCTGTTTGAGTGTGAGCTTGCAGACTTCCTGCGTGAGACCAGCAACCGCCCCACCGAACAAGGCATTGTGCTCAGCCAACAGTTGGCTAAGCTCGATACAGAGGACAGAGCGCTGGTGCTGGAGGTGGTAGATAAGCTGGTGGCACGATTGGCCCCTTAACAGCTCGCAGTGCGCATCTGTGACTGACTGACACCCGATGCCAGGGTCAATAACTTGGGAGGCCGTAATGGCGCTCCCAAGCAGCTTCACAGCGATATCTGTTTACTCTCCCTTGATAATATCTATCTGAGTTCCTTTTCAATCAGACCGACAGAACAATAACCTAGGTCTGCCAAGGCGAGGTTGGCGTGATGGTCTCTCCATACGCCCGAAGGTCCGACGACCAGCTGGCAATACCGCCAATATTTGCGTATCCAGCTTGGTCAGATAACTCAGCGCATTAATCAGGTTTATGCGCTTGGTTGTATCGCTGTAGTGGACCATCCCAATACCATCAGTTCCCCATTCCCGATATTCCTCCCGCCTGACCTGACAATTGAAATAGCTCCCGTTATTGTCGGACATATCTTCCCATACCTCTCCCAGCGCTATACCCAGCGAGATATCTCGTTGGTGAACTGCCCCATTAAAAATGAACGTAATGTGGGTATGGAAACGTCTATCAACACCGAACTCCAGTTTCCAGATATAGCCTAACAGAGCGGGATATTTGTTCTGTACTCGACGAAGGTAACAATTCCGATCTTCCGTCACGAGGTCTAACGTGAGCTGGTCGTAGTAGTCTTCGTGATAGCCGATATCCAATCGGATGACTAATAGCTTGGCATGCTGGTCGAATAGGCTATTAACATACGTCGCTATACTGAGCTGATTGCGGTTCTTAGCGCGTTTGAGGTTATTGAGGCGCTTACGGTGCGCCTTACTCTTGAACTCTCTTAGAAACGCATACAGCGCGTTATTAATATCCCTGGCTAATTCGTCACCGACATCACTATCGAGATATCGCTCATGGATGAGATGCAATCCATAAACCTCTCGCATATGCGTTAGGAATAGCGCTACCGTTGGATGCGCTGACGATACCTCCTCATGACAATAAAAATAATCACATACGGTATCCAACGCATTAAAGAGTTTGGTTGATAGCCTACGACCAATGCAAGTAATGCGTGACTTACCTGGGGCTGAATAAACAGCCCTGACAATAGGAAGCGCTGTATTTTGGAGTCGGTCTGTTAAGGTTAGGATATCTAATAGCCTGACTGAATTAAACATGAAGGCCTCGCTTAGGCAGGAGTAACCCTACGCTGTGTGATAGACACACGCGTATATAGGGGCGATTGGTGGAGTGGTATTGGCTAACTATGCTGGTGGTAGCATGACCACCACATGGGAGTGGTGTAATGGTACTCGATAGTGGTTATTGGTTGTATATGGGTGGCTGTACATAGCGTAGGAATAGTATTGAATAGAAGTAATGTTTAATGAATGGTAGTGATATCAAATAATAAATATACCTAAACGTGATACGCATGCCTTACCTACGAAAACGCCAAAAACATATATAAGAAGGCATGGCTATTTCCCTAACCCATGAGCCTATCAAGGCATGATTTATAACACTGGAAGTTATGGAGCTCACTAGGGATGGAAAAAATGTATTCAAGACTGGCTGCGATGAATAAGCCAGCTATCAACATCGTGTTCAAACCAACCAATAGAGGACTGACCTATCTTGAAGGGTTTGGGGAATGTCTCGTCATAACGAGGGGACTTGGGATTAAGCCAGTCATAGATAGTAGACCTAGACATGCCAATCTTGTTGATGAGGTCTTTGATGCGCAGGACTTTGATGGTGTTGTTCATGGTGTACTCCTGATGATGTAGTGGGTTGTTTCATCAGAAGAGCGGGCCAGTGAAAAAAAAGATGGTAGTTCAGCGAGCTGAGTGGTCATGATGCCAAATACAAGTATGTGCCTTCATATTGGTAGCTTTCTATGGTTTGGAATGGTCACCCTCTCGGTGCACATAGGTAGCGATAGCCGGAGTAGTAGCCATAGGTAGGAGCATGCACATAGCCCATGGAGAATGAGTGAAAATTCAGATGAGCTTCGCTTTGCCATGCAAAGTCACTTCCCATGTTAAGTGTGATCATGGTTATGTACCGTGATTTTTAGCTAAGTGTGCGAATCGGACATCTAGAAGTCCGCCATTTTACTTCTTTGCATTTTTATCGTGATATTCAGCCGGAGTTATGGTTATTTGATAGACAAGTAATTCATCATCATAGCTAGTGACGTAAAAGGAGAATACTCATGACTGACGAAATTGATGTGATAGCAAAAGAAGAAAGGAGGAAGGTAGATAAGGGAGAAACAGAAGAAATAATTAAAAAGTTTTCAATTTATGAGTATAGCGATTCCCTACTGAAAGCAGCTCAAAGAAATAGAACTTATGCCCATATTGCAGCTACGATAAGTAGAGGTCTTATGCTCAAAACATCTGAAATTGATGACTATAGACTTCATTTTATAAAATCTTTTGGGGTGAATCGGCGCCATTACCTGAAAAGAAGTCGGATTGTTTCGGGTGACGCTGATTTCTTTGAACGAATTTTTATGTTGCTTAGATATATTGGGACTATTCGAAAATACAGTTACTACCATTTACCTATGATTGGTCGGCGGATTTTTGAAATAAGTAATTTGGAAGATGAGCAGAGTGTTAGCAAGGCATTCGAATTAATAAAAGATAGAATGGTAAGTCAAAAGGATTTATTGCCTGTGTATAGTGCGGCACAGAAGAAAGAGATTAGAAAGATACTTAGAAAGCTAATTTTGTCAAATATTAATGCATTTATTTCAGATGAAGACTTTGGGAGGCGTTTCAATGTGCATCCTGCAGTGCCATACTTTATTAAAGCTATAAAGTTTCATAGACTGTCAATTGATGGTGATATTGATTTCAATGAATATTACTCAGATGATGTTATTGGTGGGTTGGTAAGCTTTCTTAACGTTGTCTTTGACTCGAACAGCTATAAAGAAAGTGTAAGGGTGAGAGTGTTTAATGTTGAGCAAAATATTAAATCCATCTTTGGCTACGTAAAAGAAAAAGAGGAAGGAAAAGCTCATTATGTGGTCAGATTTAGTTTGGGTTTCAAACCAGAGATAGAGAATATGTATGCTGAAGATGATGACATCCATATCGAGTCTAGTAATGTAGCTACACCGTCTGAAAAAAAAGACTTGGATAAAGATCCATTGAAAATGTCTTCCCAAACCGAAGGCTTCAAATACAAGCTAGAAGAGTTAGTCGATGGGCGGCGCAAGCTCTTTATAAACTGCTCGAGAAACCCATTATTTAGGCATGTGGATGGATATATTTGGAAGTTGGACTATTGCTCTATCAGAGGATACTACATGCATGTTTTTTTGTTTTTAGGTCGAGGCTGGGAGCATAAACTTGACATAAGAGAGACGATGGGGCAACTCTGGAAAAGCACTATCATAAAGGACGGTAAAGGGGATGTTTTTGCTTATCCTGGAGATAGGTATGAGTTTAATTTAATGGATGGTGACAATAGTTGCCATGCTTTATATGAAGAGTTAGAGGCTCTATTTAGGCAGGATATTTTAGCCCATGTAGACACAACCCGTTCAAATGGTAAAAAAGCACGTTCTTTTGGCAAGGGATCGCAACACAAGCCAGTAAGGAATAGATCTAAATATAAATTTTCGCAACAGCCTAAGGATTAAGATAAATCCACAAAATTGAGCCGTGGATTACTCACGCCAGCTAAAAAAACAAAATTCGCAACTTTTTGCGTTATACTTTCATGGCTTGAGCGAAGTATTGCTCGAATCTGTGCTTTCTGACATGCCAGAGGCGATAAGGGCGAGTATGCCAAGTGGCAAAGGGTCTATCAGGATCACCGGCAGCAGACCACCTGACAGGCAAGGCTAATGGCCAGGGAAGGCGCCGCATCAGCTTTGTGCTCATCAGGTGGCTGCGTAGCATAACGGAGCAGACAACAAGATGGCACTAGCTGTACAGGCTGGGTAAAAATACATGGAGGGTAAACCCGGTGTACCCTCCATAGGCACAGTCTACAAATCACTGAAGAAAGTGCTGTGCTCCCCTACCCCACTTGTAGATGCACAATATTGTCTGGCGGTTGTTCTGATGGGTTTAAAATCCCTCCCCACAACTCCAGCGCCATTTTTTGTTCCGGTAACCGAACCGTATGAACATAGTGAGCCATTACACCAGGTAGAGCATGGCCTAAAATTTGTTCCACGACATGAGGGGCAATCCCAGCCTCGTTTAGGCGGGTCGCCAAGCTCCTTCGCAGATCGTGCCATGTCCAAGGGGCGCTATGCCCGAGCCGCTTCCAAATCCCCCTTCCCCACTGACTTACCGCTTCTGGTCGCTTGAGTTCCCCTAGCAAGTATGGGGATGACTGTGCGGCGGCGGCTTTCAGCAAGGCGTCTATCGTCGGCCGAATAAAATCAGGTATTGGTCTCACGATTTTATTACCTGTTTTTGAGTTAGACGCAGGTACTGTCCATGTACCTTCGGCTAGATTCCATTCTTCGGGTGCTGATAGCCGAGCTTCTTGAGTTCTTGCACCGAACGACAATAGAATCTTGGCCAAATTTCCGTAGTAGCAATATGGACCTAGCTTCTCAGCCCAATCCCATAGTGTTCGCAGTTCTTCTAGCGTCAGAACCCTATCTCGCTTACTTGCTTTTTGCCCAACATCAGCGACGGTCAAGTCATCCAATGCATTACTCACTGCAAACTGTCTGACACGGCAAAACTTCAGAGCATGCTTACAGTTTTGGAAACAATACCCACTAGCCACAGGTGCTACCTTCGAGTATTCGTCAAAGACGCTCAACCAGTGACGAGTATCACAATCTGACAAAGGAAGATCTCCGATACGGGGATAGACCCACTTAGCAAATTGCTGGCGATGCTTCTCACTGTTCGACCTTTTCTTATCGGCGTGATGGCAGAGCCAATACTCGAGTGCATCTTTAACCGTGACAGGCTTAAGCCTTTCATCTTTCCCGATCCTAGTCATCAAGGCGGGATCATTGCCCTCTTCCAACCAAGCTCGACATTGCGCCGCCTTTTTCCTTGCCTCGGAAAGCGACAGCCCCCCCTCTTGGCCGGTATAGGATCCCAGAGTCAGATTTTTTGCCTTGCCTAAAATTCGATAGCGGTACACAAAGCTGACTTTTCCGCTATTCCTCCACAGAACAGATAGCCCATCTCTGTCTGCAACCTTTCTGGGTGTATCATCATCGTGACCACGCAGCATTGCTTTGAGTTTTGAATCTGAGATTGCCATTTTGAACCCACATTTGAACCCACACTTGTCTTATATATCCTAAGATGGCTTTAGACAAGAAAGGTAATTTTAAAGATAAAAATCAGATAGATAGACTACACTTGGGGGCGACATCAAACAGCATTAGACAGATAGTGTGATAATACGGCATGAACTGATTGCTGGCCGCGAGCCGCGACGGCGGTTCAAGGCAGATGCGAAAGGCGCCAGGTAGCAATACCTGGCGCCTTTCCTTTATGCTCTCCCCTCCATTTCACCATGACGACCCCGATGAACCGCACACCTCTGCTGCTGATGGTACTGGTCACCCTGCTGGCCGCTGCTGGCTGGCTCTTCTCGAAAGAGGCGATCCGCGAACTGCCGCCCGCCGCCTTTATCGGCAGCCGCTTCCTGCTGGCGGCGCTGCTGTTGCTGCCCCTCGCCTGGCTGCGTGAACCGCCGCCGACTCGCGCCCAACTGCTGCGCGCCGCCGGCTGCGGCACATTGCTCGGTGCCAGCCTGCTGCTGTGGGTCACCGCCATCAGCCAGAGCGATGCACTGGGCAGCGGCGCCTTTATCATGAGCGTCGCCACCCTGATGGCCCCGCTGGCCGCCTGGGGAGCCTTTCGAGCCAAGCCCGGCCACCACTACTGGCTCACCCTGCCCATCGCCATCGCCGGTTTGCTGCTGCTTTCCAGCAGTACCCACTGGGGCGTGTCGCTCTCGCTGTTCTGGTTTTTGGCAGCGGCCACCACCCTCGGCATCCAGCTTGCCGTCCATCGCCACTTTGCCCAATCCATTGCCCCCACCTGGCTCACCTGCATCCAGCTGGCGATGACCGGCCTGCTCGGCACCCTGCTCTCCCTGCTGACCGAGCAGTGGCCCGAGGCCGGGGTTAGTCACAGTATCTGGGGCTGGTTTGCGGCGAGCGTCTTGATCGCCACCACCCTGCGCTACTGGCTGCTCACCCATGCGTTGAGCAAGATGACCACCGCCCACGCCGCCCTGATGATGCTGCTGGAACCGGTCTGGACTCTGCTGCTGAGCACCCTCTTCTACAACGAACCCCTCGGCGGCGCCAAACTGGCCGGTGCCGGACTGGTGCTCGGCGCTCTGGTGCTCTACCAGCTTCCCCTGCTGCTGCGCAGTGCACGGCTCAAAACGCCCGTCTGATCCGCGTCACCGCCCTGCGGGGCGGTGTCACCATTTCCCTCCTGTTTGCTTATCTTGTCCTGCCAATGCTGACGTTCTGTTAACCGCCTTTAACCCTTGGTATCCAGAGGGTTAAAGGGCATACCTCATGAAAAAATGCCATATGGCCAGCTTGATGAAGGTCACATACCTGCCCCTCTTAGCCCCCTATGATGCCCCCATCATCGGTCTGGACAACCCTGACGATGGCCACACATGGGAATAACAAGAGAAAAGACTATGCAGCAAACCAGCCCCCTCAAGACGGTCACGGTCAGCATATTGGCAACCGCCATGCTGATCTTTGTGGCCCAGTACCTGATAGGCAAACAGGAGATCAGGATCGGCATCGCCATCATCCCGATCCTGCCGATGCTCTTTGCCGTCATCATCGGCATGATTGTCTCCGCCAAACCGGTCAAGGATCGCATCCCCGGCTGGAAACAGCTCTTCACCGAAAAAGAAGAGGGCTTCTGCGGCAAGATGGTAGGCTTCAGCCTGCTGATCCTGGGCACCCAGTATGCGGGGATGATCATCCCCAACCTGAAGATGATCCTGAGCGTCGGCGTGCCGCTGTTCCTGCAAGAGATTGGCAACCTGCTGCCGATCCTGATCGCCATCCCGCTGGCGGTGAAGTTCGGCTTTGGCCGTCGCGCCATCGGGGCCTGCTCCTCCATCAGCCGTGAGCCGTCCGTTGCGGTCATTCAGGGCAAGTTCGGCACCGGCTCCCAGGAGTACATCGGTGTGCTGGCCATCTACCTGTGCGGCTCCGTTATCGGCACCCTCTGGTTCAGCGTACTGGGCAGTATCGCCCCGCTCACCGGCCTGCACCCGCTGGCGCTGGCTGCCGGCTCCGGTGTGGGCTCGGGCTCCATGCTGAGTGCCGCCTCCGGCGCCCTGATCAACGGTCTCGACGAAGCACTGGCCCAACAGGTGCTGAGCATCGCGGCAGCCTCTAACCTGCTCTCGTCTGCCCTCGGCGCCCTCTCCCTCACCTATCTGGGTCTGCCGCTCGCTGAAAAAATCTATGCCCTGACAGCCAAAGGAGAGAAAGCATGAAAAGCATCGTAATGGATATGCGGTTCGTCTTTCTGGCGATCCTGCTGGCCATGTTTACCCAAACCCTGACCAGCGGCACCCCGCTCTGGCTGATGGGTGACAGCTTCATCGCCATGTCGCTGGTGGTGTTCGCTTCGCTGATTGCCAAGCGCTATCTGCCCTCCTCCCTGCCGGCGTTTGCCTATGCCACCATCATCGGCATTCTCATCTGCCTGCCGGAGACCCCGGTGCGCGGTCTCTTCATTGACGCCGTCGCCAAGATCTCCTTCCTCTCCTGCTGCGTACCGCTGCTGGCCTTCGCCGGTCTCTCGGTGGGCGGTCAGCTGGAAGAGCTGAAGAAGATGTCCTGGAAAGTGATCCTGATCTTCATGATCGTCTCCACCTGCTGCTTCTTCGGCGCCTCGCTGGTAGCCCAGCTCGGCTTCTCCATTCAAGGGATCATCTGATGAACAACATCCACATTGAACCGGCCTTGCTGGCCCTGCGCGACTTCAGTCAGGAAGTGCGCCACCATCTGCACACCATTCCGGAGGCTTCCGGCGTCGAGTTCAAGACCTCGGCCTACTGCCGCGAGCTGATGACAGGCTTTGGCTACTGTCTCACCGACTATCCGGGCTTCACCGGTTTCCACGGCGATCTGGTGGTTGACCCGGTACTGCCGACCATCGCCTTCCGTGCCGACATGGATGGCCTCGAGATGCACGACATGAGCGACGTTACGTTCAAGTCGACCCACGAGGGAATGGCTCACAACTGTGGTCACGACTCCCATATGGCGATCGCCCTGACCGCGGCCAAATTTCTGGCCGCCAACCGCGATCGCTTGCAGTACAACGTCCGCTTTATCTTCCAGATGGCGGAAGAGGATATGCGGGTGCCGGGCGCCGAGAAGATGGTGGAGCTGGGCTGCATGAAGGGAGTAGACGAGGTCTATGCCCTCCATAACGACGGCGCCATGGAGACCGGCACCATCAAGTTCAACCACGGTGTGATGTCCTCCTGGGGCTCCGCCTGGACGCTGGATGTGCACGGCATCTCCGCCCACGGATCCACCCCCCACAAGGGGCTGGATGCCATCCGCGAAGCGGTGCGGATCATCGAGGATATGGACTACATCGTCGCCAAGCGCACCAGCCCGTTCAGCCCGGCGGTGTTTGGCTGCGGCATGATCAACGGCGGCACCATCCCCAACGCCATCGCCGACCATGTGCAGGCGCGCGGCACCATCCGTGCCATGGATGCCGAGACCGACCAGATCCTGAAGAACAGCTTCAAGGAGATCGTGGCCCAGAGCGAACTGCGCGGCTTCAAAACCAAGATGGTCTATGCCGGGTATCCGGCGGTCGAGAACCACGCAGAGGCCTGCGCTCGTCTGTTGCAAGCGGCCGTCGACGTATTGCCCTCCGAGGGGATCAACGCTCAGGGTCAGCCGATGACCGGCAGCGAAGATTTCAGCTACATGGTCAACGCCTGCCGTGGCCGCAAGGGGGCCATGTTCTTCCTCGGCAGCGGCTGTCAGGCCAAAGGGATCTGCAACTATCTCCATGCAAACCCCTACTACCTCGATGACGACTGCCTGCTGGTCGGAGCCCAGATCTTTATCAATCTGGCGACCCGCAGCGCTTAATCCCGCCTACCGATAAAACCAGAAGAGAGGCCATGGCCTCTCTTTTTTTATCTCTGCATGTTTGCTCTGTGTACGATAAACAACCCGCGGCTAGAGCCACGGCAACTCCGCCATATTGGCAGTCGGCGGCTGGTTGATAAGGTGCAGCTGTACCGTCTCCCGGCTGATATGGGGGGCGTAGAGGTGGATAAAGTCGTACATGTAGTCGCGCAGGTGGGCATGTTTGCGCAGGCAGATATGGGTGGCGCTCGAGGCGATCAGGTGGTCGATGTTGAGGCTCACCAGAGCCTCCCTATCCCCCTCGTCAAAGGCTACGCTTGCAATCACCCCGACCCCCATGCCGAGCCGGACGTAGTGCTTGATCACGTCGGTGTCGGTGGCGGTCAGCACGGTTTTCGGCGAGAGGCCGTGACGGCTGAAGGCCTTGTCCATCTTGGATCGGCCGGTAAAGCCGAACACATAGGTGATGAGGGGATAGCGGGCCAGATCCGCCATCGACAGCGACTGGCAGTCGATCAGCGGATGACCGTGGGACACCACTACGCTGCGCCCCCAACGATAGCAGGGCACCGCGGCCAGCTCATCGAACAGATACATGGACTCGGTGGCGATCGCCATATCCACATCGCCGCTTTGCACCATCTGGGCCAGTTGGGCAGGCGCCCCCTGATGGAGCTGGATCGCCACATCGGGATAACGACGGCTGAACTCGGTGATCACCGCTGGCAGCTTGTAGCGAGCCTGGGTGTGGGTGGTGGCGATACGCAGCACCCCGCTGGTGGCCAGTTGCTCCCCCAACGACAGCTGGTTGATCTGCTCCACCTGCGCCACTACCCCCTTGGCCAACTCCATCACCTGCTCGCCTGCGCTGGTCAAGCCGACCAAATTTTTCCCTTTGCGGGTAAAGAGGGCGAGCCCGAGCTCATCTTCCAGCATCTTCATCTGCTTGCTGAGGGTCGGCTGGGAGGTATAGAGCTTCTCCGCCGTCGCCGAGATGTTGAAGTTGTTCTTCACAATCTCGGTAAAGTTCTTGAGCCGGGCGATGTTCATCTGGGCAAGGGATCTCGCTGCTGCGGCCAGTGGGGCTGACCTGAAAAAGAGAGAGCGGGGCTGGCCCCGCAACTAACCGCCGACCATACCACAGCGCGGCGCACGATAATCTGCCCTAGGTCAGAAAGCGGCGAGCTAGTCGCTGGCCAGCTTGATCCCGAGCCCGACAAACAGGGTGCCGATACCCCGGTTGAGCCAGCGACCGAGACGCAGTGACAGCCGTACCTTGTGGCTGGCATAGACGGTGGTAAAGACCAGCAAGTGACACCAGATGATGCCGCCCAGATTGAAGATGCAACCGAGCAGGATAAAGGCGAGCGCCTTGTCGGGGGCATCCGGTGCGATGAACTGGGGCACGAAGGCGAGGAAAAAGAGCGCCACCTTGGGGTTGAGCACATTGGTCAGCACTCCCTGCCGGTAAATCTGACCATATGAGAGGGCTGGCAGGGTGGCCCCTCTCTCCATTGACCCCGTAGCCTGCTGGCGCAGCAGAGAGAACCCCAGATAGATGAGGTAGATGGCGCCAGCCAGCTTGATGAGGGCAAACAGCTCGGCCGACGCGCTGAGCAGGGCCGACAGACCTAGGGCCGCCGCCAGCACATGCACCATGACACCGGTGCCGATGCCCAACGTCGCGACCGAACCGGCACGCCACCCTTGCGAGCCACTGCGCAGCATGACCAGCAGGGAGTCGGGTCCCGGCATGATATTGAGCAGCAACCCCGAGACCATAAACAGTGCAAGATCATGAATACCGAACATCCCCGCTCCCCTCGTAAAGAAAAACCAAACAAAAAGGGCTCCGCAGAGCCCTCTTTTCTTTCACTCTGTGGCAGCTGACGCATCATCAGCTGTCCCGCCAGCCATCAGGGCCGCAGCGCCTTGTCCGCCCGCGAGATGCCGCAGACGCCGGAGCGCACCACTTCGATGATCTCGTTGGTCTGGGCGGCAGTCTTGATAAAGGCATCCAGCTTCTCGCTGGTGCCCACCAGCTGTACCGTGTACTGCTCGGGGGTGACATCGACGATCTGGCCACGGAAGATATCCGCCAGCCGTTTCAGCTCGTCACGGGCTCCACCGGCGGCGCGCGCCTTGACCAGCGCGATCTCCCGCTCGATATGCTCCCCTTCGCTCAGGTCGCACACCTTGAGCACATCCACCAGCTTGTGCAGCTGCTTCTGGATCTGCTCCAGCACCCGCTCGTCACCCATGGTGACTATGGTCATGCGCGACAGGGTGGGATCCTCGGTCGGCGCCACCGTCAGGGTCTCGATGTTGTAGCCGCGCTGGGAGAAGAGACCCACCACGCGGCTCAGGGCGCCGGATTCGTTCTCCAGCAGTACTGAAATGATGTGTCTCATCAGGTTCTCTCCGTCTTGCTCAGCCACATCTCATCCATGGCGCCAAACTTGATCTGCATCGGATAGACGTGCTCATCCGGGTCGACCGAGATATCCATGAACACCAGCCGATCCTTCATGGCGAAGGCTTTCTCCATGGCGCTCTCCAGCTCGGCCGGATCGCTCACCGCGATACCGACGTGGCCGTAGGCTTCCGCCAGTTTGACGAAGTCCGGCAGGGACTCCATGTAGGAGTGGCTGTGACGACCGCCGTAGAACATCTTCTGCCACTGCTTGACCATGCCCAGCGCACGGTTGTTGATGGAGATGATCTTGATGGGCACCCCGTACTGCATGCAGGTAGAGAGCTCCTGAATGTTCATCTGCACCGAGCCGTCGCCGGTGACGCAGCAGACCACCGCATCCGGGTTGGCAAACTGGGCCCCCATGGCTGCCGGAATACCGAAGCCCATGGTGCCGAGGCCCCCCGAGTTGATCCACTGGCGCGGTTTGGCAAACGGGTAGTAGAGGGCCGCAAACATCTGGTGCTGGCCCACGTCGGAGGCAACAAACGCCTGACCCTGAGTCACCTTGTAGAGGGTCTCGATCACCTGTTGCGGCTTGATCTGGGTAGCCGACTTTTCGTAGGCCAGACAGTGACGAGAGCGCCACTGGTTGATCTGGCTCCACCAGTCCGCCAGCGCCTCCTTGTCGTTATCGAAGCCACACTCGCGGATCACTTCCAACATCTGCTCCAGCACGGTTTCCACCGAGCCGACGATAGGCACATGGGCCTGCACCGTCTTGGAGATGGAGGTGGGGTCGATATCGATATGAACCACGGTCGCATTGGGGCAGAACTTGGCCACGTTGTTGGTGACGCGGTCATCGAAGCGGGCTCCCACGGCGAAGATGAGATCCGCGTTGTGCATGGTCTTGTTGGCTTCGAAGGTGCCGTGCATCCCCAGCATGCCGATAAATTGCGGATGGACACCGGAGAAAGCCCCCAGCCCCATCAGGGTGGTAGTCACCGGCAGATTCAGCAGCTCCGCCAGCTTGGTCACCAGATGGTCCGCATTGGCGTTGATGGCGCCGCCGCCCACGTACATCACTGGGCGCTGGGCATCCACCAGCAGCTTGGCTGCCCGCTTGATCTGCCCTTTATGGCCAGACTTGGTCGGGTTGTAGGAGCGCAGGGAGACCGTCTCGGGATACTGGTAGGGGAATTTTTCTTTCGGGTTCTGCACATCTTTGGGCAGATCCACCACCACCGGCCCCGGGCGGCCGCTGGCGGCAATGTAGTAGGCCTTCTTGATGGCCTCGGGAATATCGCTCGCCTTCTTGCACAGGAAGCTGTGCTTCACCACTGGGCGGGAGATACCGATCATGTCGGTCTCCTGGAACGCATCCTCACCGATCATGCTGGTCGGCACCTGGCCGGAGAGGATCACCAGCGGAATGGAATCCATATAGGCAGTGGCAATACCGGTAATGCAGTTGGTCGCTCCCGGGCCTGACGTTACCAGCACAGTCCCCACCTTGCCGGTGGAACGGGCGTAACCGTCAGCCATGTGAACCGCGGCTTGCTCGTGCCGCACCAAGACATGCTCCATCTTGCCGTTTTCGAAGAGAGCGTCATAGATGTCGAGCACTGAGCCACCAGGGTAGCCGAAGACGTGCTCAACTCCCTGATCTTCCAGCGCTCTAACCACCATCTGGGCGCCTGATAACATCTCCATGATAAAGCCCTCCAGGCTTTGCTCCGTTTAGCGAATCCCGCCGACGATGCTGTGCTTCCCGGCACGGCCCGATCCGTTTCTTGTTGTTATCTGAATGCAGATCGGCCCAATTCAGCCCCGTCGACAGTAGAAAAAAAGGATTTTTCCGTCATTCACCCGAAAATAGGGTGAAAAACCAACTTAACCCGCTTCATAACGCTTGTCCACGGCTTTATCTGACCAGAACAGTCATACATTTCAACCGGCTATTAACATTCAATGACTTGCTGTAGCGACCATGAGACAAAAGGGAAGGAAGTCGGGGAATGGCCAGCGGATCATTCCGCAGAGGGGAAAAACAGCCACAAAAAAGCCCACCGCTCAGCGATGGGCTTGATGCCGAATGATGACTCAGTTCTCCTGATCCGGCTCCGCCAACCAGATCTGCTGATCCGGATCGGTCTCTTCACTGACCGAAATGCTGACACCCATATCGAGCAACTCGTGCAGGGTGAGATTGTCAGCCAGGTTCATGACTTCGCCGTTTTCATTGGTAAAGCGCATTTGCTCCGTCCTCTCCTTGGTGGGATCGCCTTTCAGTCTAGTCAACAACGCTCACTTGCGATAACCAGCAACTGGATAAACAGTCGCCCCCATCCAGCTCGCTCAGGCGATCACTCACCTCCTCCGGAAACAGGGTGCGCGCCCAGAGCCGCCGCGACAGAGAGGCCACGCTCTCGTCAGCGCCCGCCGCCAGCCAGCGGGCCAGCTCCCCCGCTACATCGGGGTAGCAAACCGCCCCCGGCGAGGCGCTGTCGAGCCAGGTGCGCACCAGATTGGCATCGAGCACATCCATCAGGGTCGCCAGTCCCATCATCTCGAGGGTCTTGCCGTTGGTCAGCTGCTCGAACTGGCCGCCGAGGGGTTTGACCAGCAGTTTCTTGCCGAGGGTGAGCGCCTCGGAAGCCAGCTCGAAACCTGCGTTGGAGATGACGCCGCGACAACCGGCCAGCACGGCGATAAACCCGTGTCGCGACGGCGGCTCGAAGCGCAGATTGCGCCATTGGCTCGGGGTGCGAATGGCGGGGTGAAAGCAGACGAAGCGCTGCTGACCAAAGCGCGACAACAGGGCGGCGATCGCCTCGGTCTGCTCGAACGGCAGATAGACCAGGATCTCGCCGTTATCCGGTGCGGTGGCAATGGGGTCGATCACCGGCGGCAGCAAGGGGTGACCGAAGTGAAACCAGTGCAGCCCGAGCGGCTGATCCACAGGAGCAAAGTGGCGCATCAGCTGGCGGCTGACCCCATCCTCCCCCCAACGCGGTATGGGCCAGTTGAAGCTGGCCTGATGACTGACGGTGAGGCTCGGCTTGCCATAGCGGCGGGCAGCGTGGGCGGTCAGCGGCTCAAAATCGCTCACCACCAGATCGTATTCGCTGCAATCGAGAGACCGCAGATCCCGCCAGAAGGTGAGCGGCGAGGCGGCCTGCAGGGTGCGCCACGGAGAAACTCGCCCCTCGTGACTGACAAAAGTGAGGCCGGGAAAGGCGCGGTAGGCGCCGAACTCCTCCATGTCGAAGTAGCGGTCGGCGGGGCGGCCGCTAAAGAGATAATCCACCTCGACCCCTGCCGTGCGCAGCGCCCGCGCCAAAGTGCGACTGCGACTGATATGACCGTTGCCGGTGCCTTGCACCCCAAACAGTATCCTCATGAGTGGCTCCAGCCGAGCGCCAGCACGGCGCAACCGCCCCCCAGCAGGGCACCGGCCACCAGATCGCTCAGGTAGTGTACCCCGAGCAGCAGCCGGGATGCTCCCACCAGCGCCGCCCAACCAAACAGCAGGGGTGCCCAGAGCGGAAAGCCGGTGGCCAGTATGGTGGCCATCAGAAAAGCGGCGGCGGTGTGGCCGGAGGGGAGGCTGTAACGATCGGAGGGGGTGATAAAGACCGGCAAGCCGACCGGCCGTTGCCGTTTCAGGCTGTTTTTCAGCAGCAGATAGAGGGGCAGTTCGATGACGAAGGCAAGTAGCGCCAGTCGCACCAGCTCCCGCTCTGCTTCCCCCTGCCACCAGAGCAGGGCGGCCAGCACGACGTAAAGCGGGCCATCACCGGTACGGGAAATGAGACGACTCACCCTCGCCTGCTGCCGGTTGTAGCCGTGAAGCAGGCAGACCCGGCACACCTGCAGGTCCCATTGCTGGATCTTGTTCATATCCCCTCCTTCCCTGAATTCTGCTTGCAGAGTAAGAAAGCGGGATGACGTTACGTTGAACAAGGGATAACAGATTTATGAAAAAAGGGCCGAATGGCCCTTTTTAATCTCGATGTTGCGGCAAAATCAGTGGCTGCCGCGCAGACCGGTCTCCATCAGACGGCAGTTGTGGTCCGCCAGACGGGCCATGAAGTGCTCATCCACTTTCAGGCCAAACACCTGCTCGTAGAGATCTTTCATCACGAATGGCTGCCACATCATGCTGAGGAAGGAGATCTTCAGCATGTCGGGATCCAGATTGTCACCCAGCTCGCCGTTGGACTTCATTGTTTCCAGCAGGGCATCGAACTGCGGCAGCTGGCGTTCCAGCAGGCGGTTCAGCACAAAATCCCGGCCCGGGCTCTTCTCGGTCGACAATGCGCTGGAGATGGCAGAGGTCAGCTCGCTGTTGGGCGCCATCACCTGATAGTAGGTGTTGAGCAGCTCGTTGAGGCTGTGATTGCTGTGTTCATCTTGCCAGGCATGGTCGAGGGGCTCGGCGACATCGCCCAGCACCGCTTTGTAAAGACCCTCTTTACTGCCGAAGTAGTAGTGGATCATTGCCAGATTGGAGCCAGCAAGCTCCGCGATTTCGCGTGTAGTCACCTTGCTATAGGGAGTATTGAGAAAACGCTCACGGGCGGCAGCAAGCAACTTGTCACGAATGTCAGAACGTCCGACCGGACGACCAGGTCTACGTTTTTCCATTTAACACCTCAGATAATTCAGCCAATGCTGATAAGTCGATCTGGTTGTGCAGAGAATAGAGCACAGCAGGAATGACCAGATAATCGGTCATGGGCCGAATATGGGACAAGGAAATTTGCAATCCTTTACAATCCGATTAAATACGTCAGCAGATTGCCCCTGACCTTCCGTGTTGACACAGCATAAAAATCTCGATATTGGTAAAAGCGTTATCGACTGGAAGGAATAACAACGTCATGCGTATCGCCACCCCGCTACTACTAATCTCCCTAATCGCGTTAACTCGCGCGGGATCCTTGTAGCCGGGCTAAGGCATAGCCGGAATTTACAAAAACCCGTGCACCCTGCACGGGTTTTTTTATGCCGCCGCAGGATGCACGTTACCGAACTTAGGAAGAGGGAAGTCACATGTCAGATCGGGTCATCATATTCGACACCACCTTGCGTGATGGTGAGCAGGCCCTGGCGGCCAGTTTGACAGTCAAGGAGAAGCTGCAGATCGCCCAGGCGCTGGAGCGGCTCGGTGTCGACGTCATGGAGGTGGGCTTCCCGGTCTCCTCTCCCGGCGATTTTCAATCGGTGCAGACCATCGCCCGCCACATCAAAAACAGCCGGGTCTGCGCCCTCGCCCGCGCCCTGCCCAAGGATATCGACGCCGCAGGTGAAGCCTTGCGGGTCGCCGAGGCCTTCCGCATCCACACCTTTATCTCCACCTCCTCCATCCATGTGGAGAGCAAGCTGAAAAAGAGCTTCGAGGATGTGCTGGAGATGGGGGTCGGCGCCATCAAGCACGCCCTGCGCTACACCGATGATGTGGAGTTCTCCTGCGAGGATGCGGGCCGCACGCCGATCGATAATCTCTGCCGCATGGTGGAAGCCGCCATCAAGGCGGGGGCCCGTACCATCAATATCCCCGATACCGTGGGCTACACGGTACCGACCGAGTTCTCCGGCATCATCCACACCCTGTTCAACCGGGTGCCCAACATCGACAAGGCGATCATCTCGGTCCACTGCCACGATGATCTGGGGCTCTCGGTGGCCAACTCCATCGGCGCGGTGCAGATGGGGGCCCGCCAGATCGAGTGCACCATCAACGGCATCGGCGAGCGGGCGGGCAACTGCTCGCTGGAAGAGGTGGCGATGATCCTCAAAACCCGCGCCGACCTGCTCGGGGTGCAAACCAATATCCGCCACAACGAAATTCATCGCACCAGCACACTGGTCAGCCAGCTCTGCAACATGCCGGTGCAGCCCAACAAGGCGATCGTCGGGGCCAACGCTTTCTCCCATAGCTCCGGCATCCATCAGGATGGGGTGCTCAAGGCGAAAAATACCTACGAAATCATCACTCCCGAGAGCATCGGCCTGACCCAGAACAACCTCAACATGACCTCCCGCTCCGGCCGCCACGTCATCAAGCACCGGATGGAGTCCATGGGCTACGCCGAGAGCAGCTACGACCTCGACCACCTCTACGGCAAGTTCCTGACCCTGGCCGACAAGAAGGGTCAGGTGTTCGACTACGACCTCGAAGCGCTGGCCTTCTTCAGCCAGATCCACGAAGAGCCGGAACACTTCAAGCTGGAGTATCTCGGGGTGCAGAGCGGCAGCTCGGTACTGGCCACCGCCTCGGTCAAATTGAAGGTGGGACAGAATCTGATCTGCGAAGCGGCCACCGGCAATGGCCCGGTGGATGCGGTCTACCAGTGCATCAACCGCATCACCGGCTATGAGATCCGCATCGACAAATATGCCCTCAAGAGCAAGGGCGAAGGGGAAGATGCCCTCGGTCAGGTCGATATCGTCGCCGAGTACAAAGGGCGCAAATTCCACGGCATGGGGCTGGCCACCGACATCATCGAATCCTCGGCCCACGCCCTGCTCCATGTGATCAACAGTATCTGGCGCGCCGATCAGGTGGCCGAGCAGATGGAACGCAATAACAGCATCAAATCAGAAACCGTCTGAACAGGGCCCGGAACCAAACAGACGGGATGGAATGACAGCATCACATCGGAAACCGTCTGAGCAGGACTCGCAGCCACACAGACGGCATGGAATGACAACATCGGGACGGGGAACGTCTGAACCGGCAACCGCGCACAGATTAGCGAAAACCGGACAGAGGGATCTCAAAGACAATATCAGGATGGAGAGTGTATGAGCAGTTATCGGATCGCAGTATTGCCGGGTGACGGCATTGGCCCGGAAGTGATGGCCGAGGCCGTCAAGGTGCTGGAGAAGGTGCAGGCCCAGTTCGGCCTCGCCTTCGAGTATGATCACCACGACGTGGGCGGCATCGCTATCGACAACCACGGCACCCCGCTGCCGCAAAGCACCATCGCGGGTTGTGAAGCGGCCGATGCCGTGCTGTTTGGCTCGGTGGGCGGCCCGAAATGGGAACATCTGCCCCCTAACGATCAGCCTGAGCGTGGCGCACTGCTGCCCCTGCGCGCCCACTTCAAGCTGTTCTGCAACCTGCGTCCGGCCCGTATCTATACCGGTCTGGAACAGTTCTCCCCGCTGCGCGCCGATATCTCCGATCGCGGTTTTGACATCGCCTGCGTGCGCGAGCTGACCGGTGGCATCTACTTCGGCCAGCCCAAGGGGCGTGAGGGAGAAGGGGCGAACGAGAAGGCATTCGACACCGAGGTGTACCATCGCTTCGAGATTGAGCGCATCGCCAAGATTGCCTTTGAGTCGGCTCGCGTGCGCCGTGGCAAAGTCACCTCCATCGACAAGGCCAACGTGCTCGCCTCTTCCATTCTGTGGCGCGAGGTGGTGACGCAAGTCGCCAAGTCCTATCCGGACGTAACCCTCAACCATATGTATATCGACAACGCCACCATGCAACTCATCAAGGATCCGTCCCAGTTCGATGTGCTGCTCTGCTCCAACCTGTTTGGTGACATCCTCTCCGACGAGTGCGCCATGATCACCGGCTCCATGGGACTGCTCCCCTCAGCCAGCCTCAACGAATCGGGTTTCGGCCTGTTCGAACCGGCCGGTGGTTCGGCCCCGGATATCGCCGGCAAGGGTATTGCGAATCCTATTGCCCAGATCCTCTCCGCCGCCCTGATGCTGCGCTACAGCCTGGGCCAGGAAGCCGCAGCTCAAGCCATCGAGCAGGCCGTGGCCCAGACCCTGGCCGAGGGTTACTTCACCGCCGACCTGCATCAGGCCAGCACCCGCCATCCGGTGCAGAGCACGTCCGAGATGGGTAGCCAGATCGCCGCCCGGATCTGAGCCGCATAACAGAGAACAAGGAAGAGAGAAGCAATGGCCAAGACCCTCTATCAGAAAGTATTCGACGCCCACGTGGTACGGGAAGTGGAAGGGGAGACCCCCCTCATCTACATCGACCGCCATCTGGTGCATGAAGTGACCAGCCCGCAGGCATTCGACGGCCTGCGCGCCATGAACCGCCAGCTGCGCCGCCCGGACCTGACCTGGGCCACCATGGATCACAACGTCTCCACCACCACCAAGGACATCGCCGCCTCCGGCGAGATGGCCCGCATCCAGATGGAGACGCTGGCGGACAACTGCAAGGAGTTCGGGGTTCGCCTCTACGATCTCAACCACAAATATCAGGGGATCGTCCATGTGATGGGCCCCGAGCTCGGCATAACCCTGCCCGGCACCACCATCGTCTGCGGTGACTCCCACACCGCCACCCACGGCGCCTTCGGCTCGCTGGCATTCGGCATCGGCACTTCCGAAGTGGAACATGTGATGGCGACCCAGACCCTGAAACAGGGCCGCGCCAAGACCATGCGCATTTCGGTCAACGGCAAGCTGGCCGAGGGCATCAGTGCCAAGGACGTTGTGCTGGCCATTATCGGCAAGGTCGGCCATGCCGGTGGTACCGGCTACGTGGTGGAGTTTGCTGGCGAGGCCATTGCGAGCCTCTCCATGGAAGGGCGGATGACGGTGTGCAACATGGCCATCGAGCTCGGCGCCAAGGCCGGCATGATCGCCCCCGACCAGACCACCATCGACTACATTCGCGGCAAGGAGTTCGCCCCCAAGGGTGAGGCGCTAGAGCAGGCCATCGCCTTCTGGCAGAGCCTCAAGAGCGATGAAGGTGCCCGTTTCGATGCCGAAGTGGTGCTGGACGCCGCCGATATCGCCCCGCAGGTCACCTGGGGGACCAACCCGGGCCAGGTGATTGCCGTCAATGAGCCGATTCCGGCACCGGAATCCTTCAGCGATCTGATGGAACAGCAATCCGCCCGCAAGGCGCTCGCCTACATGGACTTGCAACCGGGCCAGAAGCTCTCCGACGTTGCCATCGACAAGGTGTTTATCGGATCGTGCACCAACAGCCGCATCGAGGATCTGCGTGCCGCAGCCGCCATCGCCCGCGGTCGCAAGGTAGCCGCTGGCGTGCAGGCGCTGGTGGTGCCGGGCTCCGAACAGGTGAAGGCGCAGGCCGAAGCCGAGGGGCTGGACAAGATCTTCATCGAGGCCGGTTTTGAGTGGCGCCTGCCCGGCTGTTCCATGTGTCTGGCCATGAACAACGACCGGCTGCAACCGGGAGAGCGCTGCGCCTCCACCAGCAACCGCAACTTCGAAGGGCGCCAGGGCCGCGCCGGCCGCACCCATCTGGTGAGCCCGGCCATGGCCGCCGCTGCCGCCGTCACCGGCCGCTTCGCCGACATTCGCGCACTGTAAGAGGACATTTAGATGACAGGATTCAAACAGCATAAAGGGATCGTCGTCCCCCTCGACAGCGCCAACGTCGACACCGACGCCATCATTCCCAAACAGTTTTTGCAAAAAGTAAACCGCATTGGTTTTGGCAAGCACCTGTTCCACGACTGGCGCTTTCTGGACGATGCCGGCCAGCAGCCCAACCCCGAGTTTGTACTGAACCAGCCGCAATTCGCCGGTGCCAGCATTCTGCTGGCCCGCGAGAACTTCGGCTGCGGGTCTAGTCGCGAGCACGCCCCCTGGGCGCTGGCCGACTACGGCTTCAAGACCATCATAGCCCCGAGCTTTGCCGACATTTTCTACGGCAACGCCATCAACAATGGCATGGTGCCGGTACGTCTGAAGGAAGAGGAGGTCGACGCCCTGTTCCAGCTGGTCGCCGTCCAGCCGGGTATCGAGATCGAGGTGGATCTGGAAGCCAATCAGGTGCGCGCTGGTAGCCTCAGCTTCGGTTTCGAAATAGATGAGTTCCGCCGTTACTGCCTGCTCAACGGCTTGGATGCCATCGGTCTGACCCTGCAGCACGAGGCCGCCATCAGCGCCTTTGAGGCGAAGCAGCCGAGCTGGATTTAACGCGCCAGTTGCAAAAAAACGAGTAGAATCAACAGGGAGCTTCGGCTCCCTGTTTTACTGTCCGCGACGCTTCCCACTTTGGGCCACCGGAACTGGCCCGTGCCACAGGAAAGGATGATGAAGAGACCGACGGCAATTCCTCTGCTCTGTGCCCTGCTGCTTGCCCTGCCTGCGGATGCCAGCCAAACCAGCTTCAACAACAGCCTCGGCCAGATCAGCGTCGGCTGGCAAGATAGCGAAGGCAAACCCCAACAGCTCACCTACCGGCTCGAACAGGGCAAGTTACCGCCCCTTATCGCCTATCGCCCGGCCAGAATGCAGGAGGAGGTGTTGCAGGTGTTGCTGCGGGAGGTGCGCCAGAACTACCCCGAGGTGCAGTTCACCCTCGCCCGTCCCTCGCTGGAGCTGCATCTGAAAAGCCGCAATCAGGACAAGGCGCGCGAGGCGATGGCCTTTCTGCAGTCCAAGCGGAGCAAAGAGGAGCAGGCGTGGCTGACCAAACACTACTTCCAGTACTTCAACACCCCGGACGGGCAGCTGGCGGTGAAGCAGGATCATGTGCGCATCGCGCTGGAGAGTCGCAGCGGGCTGGCTCCGCTGGCGGATCAACTCAAGCAGCAGGGCAGCACCGAAACGGAAGCGCGCCAGAAGACCGTGGCCCATATGCTCACCTTTATCCAGAGCATCCCCTATCAGCAGCTCGACAGCCTGAACGGCAGGCAGGGCAAGGGATTTCTATCTCCCCGTCAGGTGCTGGAGCAGAACAGGGGTGATTGCGACAGCAAGGTAACCCTGATGGCCGCCATGCTGGCCCAGCTCTTTCCCGAGCTGAAACAGGCCATGGTGTTCGTCCCCGGCCATGCCCTGCTGGCCGTTGACCTGCCCGCCAAGCCGGGGGATGTGACCCTCAACTGGCAGGGGCAAAACTACCTGCTGCTCGAACCTACCGGTCCCGCTACCTTGCCTGCAGGCCAAATAGCATCGACCAGCAAAACGCTGGTCGATAGCAAGCAGTTGAGTGTGCAGCCGGTTCAGGAGAAAGGTTAATCCCCTCCCTCTGCCGATGGGGAGAGAGGATTAACCCTGAGGCAGAAACTCTACCGCCAGCAGCAACCCGCTCTCCTCCTCCAGCACCCGGATAATACGGGCATGGGCTTCAAAGGGGGGCAACAGGTTGTTGTTGGTGGCAAGACTGATCCGGATGGGCTGATTGATGTCGAGCTGGTGTTCAGAGACCGCAATCCCCATGCCGTTGGCACTGAGATCCCGGCAGATCCCCTCCAGCACCAGCTGCTGCTGATAGACGGTGACCGGAGCATTGATGACCATGCGCGCAAAGGCACGCCTTTCCTTGGTATTGGTAAGCACGCGAACATCCTCTGTTGGGTGGGCGTCATCTCATGGGTATTGCACAATTGTGCTGGTCTACCCAAAAGAACGTTAATACAATGCGGTTCGTTTCTCAAACGGGGTGCGGTTTACCGCTGAGATTATACCCGTGTACCTGATCCAGATAATGCTGGCGGAGGAATTTGAGGCATGGCGCTCATTTTTTGCGCCCTCACCCGCTGGCACCTCGTTATTAACAAGTAATAGGGAGTGCCACCCATGAAGACCCTGCTGCTGGTCACCACCGGCCTGCTGTCGGCCAATGTGTTCGCCGCCGACACCCTCACCGTCTATACCTACAGCTCTTTCACTGCCGAGTGGGGTCCGGGGCCCAAGATCAAACAGGCCTTCGAAAAAGAGTGCGGCTGCACCCTCAATCTGGTTCCCCTCGAAGATGGGGTCGCCATCCTCAACCGGCTGCGGCTGGAGGGCAACCACAGCAAAGCCGATCTGGTGCTGGGGCTCGATGATGCTCTCATCAGCGAAGCCAAGCAGAGCGGCCTGTTCGCCCCCCATCCTGCCAAGCTGGATGGCATCAAGGTGCCGGGTGGCTGGCAGGATGACACCTTCGTCCCCTACGACTACGGCTACTTCGCCTTCGTCTATGACAAAGACAAACTCAAGCAGCCGCCCAAGAGCCTGAAAGAGCTGGTGGAGCGTCCCGACCTCAAGGTGATCTATCAGGATCCCCGCACCTCCACCCCGGGGCAGGGGCTGATGCTGTGGATGAAGTCTGTCTACGGCGACAAGGCGCCTGCCGCCTGGGCCGAGCTTGCCAAAAAGACGGTCACCGTCACCAAGGGGTGGTCAGAGGCTTATGGCATGTTCCTCGATGGCGAAGCGGACATGGTGCTCTCCTACACCACATCTCCGGCCTATCACCTGATTGCCGCGAACAAGCCCCAGTATCAGGCTGCCGCCTTCGAAGAGGGTCACTACCGTCAGGTAGAAGTGGCCGCCAAGCTGAAGAGTGCCAAACAGGGGAAGCTGGCTGACCAGTTCCTGCAATTTATGGTGAGCCCCGCCTTCCAGAACGAGATCCCGACCGGCAACTGGATGTATCCGGTCATCGACACGCCGCTGCCCAAGGGCTTCGAGCAGATGATCACCGTAGCCAAGCCGCTCGCCTTCAGCAGCGATGAGGTGGCAGCCAATCGCAAAGGGTGGCTCCGCGAGTGGCTGCAAGCCGTCACCCAGTGAGCCGTTATCTGAAACCACAGGCTCGTCCCCTCTGGTGGTTGCCGGGCAGTGCAGCCACCTTGTTGATCCTGCTGTTATCCCTCGGGCCGCTCGCGGCCCTGTTGTGGCAGGCCGGTTCGCTGGCCCCCCGCACCCTGCTCGCAGACCCTTATCTGCGTCATGTGCTGGGCTTCAGTCTGGGACAGGCACTGCTCTCCACCCTGCTCAGTCTCGGGCTGGCCATTCCGGTGGCCCGCGCGCTGGCGCGGCGCCGTTTTATTGGCCGAACCCTGCTGATCAAGCTGTTTGGTCTCTCGCTGGTACTGCCGGTCATCATCGCAATCTTCGGTATCGTGGCGGTACATGGCAAACAGGGGTGGCTGCCGCAACTGTTGCGCTCATTGGGGCTGGATCCCGGCAACTACCTCTACGGTCTGTTTGGTATCCTGCTGGCCCACGTCTTCTTCAATATGCCGCTGGCGGCACGCCTGATGTTGCAGAGCATAGAGAGCATCCCCGAATCGAGCTGGCGCCTCGCCAGCCAGCTCGGCATGCGCTCATCTCACATCTTTAGGCTGCTGGAGTGGCCGCTTATTCGCGGCATATTGCCGGGGCTGGCTAGTCTCATCTTTATGCTCTGCTTCACCAGCTTCACTACCGTGCTGGCGCTGGGCGGCGGCCCCAAATCCACCACCCTGGAGGTGGCCGTCTATCAGGCGCTGCGCTTTGACTTCGATCTCGCCACCGCGGGCGGATTGGCGCTGGTGCAGCTGATCCTGACCGCCGCCCTGCTCGCCCTGCAACACAAGCTGCAGAGCACCCCGGCCAGCCGGGTGACGCCGCGTCGTCCCTGCCTGCGGCCGGACCGTCATCAGCCAGGCACGGCCGTGGTGGATCTGCTCTCGCTCTGTATCGGGCTCGCCATCTTTCTGCCACCGCTGCTGGCCATCGTGGTGGCAGGCCTTCAACCCGACCTGCTGACAGCGCTCACCTCCACCAAACTGTGGCAGGCGAGCGGTCAATCGCTGCTGATTGCACTGGCGGCAGGCACCCTGGCGACCCTGCTCGGCAGCGGCCTGCTGCTCACCAGCCGTCACCTCAAGGTGCGCACCCGCCAGCGGCGGGCTGCCGCCCTGTGGGAGGCCAGTGGTTCGATGATCCTGATGATCCCGGCGGTGGTGCTCTCCACCGGACTCTTTATCCTGTTTATGCCCTTTGCCGATGTATTCACCCTCGGTCCCTGGCTGGTGGTGCTGGTCAACGCCCTGATGGCGCTGCCCTATGTGCTGCGCACCCTCTCAGCGCCCATGCAGCTGGTGGTGCGCCAATACGACCGGCTGGCGGACAGTCTGGGGGTACGCGGCCTGCATCGCCTGCGACTGGTGGAGTGGCCGCTGCTGCGCCGCCCGCTGGCACTGGCGATGGCGCTGTCGATGATCCTCTCGCTGGGGGATCTCGGCGCCATCGCCATGTTTGGCAGTCAGGAGCTCACTACCCTGCCCTGGCTGCTCTATCAACAGCTTGGCAGCTATCGATTGACCGAGGCAGCCGCCACCGCTCTGCTGCTGCTGACGCTCTGTTTCTCTCTGTTCTGGCTGGTGGAACGGGGGCTTGGAGGAAAACATGCTGAACATTGATACGCTGGTGACCAGCTACCCCGACTGGCGCGTCAACTTCAGCGCGACCCTGCCCAAGGGAGAGATCACCGCACTGATAGGCCCAAGCGGCGCAGGTAAATCGACCCTGCTCGGGATGATCGCCGGCTTCGTGCCGGTGGAATCAGGCCGCCTCAGTTTCGATGGTGAAGACCTGCTGCCACTGGGCCCCGCCGAGCGACCGGTCACCACCCTGTTTCAGGATCACAACCTGTTCCTCCATCTGTCGGTGTTCGACAATATCGCCATCGGCTTGCACCCGGGCCTGCGCCTGAGTGCCGCCCAACGGGCACAGGTGCTCGATGCAGCCGGGCGGGTAGGCCTTGGTGAGATGTTAGACCGCCAGCCTGAACAGCTCTCCGGCGGCCAGCAGCAGCGGGTCGGGCTGGCTCGCGCGTTGGTGCGCGGCAAACCGCTGCTGCTGCTGGATGAGCCCTTCTCGGCCCTCGAGCCCGCCCTGCGCCGGGAGATGCTGGCGGAAGTGGCGAGGCTAGCCTGCGAACAGGGCATTACCGTACTGATGGTCTCCCACAATCCGGAAGATGCTCAGCTGATTGCCGATCAGGTGCTCTTTGTCGACGAGGGGCGCATCGCCCTGCAAGGCAAGCCGGATATTCTGCAAAACAGCGACTACCCGGGGCTGCTGCGCTACCTTGGACAGTGACCCAAGGACACTGAACTGGTGACGGGATCAAAAAAGGGAAGCCAAGTGGCTTCCCTTTTTCATATGAATATAGTCAGCTAAATCAGAGATTTTCCTCGGCGAACGAAGCCAGTCGGCTGCGCACCACGCCATTGAGGAAGATGTTGGCACTGCCGTCGAAATCCTTGAAACGCTCGACTATGTAGGTGAGCCCCGAAGTCACCGGGCTCAGGTAGTTGGAGTCGATCTGGGCCAGGTTACCGGAGCAGACGATCTTGGTGCCCTCCCCGCAACGGGTAATGATGGTCTTGATCTGGGATGCGGTCAGGTTCTGACACTCATCTAGCAGCACGAAGGTATTCTGGATGCTGCGCCCGCGCATGAAGTTGACCGATTTGAATTGGATGTTGGCCTTCTCCATGATGTAGCTGAGCGAGCCGCTCATGTTCTCGTCCTGCTTGTGCAGCACCTCCAGGGTGTCGGTCACCGCCGCCAGCCAGGGCATCATCTTCTCCTCTTCGGTGCCGGGCAGGAAGCCGATGCTTTCGGCAATTTCCGGGGTATTCCGAGTGACGATCACCTTCTCGTAAATGCCCTTCTCAATCACCAGCTCCAGCGCTGCAGCCATAGCCAGCAAGGTCTTGCCGCAACCCGCCGGGCCGGTCAGGATCACCAGATCGATGTGCGGATCGAGCAGTGCATCCAGCGCCATCCCCTGATAGACGTTCTTGGGATGCACACCCCACGCCTTGCGGGACATCAGCCGCTCGCGGCCCAGATCCTTGATGCGGATCTTGTTGCCATCGTGGCTGAGTACCCGGGCGGCGAAGAAATTCTCCTCATCCACCAGATACTGGTTTACATGAACCCCTTCCAGCAGATTGGCATCGATCACATGGATGGTGTCGCGGCCATGGGTCTCACTCTCGCACTCGCCAACCCGCTCCCAGAAGCTGCCGGGCACCACCTGAAAGCCTTTGGCCAGCAGGCGGATATCGTCGATCAGCTGGTCGCTACGGTAATCTTCAACGTGAGCAAGCCCGGCCCCCTTGGCCTTGAGGCGCATGTTGATGTCTTTGGTGACCAGCACCACCTGACGCTTCAACTCGTGCTTTTGCAGATAGAGGGCCGCGTTGATGATGCGGTTGTCGGCCTCCTTGTCGGTAAACACCTCGGCATCCTGCGGCAGATGGTGATCGCTGAAGATGCAGATATTGCCGCTCGCTTCGCCAGCCAGCGGAACGCCTTGGGTGATCTGATCCGGGGTTGCATCGCGGAACACATCTTCCAGCGCACGAATGGCCACCCGCGCGTCGCGGCTGACATCCTTGTTGCGATCCTTGATGTTATCGAGCTCTTCCAGCACCGTCATGGGGATGAGCACGTCGTGCTCTTTGAAGGAGTAGATAGCGAGGGGTTCGTGAAGCAGAACGTTGGTATCCAGGATAAACAGCTTTCGGTCCGTATTGTCCATAAGCATCCTCCTTGGCACTGAAGGGCCACGTGTGTGAATCTCAGATGTCATTGAAACCACACGGCCGTGACAGTTTTATTACCCTCAACGCTACGCCCGATTTTACTATCGCGCAACAAATCACTTGGCCGCCTGATTTGATTGAGCATAAAAACAGCAATAAAAAGACCGACGCTATGGCCGGTCTTTTTTTTATCGTTCAACTACTTGGGCATGTCTGTCAGCCGCACTTGGAGTCGCCACAGTTGAGGCAGGTCATGCAGCCATCCTTCAGCACCAGCGCCTTGGTGTGGCACTTGTAGCAGAGCGCGGCATTGGCCGGGAAACCACTGCCAGTCTGTTGCTCTTCAGCCTCCTGAGCCGCCTTCAACTCGGCCTGCTTCTCGGCCAGAAACGCCTGCTGATGCTCGTCCAACCCCGGCGCCTTGAGCATGCCGATCTCGGTGAGATGGCTCTCGATCACGTTGCCAATTTCGGCGATCAGCGATGGCACATACTTGCCCTTGTTCCAGTAGCCGCCCTTGGGATCGAATACGGAACGCAGCTCCTCGACCAGGAAGGTGACATCCCCACCCTTGCGGAATACCGCCGAGATGATGCGGGTCAGCGCCACGATCCACTGGTAGTGCTCCAGGCTCTTTGAGTTAATGAAGATCTCGAACGGACGGCGGGTTTCGTGAACCGTGCCCTCGTTGAGAATGATGTCGTTGATGGTGATGAACAGTGAGTGCTCGGAGACATGCTCCGGCGTCTTCAACTTGTAGGTGGTGCCCATCAGCCGCTCCGGGCGCAGCACGGTTTCGTGCATGTGCACCACGTCATCCTGCGCAGAGAGATCTTCTTGCGGCTCATCCTTGGTACGCACCTTATAGGCGACGATTTTCTTGTCGATCTTCTTGACCATAATGTCGTTCTCAGAATTTACCGTAATAGCCTTCTTTCAAGGCGTCGTAGAGGTTGGCGGCGGTATGCAGCTCACCATCGTATTCGATCTCTTCGTTCCCCTTGACGGAGATGACGGAGCCATCCTCCAGGGTGAAATCGTACAGGGTATTCTCCAGATCCTTCTCCTTCACCAGCACGCCCTGGAAGGCCTCCGGATTGAAGCGGAAGGTAGTGCAGCCCTTGAGACCAGAGTCCGAGGCATACATGTAGATGTCCTTGAACTGCTCGAACGGGAAATCGGTCGGCACGTTGGCAGTCTTGGAGATGGAGGAGTCGATCCAGCGCTGGGCCGCCGCCTGAATGTCCACGTGCTGGGCCGGGCTGATGTCGTCAGCAGTAATGAAATATTCCGGCAGACGGCTCGCCTCATCATCGGCATAGGGCATGGCGGCCGGATTCACCAGCTCGCGATAGGCCAGCAGCTCGAAGGAGTAGACATCGACGCTCTCCTTGCTCTTCTTGCCCGGCTTGATGACGTTGCGGCTGTAGTGGTGGGCAAAGCTCGGCTCGATGCCGTTGCTGGCGTTGTTGGCCAGGGACAGGGAGATAGTGCCGGTGGGTGCAATACTGCTATGGTGAGTGAAACGCCCACCCACTTCCGCCAGCTCGGCGACCAGCGCAGGATCCACTTCGGCAACCTGCTGCATATAACGGCTATAACGAGCGTGCAGCACCTTGCCCTTCACCTTGTCACCCACCTTGATGCCATCAGCCGCCATTTCCGGGCGCAGACGCAGCATCTTGCCAGTCACTTCAAACTCCTGCTCCATGATGGGGGCCGAGCCTTTCTCCTTGGCCAGACGCAGGGACTCCTGCCAGCCGGTCATCGCCAGCTCCTGAGATACCTGCTCGGTAAAGGCGACGGACGCGGCAGAACCGTACTTGATCTGCAGCATGGCCAGGGTCGAACCAAGCCCCAGGAAACCCATGCCGTGCCGGCGCTTGGCTGTGATCTCCTCGCGCTGTTTGGCCAGCGGCAGTTGGTTAATCTCCACCACGTTGTCGAGCATGCGGGTGAAGATGGCTACCACCTTGCGAAACGCCTGCCAATCGAACGCCGCGTTTTCAGTAAAAGGGTCGCGCACAAACTTGGTCAGATTGACCGAGCCCAGCAGACAGGCACCGTAGGGCGGCAACGGCTGCTCGCCACAGGGGTTGGTCGCGCGGATCTCTTCACAGAACCAGTTGTTGTTCATCTGGTTGACCTTGTCGATCAGGATGAAGCCGGGCTCTGCATAGTCATAGGTGGAGGTCATGATGACATTCCACAGCTTGCGGGCTGGCATGGTCTTGTAGACCTTGCAGGCGACCTGCCCCAACTCGTTGAATACAACCCCTTCCTTGTTGGGCCAGTCGGCCCATAGCACCTGAGCGGGATCATCCAGCGCAATGCCATCCTGCTCCACCTCTTTGGCGGTGTAGGGGAAGATCAGCGACCAGGGGGCATCCTCTTTCACCGCCTTGACGAAATCTTCGGTGATGAGCAGAGAGAGGTTGAACTGACGCAGGCGGCCATCTTCACGCTTGGCCTGTATAAACTCGATCACATCGGGATGGCGGATATCCATGGTGCCCATCTGGGCGCCGCGACGGCCACCGGCTGACGAGACGGTGAAACACATCTTGTCATAGATATCCATGAAGGAGAGCGGGCCGGAAGTGTAGGCACCGGCACCGGAGACAAAAGCACCGCGCGGGCGCAGGGTCGAGAAGTCATATCCGATGCCGCAACCGGCTTTCAGGGTCAGACCGGCCTCGTGCACCTTGCCGAGGATATCGTCCATCGAATCTTCGATGGTACCGGAAACAGTACAGTTGATGGTTGAAGTAGCAGGCTTGTGCTCAAACGCCCCCGCATTGGAGGTGATGCGCCCCGCCGGAATGGCCCCATTGCGCAGCGCCCACAGGAACGGCTCATACCAGGCCTCAGGCTCCAGCTCCTGCTCTGCCAACGCACGGGCTACCCGCTGGTAAGTCTCATCGATAGAGCTGTCGATGGGAGTACCATCCTTGCTCTTGAGGCGATACTTGCTATCCCAAATCTCGAGGGACGTTTCCTGCATGGGGATAAGGCGGGAGCCAAGCTCACTCTCCAGCACCGGGTTCGATTTAGCCATTTTCAATCAACCTTATGTGAATGCATCAACATCATGACAACAGCAGAAAACACAACTAATGGTGCCATCTAAAATTAATGGCACAACATATAGTACACCTGATGCCATGAGGGCGCCGATTCTAACCTAAAAAAATGCCCCGGCCAGCAGATTTCTGGGCCAGGGCACTTAACTGATTAATTTGCTGAGAGATTTAACACTCAGAGATAGATCAGGGCTTCTTGACGTAAACGGTCGGTGTTTCACCCGCCATATTCAGATAGAACTCGTAGACGCCATCAGCATCTGGTGAGAACTTCATGTCCTCATACTTGGAGCAAGGGTTGACCGGCACCGCCTCACCACCCAACACGGCAACACCATCACTCGGGCTCTTGTAGCCAAAGTTGGTACCGCAGCTCCAGCCTGAATCAGCAAACTTGAACTTGTAGGGGGCCCACTCTTTCTTGAGGGTGCCTTTGGCCATATAGAGCTTGTCGGCCACCTTGACTACCTTGCTTTCATCAGTCGCCATCCAGTCGTTCATCTCCCCGCGCAGGTAGATGGACTTGCCACCGAAGTCGCTGTTGTCTGCCCCCGCCTGCTCTGCACCACCATTGGATGCGCAACCGCCTAATACCAGGGTTCCCGCCGCCAGCATCATCGTTACTGTTCTTTTGAACATGGGTCTATTCCTTAAATTATTGTGATTCCTTGGTCCATCAATATGGACTGAAGAATTAAACCAGAGCAGGCATCACAAGAAAGGTAGAGGCATCACATTCTGTGCTTTTTATATCCAACACATTGAACTAGTGAGGAAATATCGAACAGAAAAGAGGCCTTTTTGGGGCTTTAGAAGGCTAATCAATGAATGACAAGAAGGGGGAAGTCTAATAATCCGGCGACGTGATGAATTGCAGGCAATAAAAAAACCCGCTCGATGAGCGGGGTTCTTAAGTTGGGTGCCTGGCAGTGTCCTACTCTCGCATGGCGAATGCCACACTACCATCGGCGCTACCGCGTTTCACTTCTGAG
>NZ_JAPDCI010000021.1:0-56226 GCF_027705905.1 Aeromonas sp. Y293-4 | reverse complement strand
CCTATCTGGAAAAGGTACTGGATGCTGGGTTGGCTAAATTGACCTCAATTTAACAATTTGTTCACGCTCTCACCCTGATTGCTCGGCGTCGTTGTGTAATAATGATCGGGGCTGGAGTTTCTAAAAACTCTTCCAACAAAGATGGCAAAAGACCATCGACATGGGAAGAGTTTTTGAAGATTTGCGCTGTAGAAATCGAAGATGATGGTTGTATTTCAAATTTAATTAAAAATAAAGATTATCTCACTGCCTGCGAAATAATTAAAAAGAAACTTTCAAGAGATGCATTCATTGATAAAGTTCAGCATGAATATCAGCGAGCTGGCTACCGTCCAGCAAAAATTCATGAACACATATATAACCTAGATGTCCCTATTGTTGCCAGCCCTAACTTTGACTGTATTTATGATAATTATGCATCTAGCGTATCCTCTGGCACTGTTGTAATCAAAGATCACACTAGTCCGGACACGGCCAACTATTTATTAGGTGGCAACAACAGACTAATATTGAAAACTCATGGCTCAGCAAACAATCCAGAAAACCTTATATTTACACGACAAGATTATGCTGAGGCAAGGACGAAATACATCCTATTCTATGAGATTTTAAAATCCCTCGTCTTAACACACACATTTCTATTTTTAGGGTGTGGAACAGATGACCCAGACATAAGAACGCTTTTTGAAGATGTTAAGTTTGCTCATGGCCGTACACCATTTCATTTTATGACTATTCCTGCAGGAGAAGTTCATCCTGATGTTTTATCTATTGCATCAGACTCTATGAGAATAAAGTTCCTAGAATATCTACCTGATAATGGGCATGCTGAACTTACAGAGTCACTCGCAGAACTCGTTGAAAAAGTTGAAGAATATAGAACCAGTGAGCTACGAGATTCACTAAATTGGTGAGAGAAGCATAAATGAGCCGCAGCTATCGATAAGGCTGCCAAAGCCGATTAATTCTGCGCTTTTTCATTACCCCTCAGGGGTGTAGATTGGTTGGGGGCAAACGTTGCCCCCTCTCTTTTTTCATGACTGCCCGTGGTGCTCCGCGAAGCAATCTTTCGCCGATATCGCGGGTGGCCTGAGCCAATCAGGAGTATTCATGTCCGATCTGACCCTCTATTTCGCTCCCGGCACCTGTGCCATGGCCGTGCAAATTGCCCTGCTGGAAGCGAATGCCCCGTTTCAACCCCGTCTCGTCAACCTAGCCGCAGGGGAGCAGCGTGATCCTGCGTATCTTGCCATCAACCCCAAAGGGCGGGTGCCTGCCCTTGTCACCGATCAGTGCACCCTGACCGAGACCCCGGCCCTGCTGCTCTATGTGGCGCAGCGCTTCCCCGCAGCCAAGCTGGCACCGCTGGACAACCCGTTCCTGCTGGCCCGCATGCAGGAGGTCAACAGTTTCCTCGCCTCCACCGTGCATGTCTCACACGCCCACGGTCGCCGTGGCAGCCGCTGGGCCGATGACGAACAGGCCATTGCCGCCATGCAGCAGAAAGTCGCCAGCAATATGCGCGATGGCTTTGCCCAGATTGAGCAGCACTATCTGGCCGGTCCCTGGGTACTCGGCGAGCAGTTCAGCGTGGCGGACATCTATCTGTTCGTGGTCGCGGGCTGGCTGAAAAGCGATGGGGTCGAGATCAGTGAATTCCCCAAAGTGGCCGATCATTATCGCCGAATGCTGACCCGTCCGGCGGTCAACAAAGCCCTCTCCAACTAAGTAAAAAATCAATAGAAAGGGTACCGAGGCTCTGCTGGCACCCTTCTTTCTCTTTCCTCCCCCGCCTTTGAGATCGTTTTCACATTTCCGTGGTTTTGCCGTGGCCCTTCCATCCTAAAAAGCCTATCTTTGCGCCATAACGCAACCGGTTGCGTAACCGGTTGCCTGATAAGAAACTGCGATGGCGAAAGCCTGATGAGGTGCTGTATGAAACGAGGCGTACTGCTCAATGCTCCCCTGAGTGCTCTGGTGGCACAGATGGGCCACACCGACGAGATCACCGTCTGCGATGCGGGGCTGCCCATTGCGGCAGGGCCGGAGCGGATCGATCTGGCGTTGATGGCGGGCACCCCCAGCCTCGAAACCGTGCTGACCGCCCTGCTCACCGATCTGGTGGTGGAGAAGGTGATCATGGCGACCGAGATCAAACAGATCAGCCCCGTCGCCCATCAGGCACTGGTCGATCAGCTTGAAGCCCACGCAGCCGCCCAGGGCAAGCCCATCGCCATCGAATACTGCCTGCACGAGGAGTTCAAAACCCGCTCCCGCCAAAGCAAGGCGATCGTGCGCAGCGGCGAGGTGACTCCCTACGCCAACCTGATCCTCTGCGCCGGTGTGGCGTTCTGAATCCTTCAAAGAAGGCCTCTTCAAGGAAGCTGCAAATGAGCACAACCCCCCCCCTCTCACCCATTCTGGAGCTGACCGGGATCGTCAAGACCTTCCCCGGTGTACGCGCCCTCGACGAAGCGGGTCTGCGGGTCTATCCGGGCCAGGTGATGGCCCTGCTCGGTGAAAATGGCGCCGGCAAATCCACCCTGATGAAGGTGCTGACCGGCATCTATCAGGCCGATGCGGGCAGCGTCAGCTATCGCGGTCAATCGGTTCACTTCAAGGGGCCGCGCGACTCTCAGGATCAGGGGATCAGCATCATCCATCAGGAGCTGAACCTGCTGCCGGAGTTGTCTATTGCCGCCAACATCTTCCTCGGTCGCGAACCCCGCACCCGTTTTGGCAGCATCGACCACAAACAGCTGCGCGAGCGGGCGAGCGGCCTGCTGGCGCGACTTGGCGTCAAACATGGGCCGGATACCCGGCTCGGGGATCTCTCCATCGGCGAACAGCAGATGGTGGAAATCGCCAAGGCGCTGTCGTTCGATGCCAGCGTCATCATCATGGACGAGCCGACCGATGCGCTGACCGATACCGAGACCGAGCAACTGTTCAAGGTTATCCGCGAGCTGCGTGAGCAAGGTTGCGGCATCGTCTATATCTCCCACCGCCTCAAGGAGATCTTCGAGATCTGCGATCGGGTCACCGTGCTGCGCGATGGCAAGTGGATTGGCGAAAAGGCGGTGAGCGATCTGGATGAAGACAGGATCATCGAGATGATGGTGGGTCGCCGACTGGAAGAGCAGTACCCGCGCCTTGAGCGCGAACTTGGCCCTGTCAGCCTGCAGGTGAAGGATCTGGCCGGTCCCGGCGTGCGCGGGGTGAGCTTCTCCCTGCGTCAGGGGGAAATTCTGGGCTTTAGCGGCCTGATGGGCTCCGGCCGTACCGAGCTGATGAAGCTTATCTACGGCGCCAGCCCCGTCAGCAGCGGCGAAATCACGGTAGATGGCCACGCGCTGGTGCCAACCAGTCCGGCCGATGGACTGGCCGCTGGCATCGCCTATATCTCCGAAGATCGCAAAGGTGATGGCCTGGTGCTGGAGCTGTCGGTGCGCGAAAACATGAGTCTCTGCGCCCTCGACGAGTTCATCAGCAACGGCAAGATCGACGGCAAGGCCGAACGGCAGGCGGTGAGCGACTATGTGCGCCTCTTCAACATCAAGACCCCGAGTCAGGATCAGCTGATAAAGCTGCTCTCCGGCGGCAACCAGCAGAAGGTGGCCATCGCCAAGGGGCTGTTGACCCGGCCCAAGGTGCTGATCCTCGACGAGCCGACCCGCGGCGTCGACGTGGGGGCGAAAAAGGAAATTTATCAGCTGATCAACCAGTTCAAGAAGGAGGGGATGAGCATCATTCTGGTCTCCTCCGAAATGCCGGAAGTGCTCGGCATGAGCGATCGCATCATGGTGATGCACGAAGGGCGCATCAGCGCAGAGTTCAACACCCGCGATGCCAATCAGGAGAAGCTGATGGCGGCGGCAGTCGGTAAACAGTGGCAAGCAGAGCAAGAGGCAGCACAATGACAACCCAAACCCTTCCCCGCCGCGGCATCATGAACAAGGCCTGGTGGATCGAGAACAAATCCCTGGTCGCCCTGCTGGTGCTGATTGGTGTCGTCTCCGCGCTCAATCCCAACTTCTTCAGCGTCGACAACCTGCTCAACATCCTGCGCCAGACCTCGGTCAACGCCATCATGGCGGTCGGCATGACGCTGGTTATCCTCACCGCCGGTATCGATCTGTCGGTTGGCTCGGTGCTGGCCCTGTGCGGTGCGCTGGCGGCGACTATGGTGGCGATGGAGCTGCCGATCTGGCTGGTGGTGCCCCTCACTCTGGGTGCCGGCGCCCTGCTTGGCGGCGTCAGCGGTCTCATCATTGCCAAGGGCAAGGTGCAAGCCTTTATCGCCACCTTGGTCACCATGACTGCCCTGCGCGGCATCACCATGGTCTATACCGAGGGTCGCCCCATCTCCACCGGTTTCAGTGATGGCGCCGATCACTTCGCCTGGCTGGGTACCGGCTATCTGCTCGGTCTGCCGGTCCCCATCTGGTTGATGGCCATCGTCTTCCTGCTCGCCTGGTTCATGCTCAACCATACCCGCCTCGGTCGCTACATCTACGCGCTGGGCGGCAACGAATCGGCCACCCGTCTCTCCGGCATCAATGTGGATCGGGTGAAGCTGGCGGTGTATGGTCTGTGCGGCGCGCTCTCGGCACTGGCAGGTCTTATCGTCACCTCCCGTCTCTCCTCTGCCCAGCCGACCGCCGGCATGGGTTACGAGCTGGACGCCATCGCCGCCGTAGTGCTGGGTGGTACCAGCCTGATGGGGGGCAAGGGCCGCATCATGGGCACCCTGATAGGTGCCTTGATCATCGGCTTCCTGAACAACGCCCTCAACCTGCTCGATGTCAGCTCCTATTACCAGATGATCGCCAAGGCGAGCGTGATCTTGCTTGCCGTGATGGTCGACAACAAAAGTACCCGATAACAACGTAAAACACGCCACACACAAGGAATGAAATGATGAAAAAGCTCAATACCCTGCTCGCTGCCGCCATCATGTCCGTGCTGGGCACCGCCCAGGCTGCCGACCATACCCTGGCGATGGTGGTCTCCACCCTCAACAACCCCTTCTTCGTCACCATGAAGGAGGGGGCCGAAGCCAAGGCCAAGGAGCTTGGCTACGAGCTGGTGGTGCTGGACTCCCAGAATGACCCGGCCAAAGAGCTCTCCAACATGGAAGATCTCACCGTGCGCAAGGTCAACGCCATCCTGATCAACCCGACCGACTCCGAAGCGGTGGGCAACGCCATCCGTCTGGCCAACCGCGCCAACATCCCGGTACTGACTCTGGACCGCGGCGCCGCGCAGGGTGAGGTCAAGGCTCACATTGCTTCTGACAACGTGGCGGGTGGCAAGTTGGCCGGTGACTTCATCACCGAAAAACTGGGTACCGGTGCCAAGGTCATTCAGCTGGAAGGGATTGCCGGCACCTCCGCCGCCCGTGACCGTGGCGAAGGCTTTGCCCTGGCCGTGGCGGCCAACAAGCTGCAGGTGCTGGCTTCCCAGCCGGCCGACTTTGACCGTACCAAGGGTCTGAACGTCATGGAAAATCTGCTGGCGGCCCACCCGACCGTACAGGCCGTGTTCGCCCAGAACGACGAGATGGCGCTGGGTGCCATCCGTGCGGTGCAGGCAGCCGGTAAAGAGGTGATGATCGTCGGCTTCGACGGCACTGACGATGGCAAAGCCGCCGTTGCCAAGGGTAAACTGGCCGCCACCGTGGCCCAGCAGCCCGCACTGATCGGTGCCATCGGCGTCGAGACTGCCGACAAGGTGCTCAAGGGTCAGCCGGTGGAGAAATCTATTCCGGTACCGCTGCAAGTAGTTAGCAAGTAAGTTCTCGAGGGGAGGTTCGCCTCCCCTTTTCCCTCTCGTTAACGTGCCTCCCGGCTTGGGCTCACTCCATCACAGTGTTCAAGCCAAGATGCATCAGGAGTAGTCAACATGAATCGTCTCGTCGTTCTGGGCAGTGTCAATGCAGACCACGTGCTGCGCGTTCCCCACTTTCCTCGCCCGGGTGAAACCCTGACCGGTCACAGCTATCAGGTGGTGCCCGGTGGCAAGGGAGCCAATCAGGCGGTTGCTGCCGCACGCCTTGGCGCCCCCGTCTCCTTTATCGCCCGCATCGGTGATGATGCCATCGGCCACCAGATGAAGAGCGGTTTTGCCAAAGACGGTATTGACGTCAGTGCCGTCGAGCTCGATCCCGAGCTCCCGACCGGTATCGCCATCATCTATGTGAGCGATGAGGGGGAGAACAGCATAGGTATCTCCGCCGAAGCCAACGGGGCCATCACCCCTGCCGTGGTGAAAAACCACGAAGCGATGATCGCCGACGCCCACACCCTGCTGTTGCAGCTGGAAGTGCCGCTCGAGAGCGTCCACGAAGCTGCACGCCTGGCTCGCGCCCACGGCACCCGGGTGGTGCTCAACCCCGCCCCTGCCCGTCCGCTCTCAAGCGAACTGTTGGCACTGGTCGACCTTATCACCCCCAACCAGACCGAGGCCGAGCTGTTGACCGGCGTAAAAGTCACCGACGAAACGAGCGCCCGCGAGGCGGCCGCCCGCTTCCACCAGATGGGCATTGCGGACGTGATGCTCACCCTGGGCGCACAAGGGGTCTATTGCAGCAACGCCCAGCAACAACAGCTGATCCCGGGCTTTAGGGTCAAGGCGGTGGATACCACTGCCGCGGGCGATACCTTCAACGGCGCTCTGCTGGCGGCGGAACTGGCCGGTGCCGATTTCCACAGCGCGGTACGCTTTGCCCACGGGGCGGCGGCACTCTCCGTCACCCGGTTCGGCGCCCAGAGCTCCATCCCGAGCAAGCAGGAGGTCGACACCTTCCTGCTTGAGCAGACTGCGCAGGGGCACTGATGGCCAATATCAAGGAGGTGGCGGCGCTGGCGGGGGTATCAACCACCACCGTCTCCCACGTCATCAACGAGACGCGCTTCGTCGCCGAGGAGACCCGCAAGCGGGTTTTTGCGGCCATGCGCGAGCTCAACTATGCCCCGAGCCTGGTGGCCCGCAGCCTCAAGGTGAAGGAGACCAACAGTATCGGCATGCTGGTCACCACCTCCAGCAACCCCTTCTTTGCCGAGGTGGTACGCGGGGTGGAGCGTTACTGCTTCGAGCAGGGCTACAACCTGATGCTGGGCAACACCGAAGGTCAGGCGGAAACAGCCCTCTCCTACCTCAAGATGATGCTGCGCAAGCGGGTCGATGGCCTGCTGATCATGTGTAGCGAAGGACAGCAAGAGGTGTTCAACCAGCTCGACTGGCTCAAGAGCCTGCCGGTGGTGGTGATGGATTGGGGACTGGTCAGCGAGGATGTGGATCTTATCGCCGACAACTCCTTCCACGGTGGTTATCTCGCGACCCGCCATCTGATTGAGCTGGGCCACACCGCCATCGGTTGTATCACAGGCCCCCACAGCCGCGCCCCCGCCAACCAGCGCCAAGCTGGCTTTGAGCAGGCGTTGCAGGAGGCAGGTCTCACGCTCAATCCTGACTGGATCCAGGAGGGGGACTTTGATTGCGCCAGCGGCCATCAGGCGATGACTCGTCTGCTGGCATTGCCCGAGCGTCCCACCGCCCTCTTTGTCTGCAACGACATGATGGCGATGGGGGCCATCAGTGCCGCCCATCAGGCCGGGCTGGTGATCCCGCGGGATATCTCCATCGTTGGCTATGACAATGTGGCGCTGGCCGAATTTTTGTCGCCGCCGCTCACCACCGTCAACCAGCCCAAAGAGGAGCTGGGGCGCCTCGCCGTCACCCGCCTGTTGGCGCGTATCAACGGCGAGGCAGTGGAGAATCACCTGATCACTGTCGACCCCGACCTGGTGATCAGACAATCTTGCGCGCCCTGCCCCTGACGTTCAGGGGCAATAAAAGAACAAGGCGACCCCGAGGTCGCCTTGTGTCATTTTGTCTCTTGCCAGTGCAATACCGCTTTTTGCCCTCAGGGCAGCGACCGGGTCTCCCTGGCTGCCAGCACTTGCAGTGGCACCAGCCCCAATCGTCTGGCCAGAGGTTGCAGCAACTCGCCATCTTCATCACCCTGCGGCAGCCAGTAGCGGACAGGCCAGCCGGCTGCCAGCTGCGCCGAGGTGGCACTGCCAATCTCTCTGAGCGCCAGAGTGCAACCCTGCTGCCGCAATCCCGCCAGCAAGGCACTATCCTGCTGCAGCGTCGGTATCAGCAACACCAGCGGCGTACGGGAAGCCTCCGGCAAATAGGCCAGTAGATGGGTCAGCTGGGCCTGATTGTCGAGCGGGACCAGCAGTGCCCGACCATCGGCATACTGCGCCTCGTGTGTTTGCAGCACACGGGCCAACACGGGCCCCAGTACGCCGCACTCCTGCAGCCAGCGCATCTGGCAGGGCGCCCCCAGCTCACGCCACTCAAGCGCCAATTGCCACATCTCGTTGCCCTGTCCGTCCGTCAGCGCCTGCAATGCCACTCGCAGCGGTGCAGGCTCGCGCCCCGCCAGCCACTCTCGCAGCTGATGAAGCTGCTGCTGACTCAACTGCAACTGCTGCAGCATGGCAGGCTCAAACCAGCTGATCGCCCCCTCCTGGCTACGCTTGGCCTGGTTGAGGGCCAGGATGGCCTGATCCAGCAACCGGGCGGCATCCTGTTGCTGCGCCTTGGCGACCCCGAGTCGACAGGCCAGATCGAAGCTGCACTCCCGGGTCACGAACTCGAAATGGAGCAGATCCACCAGCTCATGAATGGCGGTTTCCTGCGCATCATCCGCCTTGGTCAGCACCACGGCAAATTCGTCACCACCGAGCCGGTAAGCGTGACTGCCATGGGCCTGTTGCAGCTTGTTGGCCACCATCTGCAACAACCGATCACCGACCTGATAACCCAGCAGATCATTGACCTGCTTGAAGCGCTTGAGATCGAGCACCACCAAAGCGCTCACCTCGCCGGCATGCTGAGCGCGAGAGAGCTGCTCCTGCAGGGCACGGCGGTTGCCAAGCTGGGTCAGGGGATCGAGCAGGGCAAGCCGACGGTTCGCCAGATTGGCGCGAATGAGGGCTGCGACCAGAGCGCCACCGGTCAGCAACAGGATCAGTTGCCAGATCTGCAGCCAGAACAGGCTGTTGCGGATCTGGCTGACCGAATGCTCCCGCTCCTGGCCGGAGAGGATCTGATCCCCTATCTGTTCGACGAGACGGGTCTGGCTGGCGATCGCCTCCTGCAAGCGGGCAAGCTCAGCCCCCTCGCGCAGCGCACCGGCCTCCATCTGGGGTTCGAGCTGCTTGATCTGCTCGAACAGGGTGGCCAGCACTTTGCCGAGCCCGTGCCGCTGGCGCATCTCGGCGGTTTCACTGCTGATGAGGAAGATATCGAGCCGGTTCCACAGCAGATCGTAATCGAGGCTCAGGGTCTCCATCGACAGTCTGCCAGCCCGATAGAGCTGCAGATCGTAGAGGAAACGCTGGGATTCGAGCATCACCTGGCTGATGTTCCAGTGGACATTGCGGTAGAAAGTATCGACCAGCTGCTCCTGCCGATACTGCAGATAGAGGCTGCTGCCGGACGAGAGCAGAAACAGCAGCGACACCGCAACCAACAGCAGATTTTGGCGGGATAGCCCCATCAATCGACGATCTCGATGCGGGTCACCTGCCACACCATGCAGTTGTGAATGGCAGGGACGTCCAGCTTGGGATAGGTGGTGAACGGGATGAGCAGCCAGAGCGGCCCCTTGTTGCGCCGGGTCAGCGGTTTGCCGTCCTCCTGACGCACCAATGTCAGCGGCACGCCGTCGAACAGGGCCAGATCCACCACCTGCTGATAGCCGTTGAGGGCCGAAATGGCGATCTTGCGAGCATCCGGGATCCCTTGCGCCGCCAGCACGGCTGACAGGGTCGGCCCGCGATAGTAGTGGGCGCCCTGAGTCCAGGGGGTAGTGGTAGTGAATTCGGTCTGTGGCAAGGCGGAGAGGGCCGCCTCATCGAGGGTCACCTGCTGGCCATCTGGCAGTATCAGGGTCATCAGGGGGATGGAGGCCGATGCACTGGCACTGGCCAGCATCAGGAGAAAAAAAGCGATCCATTGCTTTACTGCGGTCATGGTAATTTGCGCCAACTGCGTCCCATTTTTTTAATGGTTGCCAGTGTGGCGATTTCACCGAACCATTGCAACTGTCCCGTAGCACAGTAGCTCAGGGACCACGCATCTCCATCCAGTTGTGCCCCTCGACTTGCCTCGGTTGATGAATGCCGCACGCCTCCAGCAACTCATCGACATAGGCGGGCACCAGCAGGGAGGCAGGGCCATAGCGTTTTTCGTCAAACTGGCTACCCACCTCGCTCGGCTCGAGATTGAGCTCGATGGTGTGGGCTCCGTTCAATCCCGCTTCATGGACAAACCCGGCGGCCGGATAGACAGCGCCAGAGGTGCCGATGGAGATAAAGAGATCGCACTGGGCAAGCGCGTTGTAGATGCGATCCAGCCCGAGCGGCATCTCGCCAAACCAGACCACATGGGGACGCATCGGCTGAGGGAACTGGCAGCAGGAGCAGAGCTCGTCCTGATGGAGATCACCGCGCCACTCGATCACCTGACCGGACTCGGGACAGCGGGCCTTGAGCAGCTCCCCGTGCATATGGATAAGGTTCTTGCTGCCAGCGCTCTCGTGCAGATTGTCGATGTTCTGGGTGACCAGGGTGACCGTGCCGGGCAGCAGTCGCTCGAGGCGGGCCAGCGCATAGTGGGCCGGATTGGGGTGAACCTGGGGCTGTTGCAGCTGTTTGCGGCGGGAGTTGTAAAAGCGCAGCACCAGTTCGGGATCCCGGGCATACCCCTCGGGGGTCGCCACATCCTCGACCTTGTGCTCTTCCCACAAACCATCGCAGGCACGAAAGGTCTTGATGCCGGATTCGGCAGAGATCCCCGCTCCGGTCAGGATCACGATATGTTTATATGACTGCGCCATAAGCTGCTCCGTCTATCCCCGCACAATAAATGTGACCTTAGCACAGGGAAAAAAGTGTCACTATTCGCCCTTGGTCTTAAGCGGCGCCGCTGGCGGTGCGGGTAACCAGGCATCCAGTACCGACAGATCCAGCCTGACAAAGACCATCTCCCGCCCGGTTACCAGGGTCAGCGGCAAGCCAAGGCGCTTGAGCAGGGTCAGCATCGGCCGGTTCTGGGCCAGCACTTCCGCCGTCCACTCCCGGATCCCGTCCGCCCTGGCCAGCAGTGCCAGCGCCAGCAGAATGCGCCGCCCCGCCCCCTTGTGCTGGAAGTGATCCGCCACGATGCAGGAGAACTCCGCCCGATCGGGATGAAGGCGACGGCGGATTGATTGCGCCTGAGCCAGCGGCTCACCGGCCAGATCGGTCAGCAGCAGCGAAATCTGTTGTTCGGGGTGGTAATTGAGAAATTGGGCCACCTGTTCCGGTGGCGGTGTCCGTTTCGGGCGCATAAAGCGCAGATAGATGCTCTCTTCACTCAATGCATCGTAAGCGGCCAGCATGCGGGCAGGCGCCACACCATGTAGCTCGCGCAGCAGGCAAGGCACCCCGGAGACCTCCATAGCCAGTGGCAGCTCGGCCCGGGAAACCGGATGGGGCCAGCCCTCCAGCCCTTTGCCAAGGCGCTCCCGGTGCATGGGCCAGCAGAGGTAGCGCGGCATGGCTTACCAGCGCCCCGTCATACCGCGCTCTCGCCACACCTCGACGTCGAGCAGGTTGTAAGGATCATCCAGATAGACGGCGATCCCCAGCTCCCGAACCCGGGCCATAAAACGCCCCAGCAGGGAGTCACCGGTCAAGGACTCCATCTCCGGCAAGATCCCCTGCCCCAGCAGCAAGGCTTGCAGCGGCAAACGCTCCAGCAGATCGAATGGCAGATGCTGGCTGTTATCGAGCAGCAGCGCCAGCTTGCTCCCCGCCAGACTGGCTTGCAGCACCAGCGCGAAACGATCGGCATTGCCGAGCAGGTGGTCTCGACGGTGGATCAGCAGGGTCAGTTCGGCTGGGGTGCGCGACTGCTCCGTCAGCCAATCCTTGAGCGCCTCCCAGCGGCTGGGCAAACCCGTCACCGCCAGCCAGACCGGATGAGGGGTCGCGGGACTGGAGAGCAGCCCAAGCTGACCCTGCACCTCCCCCTGCCACCGGCGGATGGTGCGGCGTTGGCCGCTCAAGCGCTGTTGACGCAGCGGGCCCAGATAGAGTCGACGCAGCAACCTGAGCAGCTCGTCGCAATCAAGCGGCTTGGCCAGCGCCGCCAGAATATTGAAACCGGCATCGTGCAGCAGGCGGCGGGCACCGTCGATCAGCGTCTGCTCATGGGCCGAAAGCAGCACAATGGGCAGCCCGGCCTTCTGCAACTGGGGCTGGTTCATCAGCAAACTGATGGCATCTTGCTCCACCAGACTGAGATCGCACACCAGCAGGCTGATGTCGCCCGCCGACAATGCCGCAAGGCAGGCCGATTCATCCTGTACCCACTGACAGGAGAGCCCCAACCCGGCGATGGTCTGTTGCAGTTGCATCCCCTGAAACGGGTGATCCTCGAGCAGCAGCACCTTGTTAGCGGCCAGCCAGTTGCACCAGTTACGGTAACTGGCGGCAAGCCCCCCCAGCCAATCCTCGCCGATAGCGTAAATTCCCTCATGCTGCTGCAACTGGGGGAAGTAGTCCGCCTGCTGATGAGCGGCGGGGTCGTAAAGTGCGATGGCGCCGGCCGCAAACAGCCCTTCCCACTGCCAGCAGGCATCCGGTCGGGTACGGTGCAGCGTGACATAGGAGGGCAATATCATGGTGCTGGCCAACTCATGGGCGGTGCTGTCGAGGGCATAGAGCACAATGGGGCAAAATCCTGCCGCCTCATGCTCTTCCGAATCGAGCAACGCCAGTAATTCTTCATCAGTGATGATCATCTTGAGCCCTCGTTGAAAACTGCTGGCTGAACTCATCCAGTGCCCGGTTCAATCTGACTTGCAGCATCGGATGGGGCGCCTGTTGCCACTCTTCAATGACCGCCACCAACGCAGTCGCCCCTACCATTCTGGCGGCCCCCTTCAACTTGTGTAAAGCAGCATTCACGCCAACTTCATCTTCTTCTGTGCTGCAGCGCTCAAGTTCGGCCAAATCATCACGGGTAGCCTTCAGATAAAGGGCGGCCAGTTCATCGGTCAGCAGCGAGGCAACCGGTGTCGGGGAGACAACATTGCTCCCCTCTTTGGCAATATGGCGCAGCAAGGTCGCCAGCTCCTTGAGAGCGACCGGCTTGTCCAGATGGCCATCGCAACCGCAGGATTGCAGCTCCCTTGCCGCCTGATCACTGAGATCTGCGGTGATCACATAGACCGGCAGACGGGCCCAACGGGCGGATTGGCGCAATTGCCTGCACAGCTCAGCCCCGTTCATCACCGGCATCTGCAGATCGGTCAGCACAAAATCCACCTCCTGCTGTGCCAGCATCTCCAGCGCCAGCTGCCCGTTGGCGGCAGTGATAACGCTGGCACCAAGTTGCCCCAGTTGCAGGCTGATCAGCTCGCGATTGACATCGTGATCTTCAACCAGCAGTACCCGCATGCCGAGCCCGGGCTGGGTGCCAGCGACCGGTTGATCCGGGGTCAGCCGTGGCTGCAGCAGGGTGATGATGGTCCCGGGAACCCAGGACTCCCCTTGCCAGGCCCAATAGTAGAGCCCCTTCTCGTCCACCTCCGCTTGCAGCGTATCAACAGCGTTGCTGACGGTGGAGATCCCCAAGCGACTGAGCCAGGGCGACAGCGCTTGCGCCTCATCGTGGGGTAAAGAGAGTGCCAGCTGCCGCACATTGGGCAGCCAGTCCGGCTCCTGCTGCACCCGCTTCAGGGGCAACTCGCAATAGAAGCGGCTACCACCACCGGCACGCCCCTCGACATCGATAAGACCCCCCATCTGCTCGATCAGCTGCTTGCAGATCGCCAGACCAAGACCGGTGCCCGGCGCCCGCAGCTGACCTTCAACGGCAAACTGCTCGAACGGCATAAAGAGCGTGGTGCGCATCTTGGCGGTGATCCCCGGCCCCTGATCATCCACACCGAAGCGCAAGGTTGATGCGGCCACCTCGGCCCACAGCACCACTTCCCCACGCAGGCTGAACTTGATGGCATTGGATAGCAGGTTGTGGAGCACTTGCCGTACCCGGTGAGGGTCGAGGGTCTGCAGGGCTGGCAGAGCCGGGTCCAACGTAAGGCGCAGTTGCAATCCCTTGGCCCGCGCCTTGGTCCAGTGCACCGCCGCCACGTGCTCACACAGCTCGGCAAAATCGGTGGGCTGGGGCGAGAGGGAGAGTTTGCTGTTTTCGTTGCGGCTAAAGTCGAGCACATCGTTGAGCAGGCCGAGCAGCTCATCCCCCGCCTGACGCACCCGCGCCAGCGCAGAGTCTTGCTCTTTCGACAAAGGAGTGCTGGCCAGCCACTCCAGCAAGCCGAGCATGGCGTTCATCGGCGTGCGGATCTCGTGGCTGATGGCGGCCAGAAAGCGCCCCTTGGCCAGCACTGCCTGTTGCGCCTGCTCATGGGAGTGCTGCAATGCCTGATCCTGCTCGACCCGGGCAGTGGCATCCTGCATCACCGCATAAATTCGCCAACCCTGTGTTTGACTGCGGCCACGGCCATAGAGCTGCAACCAGCGCAGACCCTTGGTCGGATGGTGGTAGCGCATGGTGAATGCGAAGGGTTTGCCAGCCTGCAACATGGCGAACATCTCACGGCTTACCCGGCGGCGATCCTCGCGCTCCAGCATAGTGAGCACCCGTTTGGGCTCACGACGGATCTGCTGACTCGCCAGCCCCAGCAGCTCGTAACAGCCCCGGCTGATAAACTCGATACCCCCTACCCGTCCCCGCTCGAACATAAACTGCAGCACCACGCCGGGAACGGTATTGGTCAGGGCGCGCAGGCGGCGCTCTGCCTGACGCAGAAAACGGGCCTGCTCACGCAGCACACTGATATCCGACAGGGCGATAAGATCGGTGGCGGGTGCTTGCTTGTCCAGCCGCAGCGGATGCTGGGCATAGGCGAAGACCTGATCCCCCAGCACCAGCTCCCCTTCGCTCTTTTGCGGCTGCACCGGCGGCAGCATCAACTGCTGCGAATAGCGCAGGGCCAGACGTCGCCCCTGTTTATTGGATTTGATCACCTTGCCCTGGCTGTTGCGCAGATAGACGGGCACCGGCAACGCCTGAAACATGGTTTCCCGCAGCTCGCTCTCGATGGCCAGCGCCTTCTCGGCGGCGTGACGCTGGGCCACTTCCCTCGCCAGTTGCTGGCGGGAGCGCCAGATCCCGCCGATGACAATGCCGCTGATCAGCAGTGCCATGGCGATGGAGCCAAACCAGGCGGCGTAGCTCACGCCGGGCTGCTGCACGACGAGCAAGCGGCGCCAGCGCTGGTTAAGTTCGTCGATCTGGGTGCTGGTCAGCGCCATCAGGTTGCGATCCATCACCCCGGCCAGTTCGGTCTGACTCTTGTTGATGGCAAAGCCAAGACTGAAGCGATCTTCCAGCTCCTCGATATCGAGCCCTTCCAGCAAGTTGGTACGCTGGGGATATTGCAGCTGATATAGCTCGCTCAGCATGGCGTCAGCCTTGCCCTGTTTGATCGCGGCAAGCCCCTGCTCGAGGCCGTCGGTGCGAACCCACTCCTGATCACCGAGCAGGGCGAGCAAGGAGGGATCGTAGAGGGACTCCGGCACCAGAATACGCTGCCGCTTGAGTTGGGTGATGCGATCGGCAGCCAGCTTGCGCTTGCTGATCAAGGCAAACCGGTTGGTGGAGATCGTCCGACTGAAAATGAACTGATCCGTCAATGCCGGGGATTCCGGCAAGCCGGCCATCATATCCGCCTCACCACGGCGCAGCTTTTCTACGGCCTCCGCCTTGCTGGCGGCAGACACCAGCTTGTATTTCAGGCCTGTCTCCTGGGTGACCCAGCGCAGCACATCCGCGCTCCACCCTTTCGCCTCCCCCAGATCATTGACGCCGCTATAGGGCATCAACTCGGGATTGACCACCAGGCGAATGGTGCGACCGCGGCCGGATAACCAGGCCTGCTCGGTATCGCTGAAGTGGGGTTGGTTGACGTAGAGCGATCCCTGATCGAGATAGCGAGCCAGATCGGTATAGATAGTACCGGCGGGCATATGACGGATCAGGGTGTCCACCAGATTGGCCAACTCAGGCTGATCGCGCATCATCAGGCGATAGCTGATGATCCGATCCTCACCAAACAGGCGGCGCAGGCGCAAACCATCGGCAGGAAACTCGCGCATCAGATAGCGCAGTTGCAGATAGTCCCCCAGATAGGCATCACCCTTGCCACTCTGCAGCGCGTCGTAGACCTTCTCTCCGCTTTTTAGGGAAATAATGCGTGCCTGGGGATAGAGCTCGTGCAGCAGGCGGGCAGAGTCTGCCACCGAGTAGACCAGAAAGCGGGCCTGTTTGAGATTTTCACCCTTGTAGAGGATGGCGGCATCGGTCTCCATCATCGGACGACTTAACCGCATGCCCTCCACGGCCTTCTTGCGGGTTCCGACATAGGGAATGATGTCACAGTCACCCTCTGCGAGCCCGTTGCGCAATGTCTGCCAATCGGGCAACTCTTTGAGCACGAGGGGAACCGGGAATAGCTCCTGCAACCGGGCGAGGCGATCCTTGAGCAGTCCCCCCTCGGCCATCAGGTATGGTGGAGGAAGCGTCGCAGGATAGCAGAGCGAAAGCTGACTCAGTGAATTTACATAAGCTTGGGTCGCCGGCGCCAACGGCAGCACTGTGGTCTGCAAAGGCTTGGCGTGCAATGGCAGTGCCAGTACGGCACCCAGAAGAAAAACGGGGAATTTGGTCATCTGAAAACAAAAGCCAGGCATCAGCCTGGCTTTTTATCACTCGTTGGGTTCAACATTTTCTACCCTGGCCTTGAGCTTCTGGCCAGGCCGGAAGGTCACCACGCGGCGGGCGCTGATCGGAATATCCTCGCCCGTCTTGGGGTTGCGTCCGGGACGCTGATTCTTCTCACGAAGGTCAAAGTTACCGAAGCCTGAAATCTTGACTTGTTCACCACGCTCAAGCGCCTGTCGGATTTCCTCAAAGAAGGCTTCCACCATATCTTTGGCTTCACGCTTGCTCATCCCGAGCTGGGTGAACAGGTGCTCTGCAATGTCGGCTTTGGTAAGCGCCATAGATCAATCCCTCAAGGATGCATTCAACTCTTCACCAAGGGCCCGCACGACATTGTCTACGGTCTCGGCAATCTCTTTCTCCTCCAGGGTGCGCTGGGTGTCTTGCAATACAAGACTGATGGCCAGGCTCTTCTTGTCCTCTGCCATACCAGCACCCTGGTATACGTCAAACAAGTTTATTCCAACTACCTGATTTCCGCCAACTTTTTTAATTACCGCAAGCACATCACCTGCCAGAACCTGACGATCGACCACGACGGCGATGTCGCGACGGTTCGCCGGGAACTTGGAAACTTCGGCAGCCACAGGCACCTTGGCCGGGGTCAGCTTGTCCAGCTCCAGCTCAAACATCACCGCGCGGCTCTTCAGACCCAGCTTCTTCTCGAGGCTCGGGTGGATCACGCCGATGTGGCCGATGATCTCGCCATTACGCAGGATGGCTGCGCTCTGGCCCGGGTGCAGGGCGCTGTGCTCGGTACGCTCGAAGGTAAAGGTGGCCCCTTCGGCGGTCAAATCCAGCACCGCTTCCAGATCCCCTTTCAAATCAAAGAAGTCGGCTGCGCGGGTTTTGATGTCCCAGTGCTCGTCGCTCTGGTTGCCAGTGATGATACCGGCCAGCATCGGCTCCTGACGGATGCCATTCTCGGCGCTTTCATCCTTGATGAAACGCAGACCCTGTTCAAACAGACGCACACGCGGCTGCTGACGGTTCTGGTTGTAAACGACGGCCTGCACCAGACCCGGGAACAGAGAGACACGCATGGCGGACATCTCGACCGAGATCGGGTTCGGCAGTACGATGGCATCGCTCTGCGGGAACAGGGTTTGCTGGGTCTTGGGATCGACGAAGCTGTAGGTGATCGCTTCCTGGAAACCGCGGTCAACCAGCAGGTCGCGCACGCGCTTCAGGGTCACCTGCCCTTCTGCCTGCTCCACCATCGCCAGAGAGGCGGCCGGTTTCAGGTTCGGGATGTTGTTGTAGCCGTAGATGCGAGCCACTTCCTCGATGAGGTCTTCCTCGATGGCGATATCGAAACGCCAGGAGGGTGCCAGCGCAGTCCAACCGTCAGCATCCACAGTAACCTGCATGCCAAGGCGAGTCAGGATCTCGACCACCTGAGCATCCGCCACGCTGATACCGATCACCTTGTCGAGCTTGCTGCGACGCAGCTTGATGGGTGCCGCTTTCGGCAGATGAGCATCGGATTTGACCTCGATGACCGGACCCGCTTCGCCGCCGCAGATGTCCAGCAGCAGGCGAGTTGCACGGTCCATCACCTTGGCTTGCAGCTGCGGATCCACCCCGCGCTCGAAGCGGTGGGAGGAGTCGGTGTGCAGACCGTAAGCACGAGCACGGCCAGTGATGGAGAGCGGCGCAAAGAAGGCGCACTCCAGCAGGATGTCGGTGGTGGTCTCGGATACACCGGTGCGGTTACCGCCGAAGATCCCGGCCATGCAGGCAGGGCCTTTGGCATCAGCAATCACCAGGGTGGTCTCTTTGAGCTTCACTTCGTTGCCATCGAGCAGGGTCATCGGCTCATCGGCGTGGGCACGACGCACCACCAGTTCCCCTTCCAGGGTAGCCAGATCGAAGGCGTGCATCGGCTGACCGTATTCCAGCAGCAGGTAGTTGGTGATGTCGACGATGGCGTCGATGGAACGAATGCCGCCACGGCGTAGCTTCTCTTGCATCCAGAGCGGGCTCTGGGCCTGCAAGTTCAGCCCTTTGATGACGCGGCCCAGATAACGGGGGCAATCAGCTGGTGCTTCAACCCGGATCGGGAAAGTTGCATCAATGGTGGCAACAGCTGGTGCCCAGGTCGGCTCGACCACGTCCACGCTGTTAAGCACGCCAATTTCACGGGCCAGACCGGCGATACCGAGGCAATCGGCACGGTTCGGAGTCAGATCCACATCGATGGAGACGTCGTTCAGATTGAGGTAGTCGCGAATATCGGTACCGATGGGGGCATCGGCCGGCAGCTCGATGATGCCATCGGCTTCAACGTCGATACCCAGCTCACTGAAAGAGCAGAGCATGCCGTGGGACGGCTGGCCACGCAGCTTGGCTTTCTTGATGGTGAAATCACCCGGCAGGGTCGCCCCTACTTTGGCCACGCACACTTTGAGGCCCTGACGGCAGTTCGGCGCGCCACAGACGATGTCCAGCAGCTCGGCTTCACGCACGTTGACCTTGGTCACCCGCAGCTTGTCGGCGTCAGGATGCTGGGCGCATTCGACCACTTCACCCACGACCACATTGTTGAACTGGCCAGCCACCGCTTCCACGGCGTCCACTTCCAGACCGGCCATGGTGATCTGCTCGGCCAGCGCGTTGTCACTCAACTCGGTGCGGACCCACTCCATCACCCAGGATTTACTGAATTTCATGTTCTCTCGCCCTTACTTGAACTGCTTGAGGAAGCGCAGGTCGTTTTCGAAGAAGGCACGCAGGTCGTTGACCCCGTAACGCAGCATGGTCAGGCGCTCAACGCCCATGCCGAAGGCAAAGCCCGAGTATTTTTCCGGATCGATGCCGACCGAACGCAGTACGTTCGGGTGAACCATGCCGCAGCCCAGCACTTCCAGCCACTTGCCGTTCTTGCCCATCACGTCCACTTCAGCGCTCGGCTCGGTGAACGGGAAATAGGAAGGACGGAAGCGAATGGTCAGGTCTTCCTCGAAGTAGTTGCGCAGGAAGTCGTGCAGAATGCCCTTCAGCTCGGTAAAGCTGGCATGCTCGTCAACCAGCAGGCCTTCAACCTGATGGAACATCGGGGTGTGGGTCATGTCGTAGTCGTTACGATAGACGCGGCCCGGTGCAATGATGCGGATCGGCGGCTGCTGATGCTCCATGGTGCGGATCTGCACACCGGAGGTGTGGGTACGCAGCATCAGATCAGGATTGAAGTAGAAGGTATCGTGATCGGTACGCGCCGGGTGATGAGCCGGAATGTTCAGCGCATCGAAGTTGTGGAAGCCATCTTCAATCTCGGGACCACGGGCAACCTTGAAGCCCATCTCGCCAAACAGGCGCTCGATGCGCTCGATGGTGCGGGTTACCGGGTGCAGACCGCCATTCTCGATGCGACGGCCCGGCAGGCTGACGTCGATGGTCTCGGCAGCCAGCTTCTGGTTCAGCACAGCAACTTCGAGCGCTTCACGACGCTCGTTCAGCGCATCCTGAACCTGCTGTTTGGCCTGGTTGATCACGGCGCCCGCGGCGGGACGCTCTTCGGCAGACAAGGCACCCAGGCCCTTCATCTGCTCGGTAAAAAAGCCCTTTTTACCCAGATATTTGACCCGGATTTCGTCGAGGGTAGCGATATCGCTCACGCCCTCAATTTCGGCTCTGGCTTGGCCGACTACTTCTTCAAGCTGTTGCATGTCTTCCTCGTCACCACTCCCGGTACAGGAGCCTTTAGGCTAAATAAGGTCAAGAGGGGAATAATACAAAAAAAGCCCCTTCGCTGACCATAGCTAAGGTGGGCTTTTCTCCCTACAAATCATTTTGTTATATCAAGCGAGTCTCATCGGCTCACCGTCACTCTTGAAATAGTAGAACAAATATCTAGTTTGTTGGCATATGAAGCTTTTGTAGAACAGGTCATCTCGCACTTATCACCTTATGTGGAGAAATATGTAGCGCGTGTAAAACAGCGGACAGAATATGGACGAGGAAAAAGAAAAAATGATGTAAAACAGATGGTTATAGATACAAAAAAGGAGGCCTGAGCCTCCTTTTAGCGTTTATAACAGAACTGGATTAAACCAGAGCTGCTTTAGCTTTTTCAACCAGGGCGGTGAAAGCCATTTTGTCGTGAACGGCGATATCGGACAGGATCTTGCGATCGATCTCGATAGAAGCCTTCTTCAGACCGTTGATCAGACGGCTGTAGGACAGACCGTTCTGACGGGCTGCAGCGTTGATACGCGCAATCCACAGCTGACGGAACTGACGCTTTTTCTGGCGACGGTCACGGTAGGCATACTGACCAGCTTTGGTTACCGCTTGTACCGCTACGCGGTAAACACGGGAACGGGCGCCGTAGTAACCTTTGGCGGCTTTCATTACTTTCTTGTGACGAGCTCGAGCAGTCACACCACGTTTAACTCTTGGCATTTTTCACATCCCCCCTTATGCGTACGGCAGACAAGCGACAACACGTTTGTGGTCGGCAGCAGAAACCATGAATTTCGGCCCCAGCTGACGCTTACGCTTGCTGCTCTTCTTGGTCAGGATGTGACGCAGGTGGTTGTGCTTGCACTTGAAGCGACCCGAGCCAGTCTTTTTGAAGCGCTTTGCAGCACCCCGGTTGGTTTTCATCTTCGGCATTTCATACTCCGCATTGTGAGTGACAACAAAATCGCAAGGCGAACCAACTCATGGGGCAAGCCCCATGAGTCAATTTCTTGTGGGCCTTAAGATTTCTTCTTAGGTGCGAGGACCATCACAGCTTGACGGCCTTCGACTTTCGGGAACGACTCAACTACGGCCAACTCTTCCAGATCGTTCTTGACGCGCTCCAGAACCTTGATACCAAGATCCTGGTGTGCCATTTCACGACCACGGAAGCGCAGGGTGACCTTAGCCTTGTCCCCGTCTTCCAGAAAGCGAACCAGGTTGCGTAGTTTTACCTGATAGTCGCCTTCGTCAGTGCCAGGACGGAATTTGATTTCCTTGACCTGGACGACTTTCTGCTTTTTCTTCTGTTCTTTGGTTGTTTTGCTCTTTTCGTAGAGGAATTTGCCGTAATCCATGATCCGGCAAACGGGCGGCTCAGCATTTGGACTGATCTCTACCAGATCAACTCCGGCCTCTGCGGCCAAGTTCAGAGCATCCTGAATGGAGGTGATGCCAATGGCTTCACCATCCAGACCAGTCAGACGAACTTCTTTCAGACGGATCTCTTCATTGATCCGGTGAGCGCGGGCTTGCGGTTGCTTGCCCAGTTTTTTTCCGCCTTTTATAGCTTATTCCTCCACTTTCTTTTGTCCGCGGGTCTGAACTTCCTGGGTCAACAGAGCGATGAACTCTTCAACAGGATAAGTGCCCAGGTCAGCCCCTTTACGAGTCCGTACTGCAATCTTACCGGCTTCAACTTCTTTATCGCCGCAGACCAGCATGAAAGGTACTCGCTTCAAAGTATGCTCGCGGATTTTAAAGCCAATCTTCTCATTTCTCAAGTCCGCTTTTGCGCGAAGGCCCGCATCATTCAATGCTTTGGCTACTTTCACCGCATAATCGGCCTGATTGTCCGTGATATTCATGACCACAGCCTGAGTCGGTGCCAACCAGGTCGGGAACAGACCGGCGTACTCTTCAGTCAGAATACCGATGAAGCGCTCGATAGAACCCAAGATAGCCCGGTGGATCATCACAGGTACATGGCGATCGTTGTTTTCGCCCACATAAGTGGCACCCAGACGACCAGGCAGGGCAAAGTCGAGCTGCACGGTACCACATTGCCACGCACGATCAAGGCAATCGTGCAGGGTAAATTCAATTTTGGGACCGTAGAACGCCCCTTCACCCGGCTGCAGATCGTACTTCAGACCGTTGAGTTCCAGCGCTTCGGCCAGGGCTTTCTCGGCACGATCCCACATCTCGTCGGAGCCGATACGCTGCTCGGGACGAGTGGAGAGCTTGACCACGATGTTCTCGAAGCCAAAGGTACCATAGACGTCATAGACCATACGAATACAGCCGGAGACCTCTTCCATGATCTGCTCTTCGGTACAGAAGATGTGAGCGTCATCCTGAGTGAAGCCGCGCACCCGCATCAGACCGTGCAGGGAACCGGACGGCTCGTTGCGGTGGCAGGAACCAAACTCGGCCATCCGCAGCGGCAGATCGCGGTAGGACTTCAGACCCTGGTTGAAGATCTGGACGTGACCCGGGCAGTTCATCGGCTTGATGGCGTACTCGCGGTTTTCGGACTGGGTGGTGAACATGGCCTGGGCATACTTCTCCCAGTGACCTGAACGCTCCCACAGGACGCGGTCCATCATGAACGGACCTTTCACTTCCTGATAGTCGTACTCTTTGAGCTTGCCGCGGATAAAGGTTTCCAGCTCACGGAAGATGGTCCAGCCATCGTTGTGCCAGAACACCATACCGGGTGCTTCTTCCTGCATGTGATACAGGTCGAGCTGCTTGCCGATCTTGCGGTGGTCGCGCTTGGCGGCCTCTTCCAGACGCTGCAGATAAGCCTTGAGCTGCTTCTTGTCAGCCCAGGCAGTACCGTAGATACGCTGCAGCATCTTGTTGTTGGAGTCGCCACGCCAGTAGGCGCCGGACATCTTCAGCAACTTGAAGTGGTGGCAGTGACGCATGTTGGGCACGTGCGGGCCGCGACACATGTCGATGTACTCTTCGTGATGATAGAGACCTGGCTGGTCATCACGGGCAATGTTCTGATCCAGGATTTCGACTTTGTAAGACTCGCCGCGCGCCTCGAATACATCGCGCGCTTCTTGCCAGGAGACTTTCTTCTTGATGACGTCGTAATCCTTGGCTACCAGCGCCAGCATGCGCTCTTCCAGGGCAGCCAGATCTTCATCGGTCAGGGTACGGTCAAGATCAACGTCATAGTAGAAGCCGTTGTCGATGACAGGACCGATGGCCATCTTGGTCTGGGGCCAGAGTTGCTTGATAGCATGACCCAGCAAGTGAGCGCAGGAGTGGCGCAGGATGTCCAGACCTTCTTCGTCTTTGGCGGTGATGATGGCCAGCGCAGCATCGGCTTCGATCAGCTCGCATGCATCCACCAGTTCACCGTTTACCCGACCGGCAATGCACGCCTTGGCGAGACCGGGACCGATGTCCGCAGCCACATCCATGACGGAAACAGAGTGGGCAAATTGACGTTGGCTGCCGTCAGGCAGAGTAATGATTGGCATTATGTGTTTCCTTATACAGTGGTGACCCCTACCAAAGGTCACATGCGGGATGGAAAAGAGATTCAAAAAGGTGATGTTCTGGTTCTCCACAGCACTTTGCGAAGACGGCCTGACACGCAAACAGCATGTCTAACATGACAAACCAAGCCAAAACGGCCCCCATGCTACCAGAAGTCGGGCGTGCTGTATCGGATTTGCAGATATTTTCTACAGTCAAATTAGTCGCCTACCGACTATTCGCCAAGCAGGGATTGCCAGTTGAAGTCAAAGTCACTGCTCCCCTCCTCTGCCAGCGCCAGCTCTTGCAGCACCTGAAGCGCCAGCTTGTTGCCCTTTTGTGCCGCCTGATAGAGCCACTGTTTCGCCTGAGCCAGATCGACCCTGCCGCTGACCCCCATCAGATGAAGCACACCGACTTTCAGCATGGCCGGGACATCACCATTGCGGGCAGCCTGCTCCATCCAGTGAAAGGCTTGGCGCAGATCTCGCTTGACCCCGACACCGCGCAGATAGAGCTCTGCCAGCCGATATTGGCCGAAAGGATCCCCTGCCAGCGCCGACTGGCGATAGAGGCTGATGGCCTGATGGATATCCTGCTCGCTCCCCTGCCCCACTTCATGGCTCCAGCCCATCAAGGCTTGCGCCCGAGGTTGGCCTTGATCGGCCAGTGGCGACCAGATCCGGGTCGCCTCATCGAAATGACCGGTACGCCAGGCACGGTTGGCAGCAGCCATCTCCTGCTCGGTGGAGAGCGGAAGCAGACGCCAGATAACAAGGGCAAGCAGACCGATAAACAGCCAGCGGGAAGTGGTGGGTCTCATGATGATTTCCGTGATCCAGTTCTCATTTCGTCTATGTAAACGAAATGTAGCGCCGCGATCAAGCAAGAGATCCCTACGACAACCCTTTTTGCACCCGGTCGATCAGCAGTTGTTGTCATTTATCCGGTGCACCTGCAAAATGACTGTATGTATAAACAGTATCGGTGCACACCATGGCAGGACGAGGCAGCCCCTACAATATCGATCACCGTTTTAGCGGCCCCCTTGTCGAAGCGGTTGATGACGGCTGGCAATCGTCCGATTGGGATGCCGCCTTTACTCCTTCTGTGCCTGGCACCGAGGTGCGGGAGATTGATGCACGCAGCATCATCAGCTACAACAGCTCGCCGGATGTCCCCTTTGGTCGCTCCATCAACCCCTATCAGGGGTGCGAACACGGCTGCATCTACTGCTATGCCAGACCCAGCCATGCCTATCTGGAGCTCTCCCCCGGCCTCGATTTCGAGAGCAAGCTGTTTGCCAAACGCAATGCAGCCGACCTGCTGCGCCGGGAGTTTGCCAAACCGGCCTATCAGCCACAGACCATCTTCATTGGCGCCAATACCGACCCCTATCAACCCGTCGAGCAGCGCTATCGCCTCACTCGCCAGTTGCTGGAAGTGATGCTGGCCCACCGCCATCCGGTCGGGCTCATTACCAAGAGCGCCATGATCTTGCGCGACCTCGATCTGTTGACCGAGCTGGCCAGAGAGGGACTGTGTCAGGTGATGGTGTCGGTGACGACCTTGAACGAAACCCTGCGCCGACAGCTGGAGCCCCGCGCCAGCACGGGTGCAGGCCGCTTGAAAGTGATCGAGAAGCTGGCCAACGCTGGCGTGCAGGTGGGGGTACTGGCCGCCCCCATGATCCCGCGGCTCAATGAACCGGAGCTGGAGCAGATCATCAAATCGGCTGCCGAGGCTGGCGCCAGTTGCGCCGATTACATCCTGCTGCGCCTGCCCCACGAGCTGGCGCCGCTATTTGATGACTGGCTCGATACCCACTATCCGGGCCAGAAGGAGGCTATTTTGAATCAGTTGCGAGCCAGCCGCGGTGGCGGGCTCAACAGTACCGCCTTCGGTACCCGCATGCGCGGTGAGGGGCACTTTGCCGATCTGCTGGCCCAGCGCTTTCGCCTTATCAGCAAGCGCCTCGATCTGGGCAAACGTCATATTCAGCTCAGGCTGGATGGGTTTATCCGCCCCGGGGAGCAGCTGTCGCTCTTCTAATCCCCCTGCTCACGCCCTTCACACATCAGGCGTGCCAAGAGGTTGAGAGGAAGGCCTGCCGCAACACATCCTGTGGAAACCCCGCTTTTCAGAATTTTCCAACGAAGTAGCCATGTCGCGACAAGAAAGCGCTACCCGGTAAAGAGAGGGCTAACGCCTTAGCCTGCGCGCTGATCCCGACCCTGCTGCACCATTTCAACCGGTAGTCGCGAGGGCTCATGAGCCACTTCGTGCTCATCCTCTTCATACAGCGGCACCTCTGACTCGCCCCATACCCGGCTCCACCAAATTTCCCACGTGATCCAACTGGTCATATGCAGCTCCTGACGGTGAAGGTGATGGCAACAACGCACCACTCGCCCGGAAGGATAGCGACTGGGAATGACAGGGAAATGACAAAAAAACCACTTGTAAAAAGGCAACTGGCCGTGACAAGGAAAAGCCGAAATAGCTCACATAATCGGCGAAATCATCCTGAAAGCGGTCACAAATCTGCAGGTTGTGGATTGCAGCACATCCTGTTCCCGCCAAAGCTGGGTTGCCCATTCAGGCATCTATAAAAACAGGGACACAATAATGAAACACACAGCGGGAATATGGGCGATCGCAGGCATGCTGATCGCCCCCTTGGCGCACGCCGACGTCATAATGCACGCCTTCAACTGGAAGTACAGTGAAGTGACCGCCAAAGCCGACCTTATCAAGTCGGCCGGTTACAAACAGGTACTCATCTCGCCGCCCCTCAAGTCATCCGGCAACGAGTGGTGGGCCCGTTACCAGCCGCAGGATCTGCGTCTTGTCGACTCCCCTCTTGGCAACAAGCAGGATCTCGAGCAGCTGATCGCCGCCATGAAGGCGCAGGGTATCGCCGTCTATGCCGATGTGGTGCTCAACCACATGGCCAACGAAAGCTGGAAGCGCCAGGACCTCAACTACCCAGGCAGCGAACTGCTTGGTCAGTACGCCGCCAACCCGGCCTATTTCGAGCGCCAGAAGCTGTTTGGCGATCTGGGGCAAAACCTGCTGGCTGCCGCCGATTTTCATCCCGAAGGGTGCATTAGCGACTGGAGCGACCCGGGCCACGTCCAGTACTGGCGACTCTGTGGTGGTGCCGGTGACAAGGGTCTGCCGGATCTGGATCCCAATAACTGGGTGGTAAGCCAGCAGCAGGCCTATCTCAAGGCGCTCAAGGGGATGGGGATCAAGGGTTTTCGGGTCGATGCGGTCAAACACATGAGCGATTACCAGATCAATGCCGTGTTCACCCCCGAGATCAAACAGGGGATGCACGTGTTTGGCGAGGTGATCACCACTGGGGGCGCAGGCAGCACCGATTACGAGCGCTTCCTCAAACCCTACCTCGACAGCAGCGGCCAGGGAGCCTATGACTTTCCGCTGTTTGCCTCCCTGCGCGGTGCCTTCAGTTACGGTGGCAGCATGAACCTGCTGGCGGATCCGGGCGCCTATGGTCAGGCGCTACCGGGCAGTCGCGCCGTCACCTTTGCCGTGACCCACGACATCCCCACCAACGACGGCTTCCGCTATCAGATCTTAAGCCAGACTGACGAGAAGCTGGCCTATGCCTACCTGCTTGGGCGCGATGGTGGCTCGCCACTGGTCTACTCCGATCATGGCGAGACCCAGGCCAAGGATGGACTACGCTGGCAGGATTACTACCAGCGCGCCGATCTCAAGGGGATGATCCGCTTCCACAATGCGGTGCAGGGTCAACCCATGCAGTTGATCGGCAGCGGTGACTGCTTCGTGCTGTTCAAACGGGGCAAACAGGGGCTGGTCGGCATCAACAAGTGCGACTATGAGCAGGAGTATTGGCTCGATACCGCCAAATTCGAGATGAACTGGTATCGCAACTATCGGGACGTGCTCGACCAAGGCGCCGTGGTCAACGTGCAGAGCCAGTGGGTACGGGTCGCCATTCCCGCCCGCAGCGCCAGAATGTGGCTGCAGGAGTGATCCAGCCGTAAGAGCAGCGTAGAGTCATAAACAGCAGACAAATAAAAAGAGCGACCACCAGGGTCGCTCTTTTTGCTCAGAGACGTTGCTCGGGTAACTGGTGACGATTACTCGTCGCCCGCTTCCCCAGCATCGACCGCATCAGTGCCGGTCGCGGTATCAGTACCTTCAGATACCTCACCGTCAACGGCCAGCGCGTCGTTTTCGTCTTCGTCGCTCTCGGCGATACGCTGCAGGCCAACCACGGTCTCGTCTTCACCGGTACGGATCAGACGGACACCGCCGGTGTTACGGCCAATGACGCTCACCTCGGCAACACGGGTACGCACCAGAGTACCGCCGTTGGTGATCAGCATGATCTGATCGGTATCTTCGACCTGGATCGCATCGATCACCTTGCCGTTGCGCTCATCCACCTTGATGGAGATAACGCCCTGGGTACCACGGCTCTTGGTCGGGTATTCGGCCAACGCAGTCCGCTTGCCGTAACCGTTCTCGGTGGCGGTGAGGATGGCACCTTCGCCGCGCGGAACGATGAGGGAAACCACCTTGTCACCGGCGCCCAGCTTGATGCCGCGTACACCGGCGGCGGTACGACCCATGGGACGCACACCCTTGAAGGTACCCTTGGTTTCGGTGCCTTCGCCGTTGTCGCTGCCATCATCGTCGTTACCGGCGTCATCGTCGGTTTCAACGTCATCGCTGACATCCGCATCGGCGCGACCGCTGCCTTCGGCGAAGCGAACGACTTTGCCCGCGTCGGAGAAGAGCATGATCTCGTTGCTGCCATCGGTGATATCCACCCCGATCAGCTCATCACCCTCTTTGAGGTTGATGGCGCGGATACCGGAGGAGAGCGGACGGCTGAAGTCAGAGAGGCTGGTCTTCTTCACGGTACCATTGGCGGTGGCGAAGAAGACATACTTCTCGGCGTCATACTCCTTCACCGGCAGGATAGCGGTGATACGCTCACCCTCTTCCAGCGGCAGCAGGTTGATGATCGGACGACCACGGGCACCACGGGACGCTTCCGGCAGCTGGTAAACCTTGAGCCAGTAGACCTTGCCACGGGTGGAGAAGCACAAAATGGTGTCGTGGGTGTTGGCCACCAGCAGACGCTCCACAAAGTCCTCTTCCTTGATCCGGGTGGCCGACTTGCCACGACCACCGCGGCGCTGGGCCTCGTAGTCGGAGAGCGGCTGATACTTCACATAGCCCTGGTGAGACAGGGTAACCACCACATCTTCCGGAGTGATCAGATCTTCGATGTTGATCTCGGCACTGGACATGCTGATTTCGGTACGACGCTCGTCGCCATACTGCTCACGCACAGCCAGCAGTTCATCGCGGATCACTTCCATCAGACGAGCCGGGCTCGCCAGGATGTGCAGCAGCTCGGCGATCAGATCCAGCAGAGATTGGTACTCTTCCAGGATCTTCTCGTGCTCGAGGCCGGTCAGCTTGTGCAGACGCAGGTCAAGGATGGCCTGGGCTTGCTGTTCGGTCAGGAAGTATTGACCTTCACGGATACCAAACTCAGGCTCCAGCCACTCTGGCCGTGCCGCGTCGTCGCCCGCTTTTTCCAGCATGGCGGCCACGTTGCCAAGTTCCCAGCCCTTGGCAACCAGGCCCGCTTTCGCGTCGGCCGGGGTCGCGCTGTGGCGGATCAGCTCGATGATGGGATCAATGTTGGCCAGCGCAACCGCCAGACCTTCCAAAATGTGTGCCCGATCCCGCGCCTTGCGCAGTTCGAACACGGTCCGGCGAGTCACCACTTCACGGCGGTGCAGCAGGAACGCATCCAGGATCTCTTTAAGGTTCATCACCTTGGGCTGGTTGTTATCGAGCGCCACCATGTTGATGCCGAACGTGGTCTGCATCTGGGTGTGCTTGTAGAGATTGTTCAGCACAATCTCGCCGGATTCGCCGCGCTTGATCTCGATAACGATGCGCATGCCGTCTTTGTCAGACTCATCGCGCAGGGCACTGATGCCCTCGATCTTCTTCTCTTTGACCAGCTCGGCGATCTTCTCGATCAGTCGAGCCTTGTTCACCTGATAGGGGATCTCGTGAACGATGATGGTCTCGCGACTGGTCTTCTCGTCCACTTCCACTTCAGCCTTGGCCCGCACATAGATGGAGCCACGACCGGTACGGTACGCCTGCACGATGCCGGAACGACCGTTGATAATGCCGCCGGTGGGGAAATCCGGGCCGGTGATGTAGGTCATCAGCTCGTCAATGGTGAGGTCGCCGTTTTCGATCAGCGCCAGGCAGCCATTGACAATCTCGGTGAGGTTGTGAGGCGGAATGTTGGTCGCCATGCCCACCGCGATACCGGAGGAGCCGTTGACCAGCAGGTTGGGAACCTTGGTAGGCATGACCGCCGGGATCATCTCGGTGCCGTCATAGTTCGGCACCCAGTCCACGGTCTCTTTGTCCAGATCAGCCAGCAGCTCGTGGGAGATGCGGGCCATCCGCACTTCGGTATAACGCATCGCCGCGGCGCTGTCGCCGTCGACTGAACCGAAGTTGCCCTGACCATCGACCAGCATGTAACGCATGGAGAAATCCTGCGCCATCCGGACAATGGTGTCATACACAGCGATATCGCCGTGCGGGTGATATTTACCGATTACGTCACCGACCACACGGGCCGATTTTTTATAGGGCTTGTTCCAGTCGTTCCCCAACTCGTTCATAGCAAACAGAACGCGGCGGTGAACCGGTTTCAAGCCATCACGCACATCCGGCAGAGCTCGTCCTACGATCACGCTCATGGCGTAATCAAGATAGGAACTCTTGAGCTCTTCTTCGATGTTGACCGGCGTGATCTCTCTGGCCAGATCGCTCATAGAAAGCCTTATCCCTAATTAGTTGTTCTTTGGCTTAAACAGCGCGACATGGTAACACACTGAGCCAAATACCTTAAGCCACAAATCGGGTATCAGATCGGGCTGGTGTGACAAAGTCCGTCCGTTATAATGCCCGCCAGGACAATAGATTGCGCCCATGACTCAGAAGCGGGCGCCCTGCCACAGGATCTTCGAAAAATGAACAGTGATGCCAATGTCGATCTGACAGAAATCGCCAAGTTTGAAGCCATCGCCTCCCGCTGGTGGGACATGGAAGGTGAATTCAAACCCCTGCATCAAATCAATCCGGTGCGCCTTGACTGGATCACCGACAAAAGTGGCGGTCTGTTTGGCAAGCGCATTCTCGATATCGGATGTGGCGGTGGCATTCTCTCCGAGAGCATGGCCCGCCGTGGCGCCAAGGTCACCGGCATCGACATGGGCAAGGAGCCCCTCGGCGTCGCCCGCCTGCACGCTCTGGAGCAGGGTGTCGAGCTCGAGTACCGCCAGATCACTGCCGAAGCCCATGCCGCCGAAGTGCCGGGCCAGTATGACGTGGTCACCTGCATGGAGATGCTGGAGCATGTGCCGAACCCCGCCTCCGTGCTGCGCGCCATCGCTACCCTGGTGCGCCCGGGCGGACGGGTGTTCGTCTCCACCATCAACCGCAACCCCAAATCCTATCTGATGATGATCATCGGGGCCGAATACCTGATGAAGATGGTGCCCAAGGGGACCCACGATCACAAAAAATTCATCACCCCGGCCGAACTGTGTCGCATGGGTGAAGCAGCTGGCCTGCTGGTGCGGGATATGAGCGGCGTCCACTACGCCCCGCTCACCAACCAGTTCAGGCTCGGCAAGAATGTCGACGTCAACTATATGGTGGAGTTTGTCCGCCCGGAGCACGTTTGATGAGCGCCTCTCACCTGCAGCCTCTTCGTTGCGTGCTGTTCGATCTGGATGGCACTTTGCTCGACACAGCCCCGGATCTGGGGGCTGCCGTCAACCACGTGCTGATCAGCGAAGGCTTTGCGCCGCTCTCTGACGACATCATTCGCCAGACCACCTCCCACGGAGCGCTCGGGCTGCTGAAAGCGGGCCTTGGCGACGAACTGCTTGAGGAGCTGGGGGCCACGCGCCTGCGCAATGCCCTGCTCGACTACTACGCGGCCAATCTCTGCGTCGGTACCCGCCCCTATGAGGGAATGGTGGATCTTATCGAGTGGCTCGACGAGAAACAGCTCCCCTGGGGCATAGTCACCAACAAGCCGGGCTTTCTCACCGAGCCGCTGCTGGCAGCCCTGCCACAACTTGCCAGCTGCGGCGTCACTGTCAGTGCCGATACCCTGCCGGTACGCAAGCCCGACCCCGCCCCCATGTTCTTTGCCTGTGAGAAGCTGGGGGTCGAGGCAGCTCACTGCCTCTATGTGGGGGATCATGTGCGGGATATCGAAGCGGGCCGCAATGCTGGCATGCGCACCGCGGTCGCTGGCTGGGGCTATCTCAATGATGAGGAAGATCCCGCCCAGTGGGGCGCCGATCTACAGTTCGATACCGTGCAGGCCCTGCACCACTGGCTGCGCTACGAGTTGACGGCCAAGGTGTAACGCGCCGCCTTACCGGCTGACGTGCGATAACGGGGCGAAGAGACTCTCCGCCCCTTGCATCTCTTCCTTTACGCTCCTGCCTCCTGCGCCACTATCACTCGTCTATTCATGGATAATAAAGGCAGCTTTCTGCCTGTTGGATACCCATTTGACAAGCTCGCAGCCGTCACAAAGCGGCCACAAACCACCATCGTCTGATGCAAAGCCCTTGCCACGCTGAGCCCGCGGCTGCGACAACTGGACAGCTTTTGACCCTTGTTGCATAAGGGATAATCAGCCGCCGTTTGCTAGTAAAAAGCCCCCCGTTTCGCAAGCAAAAAAAGTTATTTAAATTTTCCATCTTCGATCGGGAGACTTGCATTTAGCGGAGCGGACGAATGAAAACCCGCTCACTGTGAGCGGTCACTAACTGATGGGGCAAGACTCACAATTTATCCACAGCTCGTCACTTATCCACACATTGCAATGGCGGGCTGACCTCACTATCTTGTAGCTCGAACTTAAAATAACACTACATCTTGTGATTCATCGCACAATCTCTACCCAACTCCCGCACACCGCCGGGGCCTGGGTGGCGCCATTGTGCGATGGTTTTTCGGGAATCAACTGAAGGTCATCAGCCAATGAACTTGTTTGTGACGAAGCGTAACGGACACAAAGAACCCATCGATCTGGATAAAATTCACCGCGTGCTGGACTGGGCCGCCGAAGGGCTCGACAACGTGTCGGTCTCCCAGGTAGAGCTCAAATCCCACATCCAGTTCTATGACGGTATCCGTACCGCCGACATTCACGAAACCATCATCAAGGCAACGGCTGACCTCATCTCCGAGCAGACCCCGGACTACCAGTACATGGCAGCCCGTCTGGCCATCTTCCACTTGCGCAAGAAGGCCTATGGCCAGTTCGAACCGCCCCACCTCTACCAGCACGTGGCTCGTCTGGTGGACATGGGCAAGTACGACAAACACCTGCTGGAAGACTACACCCAGGCTGAATTCGAAGAGCTGAACACCCATCTGGATCACTGGCGCGACATGGATTTCTCCTACGCGGCAGTCAAACAGCTGGAAGGCAAATATCTGGTCCAGAACCGCGTCACCGGCGAGATCTACGAGAGCCCGCAGTTCCTCTATATGCTGGTTGCGGCCTGCCTCTTCTCCAAGTATCCGAAAGATACCCGTCTGGACTACATCAAGCGCTTCTATGATGCGGTCTCGACCTTCAAGATCTCCCTGCCGACCCCGATCATGAGCGGCGTGCGCACCCCGACCCGTCAGTTCAGCTCCTGCGTACTGATCGAATGCGACGACAGCCTGGACTCCATCAACGCCACCGCCAGCTCCATCGTGCGTTACGTTTCCCAGCGCGCCGGTATCGGCATCAACGCCGGTCGCATCCGCGGTCTGGGCAGCCCCATCCGTGGTGGCGAAGCGTTCCACACCGGTTGCATCCCCTTCTACAAATACTTCCAGACTGCCGTGAAGTGCTGCTCCCAGGGCGGCGTGCGCGGCGGTGCGGCCACTCTGTTCTACCCGCTGTGGCACACCGAAGTGGAAAGCCTGCTGGTGCTGAAGAACAACCGCGGCGTGGAAGAGAACCGTGTTCGTCACATGGACTACGGCGTGCAGATCAACAAGCTGATGTACCAGCGCCTCATCAAGGGCGGTGACATCACACTGTTCTCCCCGTCCGATGCGCCGGGTCTGTACGACGCCTTCTTCGCCGATCAGGACAAGTTTGAAGAGCTCTACGTCAAGTACGAGCAGGATCCGGCCATTCGCAAGAAGACCCTCAAAGCTGTCGATCTCTTCTCCCTGATGATGCAGGAGCGTGCCGGTACCGGTCGCATCTACATCCAGAACGTGGATCACTGCAACACCCACAGCCCGTTCGACCCGAGCGTGGCGCCGGTACGCCAGTCCAACCTCTGCCTCGAAATTGCGCTGCCGACCAAGCCGCTCAACAACATCGACGACGAGAGTGGCGAAATCGCCCTGTGCACCCTCTCCGCCTTCAACCTCGGAGCCATCGAGAAGCTGGAAGATCTGGAAGAGATGGCCGATCTGGCCGTGCGTGCCCTCGATGCCCTGCTCGACTATCAGGATTACCCGATCGCCGCCGCCAAGAAGGGCAGCATGGGTCGTCGTACCCTGGGGATCGGCGTCATCAACTACGCCTACTACCTGGCCAAAAACGGTGCCCGTTACTCCGATGGCTCCGGTCTGGCCCTGACTCACCGTACCTTCGAGGCCATTCAGTACTATCTGCTGAAAGCCTCCGTGCAGCTGGCCCGCGAGTTCGGCCCCTGCCCGCTGTTTGGCGAGACCACCTATGCCCAGGGCATCCTGCCCATCGACACCTACAAGAAGGATCTGGATGCGCTGTGTAACGAGCCGCTGCATCTGGATTGGGAAAGCCTGCGTGAAGAGATCAAGTCCGTGGGCTTGCGCAACTCCACCCTGACCGCCCTGATGCCGAGCGAGACCTCCAGCCAGATCTCCAACGCCACCAACGGCATCGAGCCGCCGCGCGGCCTGGTGTCGGTCAAGGCCTCCAAAGATGGCATTCTCAAACAGGTGGTGCCCGAGTATGATCGCCTGAAAGATCAATACGAATTGCTCTGGAAGCAACCGAGCGTTGACGGCTACCTGCAGCTGGTCGGTATCATGCAGAAGTTTGTGGATCAGGCGATCTCCGCCAACACCAACTACGACCCTGCCCGTTTCGAAGGCAACAAGGTCCCGATGAAACAGCTGCTCAAGGACTTGCTGACCGCCTACAAATACGGCCTCAAGACCCTGTACTATCACAACACCCGTGATGGTGCAGACGATGCCCAGACCGACCTGCAAGATGACGGTTGCGCTGGCGGGGCTTGCAAAATCTAAGTCACGGCAAGAACTGATAACCGGGCGGGAGCGACAAGCTCCCGCTCTCCTGTTTTCTCTATTCACATATTCTGGTAACCATGGCCTATTCAACTTTCTGCCAAACCCAAAACGACCAGCTCAAAGAGCCGATGTTTTTTGGCCAATCGGTCAACGTAGCCCGTTATGATCAACAAAAGCACGAAGTGTTCGAGCGGCTGATCGAGAAGCAGCTCTCCTTCTTCTGGCGCCCGGAAGAGGTGGATGTCTCCCGTGATCGCATCGACTATCAGGCCCTGCCGCCCCACGAGCAGCACATTTTCATCTCCAACCTGAAGTACCAGACTCTGCTGGACTCCATTCAGGGTCGCAGCCCCAACGTGGCCCTGCTGCCGCTGGTCTCCATTCCGGAGCTGGAAACCTGGATTGAGACTTGGGCCTTCTCCGAGACCATCCACTCTCGCTCCTACACCCATATCATCCGCAATATCGTCAACACCCCCGCCCAGGTGTTCGACGACATCGTGACCAACGAGCAGATCTTGAAGCGCGCCGGCTCCATCAGCCACTTCTACGACGACCTGATCGAAGCGACCGCCCTCTACAACCTGCACGGTGAAGGGACCCACACTGTCGCGGGCCGCGAAGTGACCATCACATTGCGCGAGCTCAAGAAGAAGCTCTATCTGTGCCTGATGAGTGTCAACGCGCTGGAGGCAATTCGCTTCTACGTCAGCTTCGCCTGCTCCTTTGCCTTCGCCGAGCGTGAACTGATGGAAGGCAACGCCAAGATCATCAAGATGATCGCCCGCGACGAAGCGCTGCACCTCACCGGCACCCAGCACATGCTGAACCTGATGCGCACCGGCCAGGATGACCCGGAGATGGCCGAGATCGCCGCCGAGTGCGAACAGGCCTGCTTCGAGATCTTCAAGGAAGCGGCCATTCAGGAGAAAGAGTGGGCCGAGTACCTGTTCCAGGACGGCTCCATGATCGGCCTGAACAAGGACATCCTCTGCCAGTACGTGGAGTACATCACCAACCTGCGCATGAGCGCAGTCGGCCTGCAGCCAGCCTTTGCCGGCACCAAGCAGAACCCGATCCCCTGGATCAACACCTGGCTGTCATCCGACAACGTACAGGTCGCCCCGCAAGAGGTAGAGGTCAGCTCCTATCTGGTCGGCCAAATCGACAGCGAAGTCAATGCCGACGACCTGGGTGATTTCGAGCTGTGAGTGACGCCACCAACACGCTGACCCCTGCCCCGCACGCACCTGCCGAACAGCATGCGGTCGTGGCACCACGGGTACATACCCGGGATGGTGCCGTGCTGCACGCCCATCCCGGCGAAAGCGTGTTGGAGACCCTGGAGCGCCACGGTCATCATGTGGAATTCCAGTGTCGCAGCGGCTATTGCGGCGCCTGCCGCACTCCGCTGATGGCTGGCAAGGTGCACTATCCTGCGGTGCCCTTGGCATTTGTCGCTCAGGGGGAGTGCCTACCCTGCTGCTGCAAACCGGTCGGCGCTATCCGGCTGGATATCCAGAAGAGCTGACGCAGCCAAAGACTGGCAACTCGCACAAAATAGAAAGCCGCCGGAGCAATCCGGCGGCTTTTTTTGTCTCTTCATCTTTGCTCGGGCACACGATAACAGACGCCCAATCCATCAGAGGATTACAACCAGGGGGCGGCAGTCGGCCCGTGGTGCAGGCCCAGCTTCCAGACCCGGCCAAAGTGCTTGTAATGACCGGCCGCGACGCCAGCCTTCTCGCCCATACCGTGGTAGAGGTCGAGGTGGCCCTTCTTCACCGCCCCGCCCACATCCAGCGCAATCAACAGCCGCAGCTGGTGCTTGCCGGTCCAGTTGCCCTCTTTGTCGAGCAAGGGAACTTCGGCGAGGATCGGGGTACCCATCGGCAACAGGGTCTTGTCGGCAGCAACGGCCGCCAGCGGCAGCAGCGGGATACCGGCCGCGCCGATCACATCATTGGTCGGTCGGCGCTCGAAGAAGACATAGGAGGGGTTCTGCTCCACCAGCTCCTTGACGCTCTCCTCCGGTTGACGGTTGGCCCACTCCTTGATGGCCTTCATCGACATCTGCTCTTTGGGCACTTCACCGCGGTCGATCAGTACCCGGCCGATACTGACGTAACCGTGGCCGTTCTTGCCGCTGTAGCCCAGATATTGCAGCCGATCGTCATCCCCGTAGTGGACAAAGCCCGAGCCCTGCACATCCATCAGGAAGTTGTCGATAAGGGATTTGCTGTAACCCAGCTCCAGCCCGCGGTTGGCCAGTGCTCCCTGATGGATCTCGGCCCGGGTCGGACAGCGACCGCCACATTTGGGCATGGCATAGATGGGATATTTGTATTTGGCATCCGGGCGGTGACGCACCTCCAGCACCGGCGAGTAGTAACCGGTAAACAGCACGTTCCCCATGCGATCGGCGCCGCCCAGCTGAGCCAGGCTGATACCGTAACGGGTGATGTCGGCAGGGTTGCCACCGCCCGCGACCCAGCGGGAGAGCTGGTGATAGAGCTCGCCATAACGGCGGGTCATCTTGCCGGAGCGCTCCAATACCAGTCTGCTTTGCGGGCCAAACTTGCTGTAGTCGGCATGCGCACGGCTATTGACCCGCTCCACCCTCACCAGATCCTCTGGCAAGGTCCCGTCCAGATACTGCTTGCCCAGATTTTCCGGCACCTCGCAGTTAAGAAAGCATCTGTTGTCGGTCTGTTTTTTGGGCACTTCTGCTTTGTCAGAGTTGCCCGCACAACCGGCCAGTCCCAGCACTGCGGCGGTCAGCCAGTACGCGTGTTTGTTCATATGTCCTCATATAACGCCAAGAGCCATGCTCGGCGGGGAAGATGCCAAATTTGCAGGGGGAAAGCAAACGACATCAATCACTTGAAGCAGGATTTCTCCAAAGGGGATCCGCTGGGTTATAACAAGGTGACAGGGTGTGCGAGGTGATGGATGGAACAGCTCGAAATATTCCCGCTGCAGAGCCCCTGCATCGGGGTCTGCGAAGTGAACAACAAAGGCTACTGCAAGGGGTGCCTGCGCAATCGCGAAGAGCGTTTCAACTGGCTCACTATGACCCCTGCCCAGCAACAAGAGGTGATGCGCCTGTGCCGGGATCGCAAACGCCGGGTCGAGGCTGCGCGGCGCAAGGCTCGCGAAGGCGATCAACCCGAACCAATACCTCAATCTGGCTGGGATTTCTGACCCGCTCCTAACATCCCTGCAAGCCATATTCCTGCGCTCACGAGACACGACCTATCCTGCATATAAAAAATGCCGCCCGATCTTTCGACCGGGCGGCATTGTCATTGTGATGCGCGTTATGAGCGCGGCAGATCAACCAAAAAGATGGTGGCTGACGATGAACAGGCCGCCGGAGAGCAGCATTGTCAGCGGCAGAGTCAATACCCAGGCCATCAGGATGGTCTTGATGGTCTGGCTCTGCAGGCCGGATTTGTTTGCAATCATGGTCCCCGCCACCGCAGAAGAGAGGATGTGGGTGGTGGACACCGGCATACCGGTCAGACTGGCGACCCCGATGGAGGTTGCTGCCGTGATCTGGGCCGCAATGCCCTGGCTGTAGGTCATGCCGGTGGTGCCGATCTTCTCGCCCACGGTATGAACGATACGACGCCAGCCCACCATGGTGCCGCAACCCAGCGCCAACGCGATGGAGACGATCACCCAGGTCGGTGCGTATTCAGCGGTCGCGGTCAGATCCTTGCGCCATTTGGCCAGATCAGTCAGCTCCTTGGCTGGCAGCGGCAGCTTGGCAGCCTTGCGGGCGGTGTCATCGATACAGAGCAGCAGACGACGCACTTCGCGGCGGTCGGTCAGGCTCATCTGATCATAAGTACGCACGGCCCCCAGACGGGCATCCAGAGTGGCCATCGCCTGCAGCACGCCATCGGCGGAGCAGTGAGTCATCAGCTCTTCCTGAGCCGTTGCAGGTGCAGAGAAGTTGATGACGCCAGAGAGGGCGGACTGGTTGCGCTGGTAGATCTCCATAATGCGCTGGTTGGCATCCTGGGTCCGATCCAGGTCATAAGAGCGGCTGTTCATGTCCAGCGCGAAATAGGCGGGTGCCATGCAGATCAGCACCAGCATCACCAGACCGATGCCCTTCTGGCCATCGTTGGAACCGTGCACGAAGCTGACGCCCATGGCCGAGGCCACCAGGGTCAGACGCGCCCAAAACGGCGGGTGCTTCTTGCCATCCACCAGCTGACGCTCTTCCGGTGTTTTGTGGATCTTGTTGCTGGTCCAGATGCGTTTCATTGCCAGCAGCAGCAGTGCCGCGATGATGAAACCGATGGTGGGAGAGATGATGAGGGAAAGCATGATGTCGATCGCTTTGCCCACGTTGATCCCTTCTGTCACCGGTTTATGGGTGATCCAGGCATAGGCGCCGCCTACCCCCAGAATGGAACCGATCAAGGTATGTGAACTGGAGGCCGGGATCCCGAAGAACCAGGTTCCCAGATTCCACACGATGGCGGAAAAGAGCAGCGAGAAGACCATGATCAACCCTTGGGTGGAGTCCATCCCAAGCAGCAGGTCGATGGGCAGCAGATGGACAATGGCATAGGCCACACCCAGTCCGCCGAACATGACGCCAAAAAAGTTGAAGATCCCCGATGCGACGACCGCCAGGTGAGCTGGCATCGCCTTGGTATAGATAACCGTTGCTACCGCGTTGGCGGTATCGTGAAAGCCATTGATAAATTCATAGGCAAGCACAAAAAAAACGGCCAATACCAAACCGATTGACCACCACAAACCCAAACCACTAAACATTTCAAACATAAAAAAAAGCCTGTTTATGAGTTGCGGCGGATTATGCCAGATGGCGGCCAACACCATAGCCACCATTGAAATATTTCAGCCATAAAAAAAAAGAGCTTTTTGGAAAAAAATATCCTAGAGCCAGTCATCATGCGGCTTGCCATCGATTAATTAAAGCCGCCAATGATTGCGGGAAAGGGCAAAAATAGCTGACAATTAAGCCAATAATTTCATTTTTATGACGTTTTTATGACAGAAGACAGGCGAAAGTGGTGATAAAACGTCCCTGCCCCGCCAATCTCATCCGACCAGCACCATCAGCCCCATATCCGTTTGATTCCAGATGCAAAAAGGGAGCACCTTGTGCTCCCTTGAATCGTTGCCGTGTTGCCAGTTATCAGTCCTGATTGATACGGCTGGCAACGGCGCCCTGCTGGCTCTTGTACTTGGCATTTTCCCGCTTGTTGTAGGGACGGGCCGCGACGCCGGAGAGCATCTCGAAGTTCAAGGCGCCAATTTTCATCTTCGGGCGCAGTGCCAGCGGCAGTTTGCCGCCGTTGTAGAACTCCAGCACAATGCGACCGGACCAACCCGGATCGATCCGGTGCGCCGTCACGTGCACCATCAGACCCAGGCGCGCCAATGAAGAGCGGCCATCCAGCCAGCCGACGATATCGGCCGGCAGGGTGACGGATTCGTAGGTCACCGCCAGCGCCAGCTGACCCGGGTGCAGGTAGAAGGCTTCACCATCGGGGATGTGGATCTCGTCACTCATCACCCGATCGATGGCATCGGCCATCTCGCTGCTCGGGCCGCTCAGGTCGATATAGGGTGCGGTATGATCGCGAAAAACCCGAAACTCGTTACCCAGCAGCACATCGACACTGACACCACTGATCCGCTCTACCCCGGGCCGTGGCTCAATGACGATCTTGCCTTCATCCAGATGGCGTTCAATATCGGTATCACACAGACGCATTGGGCGACTCTCCTGACAAATTGTGCTTTTAAAAAAGCCGGGCATCACCCGGCTTGTTTCATCTTAACCGATCAACATGTGGCGGATACGCGCCTTGAGCATGTCGATGGCGATGCGGTTCTTGCCACCACGGGGCACGATCACATCGGCATACTGTTTGGACGGCTCGATAAACTGCAGGAACATCGGACGCACCGTCTTCTGGTACTGCTTGAGCACGGAGTCCATGGTACGGCCACGCTCCTGCACATCACGCACCAGACGGCGCAGCAGGCAGATGTCGAGCGGGGTATCCATGAAGATGGAGGCATCCATCAGATCCCGTAGACGGCTGTCGGTCAGCAGCAGGATCCCTTCCAGAATGATCACCCGGCGCGGGGCAAACGGGGTCACTTCGCTCATCCGGGTATGTTCGGTGTAGGAGTACTGGGGAATGGCAACCGCGTCACCTTTGACCAGCTGACTAAGGTGCTGTACCAGCAGGTCGTGATCCAGCGCGTTGGGGTGGTCATAGTTGGTCTTGACCCGCTCTTCCATGGTCAGGTGGGTCTGATCACGGTAGTAGCAATCTTCGGTGATCACACCAATCTGACCTGCGCCCAGTTCGGCCACCAGCTCTTCATAAATGGTCTGGGCTATAAGACTTTTGCCAGACGCAGATGCGCCCGCAATACCGATGATCACACACGAATGTTGAGTATCAGACATGACAAATACCTAAAAGAGAAGAGCAGTGGGGATGGTTTAAACCGATCCATTATATAAAAAAGGGTGGGTCATGCCCACCCTCAATTCCCTTTCAAGTGACCGACCGCCGATTATTCATCCAGCGCCATGGCATAGAGGGGGGTCGCAATCGGTTTTGCGCTGAAAAAGAGTTCAGCCCCTACCCTGCGCGCTAGCTTCAAATAGGCCTGAGCCAGGCTTCCTTCCGGTGCGCCGAACACCGTCGGACAGCCATCATCCATGTGTTGGCGGATATCGATGTGCAGTGGTAATTGACCAAGCAGTGCCACTTGATACTGCTCTGCCATCTTCTGGCCGCCACCGGTACCAAACAGCGGCTCGTGATGCCCGCAGGCGCTGCAGACGTGGTAGCTCATATTCTCGATAATACCGAGCACCGGCACATTGACCTTGTTGAACATGGCGATCCCCTTGCGGGCATCGGCCAGCGCCACATCTTGCGGGGTGGTAACGATCACCGCCGCCGACGTCGGCACCTGCTGTGCCATGGTGAGCTGGATATCGCCGGTACCCGGCGGCATGTCCACCACCAGATAATCCACCTCGCCCCAGCGGGTCTCATGGAGGATCTGCGCCAACGCCTTGCTCGCCATCGGGCCGCGCCAGATGGTGGCATCCTGCTCGGAGACCAGATAGCCGATGCTGTTGCTCTTGAGGCCACAGGCCATCACCGGCTCCATCAGCTTGCCATCATGGCTGACGGGACGCTCCTTGAGGGTGCCCATCATGGTGGGAATGGAGGGGCCATAGATATCGGCATCGAGAATAGCGACCCGCGCCCCCTCTTTTTGCAGCGCCAGCGCCAGATTGACCGCGGTGGTGGACTTGCCTACCCCCCCCTTGCCGGAAGCAACCACGATGATGTTGCGAATGCCCTGCACGGCATTGAGGCCCTGCGCCCGCGGCATGCTGGCGACGTCAATCTCCAATGCCCAGTCGATACGGGCAGCACCGGTGGCGCTGCGCAGTCTGGCATCGTAGTTCTCTTTAAGCTGATCGAGCAGCGAGAGACCGGCAAACGGCAATACCAGCCGGATAGTAAGCCCCTGACCCTGATTGATGATCTCGCGAACGAATCCGGCATCCACCAGATCCTTGCTCCAGCCTGCCGGCTTAAATTCGGCGAGGATCTGTTTTACTGAATCAATCACCATTAACTCCTCATTATGTTGTCATTATCTTGAGGTGAACGGTTACCGCACACAAATCAGTGGCTTGCCTGCAGTACAGATGGTGTATCCGGCCAAGCCCGGCACAGCCACAACCCTAGGCAGGCTACCCCCAATTCGGGTAACATGCACGGCACTCTATCATCCCAACAAGCACATCAAGAACGTAATATGGCAACTGATCCTCGTAAAATGCTGGTAACCTGCGCCCTCCCCTATGCCAATGGCTCCATTCACCTTGGCCACATGCTGGAACATATCCAGGCCGATATCTGGGTTCGTTATCAGCGAATGCGCGGTCATCAGGTGCACTTTATCTGTGCCGATGATGCCCACGGCACCCCGATCATGCTCAAGGCACAGCAGATGGGGATCACCCCGGAAGAGATGATTGCCGCAGTCTCCAAGGAGCACCAGGCCGACTTCGCCGGGTTCAACATCAGCTTTGACAACTATCACTCCACCCACAGCGACGAAAACCGCGAGCTGGCGGAGTTGATCTACGGCCGCCTGAAAAATGGTGGCTTTATCAAGAGCCGCACCATCTCCCAGCTGTTCGATCCGGAAAAATCGATGTTCCTGCCGGACCGTTTCGTCAAGGGAACCTGCCCCAAGTGCAAATCTCCGGAGCAGTATGGCGACAACTGTGACAGCTGCGGCGCCACCTACAGCCCGACTGAGCTTATCGATCCGAAATCTGCCGTCTCCGGCGCGACTCCGGTAATGAAGGACTCCGAGCACTTCTTCTTCGACCTGCCGCAGTTTGAAAAATGGCTCTCTGAGTGGGTGCGCGGCTCCGGCGCCATTCAGGAAGAGATGGCCAACAAGATGCAGGAGTGGTTCGAAAGCGGCTTGCAGCAGTGGGACATCACCCGTGACGCCCCCTACTTCGGTTTCGAAATTCCCGGCGCCCCGGGCAAGTACTTCTACGTCTGGCTCGATGCCCCCATCGGCTACATGGCTTCCTTCAAGAACCTGTGCAACAAGCGTGGCGATATCGACTTTGACAGCTACTGGAAAGCGGACTCCGACGCCGAGCTCTACCACTTCATCGGCAAGGATATCGCCTACTTCCACTGCCTGTTCTGGCCGTCCATGCTGGAAGGTGCCAACTTCCGCAAGCCGACCAAGGTCAACGTGCACGGTTATGTGACCGTCAACGGCGCCAAGATGTCCAAGTCCAAGGGCACCTTCATCAAGGCATCCACCTACCTGAACCACCTGGATCCGGAGTGCCTGCGTTACTACTACGCCGCCAAGCTCAACAGCCGCATCGACGATCTGGACCTGAACCTCGAAGATTTCGTGCAGCGCGTCAACGCCGACGTGGTCAACAAGCTGGTCAACCTTGCCTCCCGCAACGCCGGCTTTATCGCCAAGCGTTTTGGCGGCAAGCTGGCGGCAACCTGCGCCGAACCCGAGCTCTACGCCGAATTCGCCAATGCTCGTACCGCCATTGCCGAGGCTTATGAGAGCCGCGAATTCAGCCGCGCCATCCGCGAGATCATGGCGCTGGCCGACAAGGCCAACCGCTACGTGGACGACAAGGCGCCCTGGGTTATCGCCAAGCAGGAAGGGGCTGACGCCGAGCTGCAGGCGGTCTGCTCGGTCGGCATCAACCTGTTCCGCGTGCTGATGGCCTACCTCAAGCCCGTCATGCCGCTGCTGGCCGAACGTGCCGAAGCCTTCCTGGCCGAAACCCTCAGCTGGGATGGCATCGAGATGCCGCTGGTCAATCACACCGTTGCGCCGTTCAAGGCCCTCTTCTCCCGCATCGAGCCGGCGAAGATTGAAGCCATGATCGAGGCATCCAAGGAAGACCTGGCCAAGGAGCAGGCACCGAAAGTGACCGGTCCGCTAGCTGATGACCCCATCAGCGAAACCATCACCTATGACGATTTTGCCAAGATTGACCTGCGCGTCGCGCTGATCAAGAAGGCCGAAGCGGTACCGGAAGCCGAGAAGCTGCTCAAGCTGCAACTGGATATCGGCGGCGAAACCCGTCAGGTGTTTGCCGGTATCAAGTCCGCTTACAACCCGGAAGATCTGGAAGGCAAGCTGACCGTGATGGTGGCCAACCTGGCGCCGCGCAAGATGCGTTTCGGCATGTCCGAAGGCATGGTGCTGGCTGCAGGCCCGGGCGGCAAGGATCTCTGGATCCTGGAGCCGCAGGAAGGCGCCCAGCCTGGCATGCGCGTCAAGTAAGCGCATCGAACCGATAAAAAAGAGGCCTCTGGGCCTCTTTTTTTGTCTCTGCACTCTTTTCGTCTCTGCGACTCTGCGGATTGCTCCCATTGACCATCCAGCAGGATGGTTAGAGCGGGCTATTCAGCATCGCCACCTTGAGCCCCACCAGTTCAGCCTGCTGGCAATCGAGGCGGCGTAACTGCGTCACTATCTTGCGCTTGAGTTTGCGCCTTACTCTGCGTTGCTGTTTGTTTCCTTTCAGGGCGCGCCGCCACTGACGCCAATCCTGCAACTGCCCGAGCCGCTCCTGCCAATGACTAAAGGCGCTGACCCACTGTGCCTCCCCCGCCCCCAGCTCCAGCAGTAACTCGGCGCCGTAGCGCGCCTGTTTTATCTCAAGGCGCAGATGATGCCAGCGACGCAGCTGCTGGCGATGGGAGACGTTGCCAACTTGGTTCTCATCAAGTCGGCTCAATGCCCCATCGAGGCGGCGGGCAAGTTGGCGTCGGTAGTGACGAGCCAGCCCTGAGGTATCGGGAATTTGCTCTAATTCATACAGCCAGTGGGCAAGCAGGCCCGAAAAAAGGGGAACCGTCACCTTGGGCAAGACGATTGTGGATGACGCGCCAAAGCGCGCGGCGTAAACCTGTGCATCGCGCAGGGCCGAGAGTCGGCCAATGGCCCGCTGCAGCCGTCGTTCCAGTTTTGGATGACAAAGGGCGGGTCGCCACAATGCGAGCAGTGCCTGCATACGGCGCGCAGCGATGCGGTAACCATGGACATGGGGTTCGCTCGCTTCGCGGCACACTGCACGAGCGGCATGGCGGTAGCTGGCAACCAGTACCCGGGCCTGCACCAGCAAGGGATCAAGCATATTGGCAACCATGATGTCCCCGGCAGCTCAGTTGGTATGAAATCCCTGACCGGTGGGCGGTAGCGCCTCTTCATATTCCATCCGGGTCACCCGAGCGGTGCGCGGGCCATGTTCCAGCCAGCCCAGCATCATCTGTACCCCCTGCGTCGGCCCGCTGATGAGGATCTCCACCGAGCCATCCTCCAGGTTGTAGGCATGGCCGCGCAGCCCCAGCTGCAAGGCTCGCTCACGGGTGAAGTAGCGAAATCCGACCCCTTGCACCTGCCCCCACACCCGAATGACAAACGATTGCTCTCCCATTTCTCACACCTTCTGCTTAAAAAAAAAATTCCCGAGACGATAATGTGCCCGACACTCTATCTCTGCAGGATGCAGCTCCATTATGAAAGAAGTTAAATTCCGGTGGGTTGACCGCTATCTCATTCACCTCACCATCAGTGAAAAATTCCACATCGCCTTCTGGCTTCCCCTGCTGATCATCGCCTTTCTCAGCTGGTATCTGCTGGCAAACAGCCACGAGCAGGAGATAAAACTCAAGGTTGAGCAGTTGCAGCAGCGGGTCGAGACCACGGCACAACTGGTCAACCAGCAGCCAACGCTCACTCTGCCAGCCGATCTGCGCATTCAGCCACAAGGGGTGAGCGGACTCGAACAACAGGGCGATCGCTACCGCTTCACCGCACCAGCGGGTCAGGCTGGCTATGTGACCGGCGAGCTCGACACCAGTACCTCCTCAATGTGGGATGATCAGGGCACCACGCTCACCATGATTGGGGCGCTGGCTGCCCTGATGGCACTGGTGATCCACTACATGATGACCTTTGTCTCCGGCGCCCTGTACTCCACCAACAAGGCGCTGCAAACCGTGGCCGACGGCGATCTCACCTTCCGCCTCAACTTCTTCCCGGTACGGGACGAGTTCTCTACCCTGGCGGGCAGCATCGACCGCTTTACTGACCGCCAGCACCAGATCGTCAAGCTGGTCGAAGAGTCTGCCGAGGCGCTGACCATGGCCGCCGACGAGTTTCGTGACCATGCCCGCGAAGGCGAGACCATGGCGCGTTCCCAGCGCCAGCACATGGATTCACTGGCCACCGCCATGGAGCAGATGTCGGCGGCAATCCGCGAAGTGGCGCGCAATGCCAACGACACCCTGCAGCAGACCCGTCAGTCGAGCGAAGAGGCGGCCAATGGCGCCAACCGGGTAGCACGCACCATAGAGGCGATCCGTACCCTGGCCGACGAGATTGGCAACGCCTCCGGCGCGGTCGAACGGCTCACCCACAACGCCAACCGGATCAACGAAGTAGTTAACGTCATCAACGCCATCTCCCAGCAGACCAACCTGTTGGCGCTCAACGCCGCCATCGAAGCGGCCCGGGCCGGTGAGCAGGGTCGCGGCTTTGCGGTGGTAGCGGACGAGGTGCGCACCCTCGCCAGCCGCACCCAGCAGGCGACGGTGGAGATCCAGCAGATGATCGAAGAGCTGCAAACCGGTACCGGGGCGCTGAACGAGATCATGGAAAAAACCGTGGGCCGCGCCGCCAGCAGCCAGCAGCTCATCAGCGAGGTGGGGCTCGATATCGAGAAGCTGAGCAACCACAGCGATGCGGTACTGGAGATGAGCACCCAGATCGCCACCTCCAGCGAGGAGCAGAGCTCGGTCGCCGCCGAGATCACCCACAATCTGGATCAAGTGCGCCATGAAGCGGCGCAGGTGGAAGAGTCCGCCAGCGCCTCGGTAGCCGGTACGCAGGGGCTGAAAGCCACCGCCAGCGAGCTGACCCAGGCGCTCAAGGGTATTAAGCTCTGACCGTATGAGGTGTCAGATCAGGGCAACCCCATCCATTACACAGGGTTGTTTGAGTTTTACCTGCGGGCCACATAGAATGTGGCCCCTTTTCTTTCTACCATCGGCAAACATCCATGAGCGCTTCCATCTATCTCGTCAAAGGCCGCGAAAAATCCCTGCTGCGTCGCCACCCCTGGATCTTCTCCAAGGGGATTGAGCGGGTTCAGGGCAACCCCATTGACGGCGATACCGTCGAGATCTATGCCAACGATGGCAAGTGGCTCGCCCGTGGCGCCTGGTCAGGCAGCTCCCAGATCCGTGCCCGGGTCTGGACCTTCGACAAGGATGAAACCGTCGATCTCGACTTCTTTATCCGTCGCCTCAAATACGCACAAGAGTCCCGTGACGGGCTCATCAAGCGTCAGGGCCTCACCGGTTATCGCCTCTGCGCCGCCGAATCCGACGGTCTGCCGGGTCTGACCATCGATCGTTACGCCGATTTTCTGGTGTGCCAGATCCTCTCTGCCGGTGCCGAGTTCCAGCGCGAGCTGATAACGCAGGCGCTGCGTACCCTCTACCCCGAGTGCAGCATCTATGAGCGCTCCGATGTAGCAGTGCGCAAGAAGGAAGGGCTGAAAGAGCGCACTGGCGTTATCTATGGCGAGACCCCGAACGAGCCGGTGGTCATCGAGGAGAATGGCGGCGTCAAGATCCTGGTGGATATTCGCAACGGTCACAAAACCGGTTTCTATCTGGATCAGCGGGATAACCGTCAGGCTGCCGCCAAGTACACCGAAGGCAAGCGGGTGCTCAACTGCTTCTGCTACACCGGTGGATTTGGCGTCTATGCCCTCAAGGGCGGCGCCAAGGAAGTGGTCAACATCGATCTCTCCCAGAATGCGCTGGATATCGCCCGCCAGAACGCCGAGCTGAACGGGCTGGATACCAGCAATACCCAGTTTGTCCGTCACGACGTCTTCAAGCTGCTGCGTGAATACCGCGAAAAGGGCGAGAAGTTCGACGTCATCGTGCTGGATCCGCCCAAGTTTGCCGAGAGCAAGGCGCAGCTGCTGGGTGCCTGCCGTGGCTACAAGGACATCAACATGCTGGCGTTCCAGCTGCTGGCACCGGGTGGCGTGCTCTTGACCTACTCCTGCTCCGGCCTGATGGAGCAGAGCCTGTTCCAGAAGATCGTTGCCGATGCGGCGCTCGATGCCGGTCGCGATGCCCAGATCCTGGAGCTGCTCTCCCAGGCCTCTGATCACCCCATCGGTACCGCCTATCCGGAAGGCTTCTACCTCAAGGGTCTGGTGGTACGCGCCCGCTGATCGGCAACCACCCTCCCCTTGTGATCAATCAGGCCCCTTGCGGGCCTGATTGTTTTGCTTAACGCCTATAGACCTGACCCTCGCCCCGTTGACCACCCTCTCTGCTTTATGGGTGTTCTCTCTCCTCCTCTTTCCCTGCCTGTGTCCCACGTCTTTATCTGTTTAAATTTTTTGCACAATAACTGCACATTCATGATTTAAATCACACCCGTATGGCTCTCTTTTCCGTAGTGTGATCCCACCTGCGGCAGCCAAGCCGGGGCAACCGTCCCATCAGGATTGATGGACGGTACAACAACAAAAATCGATGTCAGGCCAAGCTGAACATCACAAGGGATCCCGTTATGAATCAATCATTGCCGCTGTTAACGCCGCTGCGGGGCATAGCTGCCCTGATGGTGGTGCTGTTCCATGCCCGCTTGCTGCTCTTTCCCCAATGGATGGAGTCGATCGCAGGCCACACCCAACTCATCGAGAATGGCTACCTCTGGGTCGACCTGTTCTTTATTTTGAGCGGCGTGGTGCTGGCCCATGTCTATGGCGAGGCCTTCACCCGCACGCCCCGCACCGTGAGCTATGGCCGTTTTCTCTGGCTGCGGCTGACCCGCGTCTATCCCCTCTATCTGGTGACCCTGCTGCTGCTGGTCGGCTGGGAGCTTTACAAGGCGCAGCACGGGGTGGGCTTCTACGCCGGCCCCTTGTTCAAGATGTGGGAGTGGGAAGGGATGCCCCCCTTCGGCTCCCCCTTCACCCCGGCCGAGGCGCTGCCGAGCGCCTTCCTGCTGCTGCAGGTGGTAACCGATCACGGATTGACCTGGAACTTCGCCGCCTGGTCGCTCAGCGTGGAGTGGATCAGCTACCTGCTGTTCCCGCTGCTGATTCCGCTGGCGGTCACCCGCAGTCGCTGGAGCCATCTCGCCCCCCTGCTGGCGCTGACGGTGCTGGCCTTTATCGTGCACAGTCGCGGCACCCTGGATGTCACCAGCGGCGCCTTGGCGGTGGGGCGCGGGGTGAGTGAATTTGTGCTCGGCCTCTGGCTGTTGCCGAGGGTCAAGGCCGCAAAAGGCTTGCCCATGATGCAGCGAGATCTGCCGCTGCTGGTCGCCTTTGTGGTGCCCTTCGCGCTGATGCAGTTCACCATGACGCCACCACTGACTCTGCTGCTGATCGGCTCCTACGTGCTGCTGATCTGGATTGCCGCCTGCCAGGGCAATCGCCAAAGCCCGCTGCTGCGCCTCATGGATAACCGCTTCACCAACTGGCTGGGGGATCTCTCCTACTCCATCTACCTGCTCCATGCGCTGGTGCTGCTCACCGGTTGCGAGCTCATCCACTATCTGGCACCGGGGATCACCGAGTGGTGGTATGGCCAGACCAACCCGCTGCTGGGGGTAGTGGCCACCTTGCTGATGCTGGCGGTGCTGATCGGGCTCTCGGCGTTGAGCTACAACCTGCTGGAGCGGCCACTGCAACGGCGCCTGCGCCGCTGGGGCAAGGCTCGCCAGCGGGTGCTGGAGCAAACCGGCTAACCCGTTTTCGCCCGCTGATTGCCCCGCAGAGGTTAAACCAAGCTCTGCGGGGCAAATCCACGAGAGCTCACCCCCTGCCGATAACTGAGCGGCTCATGCCAGCGCCCTCTTCCCTAACCCTCCACCCGCCAATCCCCTTCGCTTTGTGTGAATTCCTGTTCGAACCGGAGGGGGCATTTGTGGCATAATGCCCTGTCCTGTGGCCCTTGGCGGGGCTGTGTTGGCGCATCTGTCGCCTCTTCTTCCCCGTCCTACCCGGCAGCCCTGCGTGACTGCCTGACATCACTGCTTCCAGAAGCAGCCAAGGCCACCTATTTTTGCGGCTCTTTACATGACGGTAGATGGCCGCGCATTGACCAAGATGGCTCCCACAGAGCCTCTGCACACGGTGCACAAACAAGGGGTAAGTATGTCTTCCATTCGTCTGACCCAATACAGCCACGGCGCTGGCTGTGGCTGCAAAATCTCTCCCAAGGTGCTCGACACCATTCTCAAGAGCCAGATCCCGGGCTTCAACGACCCGACCCTGATCGTTGGCAACAGCAGCAAGGATGACGCGGCCGTGGTCGATATCGGCAACGGTCAGGGCATTGTCTCCACCACCGACTTCTTCATGCCCATCGTCGATGACCCCTTCACCTTTGGCCGCATCGCCGCCACCAATGCCATCAGCGATATCTACGCCATGGGCGGCAAGCCTATCGTTGCCATCGCCATCCTCGGCTGGCCCATCAATACCCTGCCCGCCGAAGTGGCCCAGCAGGTGATCGACGGCGGCCGTCAGGTGTGCCACGAAGCGGGGATTTCGCTGGCCGGTGGTCACAGTATCGATGCCCCCGAGCCCATCTTCGGCCTCGCAGTCACCGGTATCGTGCCTCTGGATGCCATCAAGCAGAACGATACCGCCAAGGTGGGTGACACCCTCTATCTGACCAAGCCCCTCGGTATCGGTATCCTCACCACCGCCCAGAAGAAGGGCAAGCTGAAGCCCGAGCACGAGCAACTGGCCCCCAACGCCATGTGCACCCTCAACAAGATCGGCCAGCGTTTTGCCGAGCTGCCGGGTGTCCACGCCATGACCGACGTCACCGGCTTTGGTCTGGCGGGTCATCTGCTGGAGATGTGCGAAGGATCCAATGTCAGCGCCCGCCTCGACTTCAAGGCGCTGCCGCTGCTGGACGAGGTGGATTACTACCTCACCGAGGGCTGCGTACCGGGTGGCACCCTGCGCAATCACGACTCCTACGGCCACAAGCTCGATGCCATGGACGATCGCACCCGCAACATCATGTGCGACCCGCAAACCAGTGGCGGCCTGCTGGTCGCAGTGGGGAAAGAGAGCGAAGCCGAGCTGCTCGCCATCGCGCGCGAAGCTGGCCTTGCGCTCTCGCCCATCGGCCAGATCAAGCCCCTTGAGGGCTCCCGCTTTATCGAGATTGTCCAATGAGTGAATTGCCACTGGCCACGGACTACGCCCAACTCTTTTTGGACGATGTGCCGTTGATTGATGTGCGCGCCCCCATCGAGTTCAAGGAGGGGGCCTTCCCCTGCTCGACCAATCTGCCCTTGATGACAGACGATGAGCGCGCCCAGGTGGGGACCTGCTTCAAGAAGCAGGGTCAGGCCGCCGCCATTGAGCTTGGACACAAGCTGGTGGGGGGAGCAGTACGTGCCGAGCGACTCGAAGGCTGGCTGGCGCAGTTGCGCCAGCAGCCCGATGCCCTGCTCTACTGCTTTCGCGGCGGCCTGCGCTCGCAAACCGTACAACAGTGGCTGGCTGAAGCGGGGGTGACTCGCCCCCGCGTCGCCGGTGGCTACAAGGAGCTGCGCCGTTTTCTGATCGACACCCAGGACAAGGCCTCTGCCGAGTGTCACTGGAGCGTGCTGACCGGCATGACCGGCTCCGGCAAGACCCATATGCTCGATCAGGTGACCCAGGCGGTGGATCTGGAGGGGCACGCCCATCACAGGGGCTCCTCCTTCGGTCAACTGCCCGGCGGCCAGCCCAGCAACATCAACTTTGAAAACAACCTCGCCATCGAACTGCTCAAGCGCCGCCATCGCGGCGAACACGCCTTCGTGGTCGAGGATGAGAGCCGCCTGATTGGCCGCTGTTGTCTACCCCTCTCCCTCCATGAGGCAATGAGTCAGGCACCGCTGGTGGTGGTGGATGTTCCGCAAATCGATCGGGCCGAGCAAATCCGCGAAGATTACGTGCACGATCTCTGGCTGCGCTATCAAGCCATGTATGGCCAGGAAGCCGGTTGGCCGCTGTTTGCTGCCTACCTCACCGATGCGCTGGCCCGCCTCAAGCGCCGTCTTGGCGATCAGGCCCACCGCGAGCTGGATGCCCTGATGCAGACCGCCCTCACCGAGCAGGAAAAGAGCGGCGATACCGCGCTGCATCTGGCCTGGATCACGTTGCTGCTGACCCGCTACTACGACCCCATGTATCTCTACCAGCTTGGCAACAAGCAGGAGCGCATCGTGTTTCGCGGTGACAAGCAGGCCTGCCTCGACTATTTCGCCGAGCAGCATGCCAGCGCACTGCACGGTTGACCCATCCCAAGAGAGGAACTCTATGTTGAAATTCGAGGTGATCCCGGTCACCCAGTTCGCCCAGAACTGCTCCCTCATCTGGTGTGACGAGACCCATCAGGCGGCCCTGATCGATCCGGGCGGCGAAGCGGACAAACTGCTGGCCGCCATCGCCAAGCGCGGCCTGACCCTGACCCACATCCTGCTGACCCACGGTCATCTGGATCACGTCGGTGCCGCCGCCGAGCTGCGGGGAAAAACCGGCGTCGCCATCACGGGCCCCCACAAAGAGGATGCCTTCTGGCTCGACATGCTGCCCCAGCAGAGCCAGATGTTCGGCTTCGCCCATACCCCCGCCTTCACGCCGGATCGCTGGCTTGAGCAGGGTGACAAGGTGCAGCTTGGCCAGTGCGAGCTGGATGTCTACTTCTGCCCCGGCCACACCCCGGGCCATATCGTGCTGCTCTCCCAAGCCGAGCAGCTCGCCTGGGTTGGCGACGTGCTCTTTGCCGGCAGCATCGGCCGCACCGACTTCCCCCGTGGCGATCACGGGACGCTGATAAAGTCGATCACCGAGACCCTGCTGCCCCTTGGCGACGAGATCGTCTTTATCCCGGGCCACGGCCCCAGCTCCACCTTCGGTCGCGAGAAGGTGAGCAACCCCTACCTGACCCAGCCTATCTGGTGATCAAAAAAGGCAGCGGTATTAGCCGCTGCCTTTTCAATTCGTTACGCTGCAATCTCCCGGTGCGTATCACTCACAATGTCTTTATCCGGACGACACCGAGAAGCCTCTGGTAATCACGATTTTCCTCAAGAAGCGGATCGCTTTGCACAATCGCTGTCAGACATAAACCCAACTCGTCTGATACCCACTGCGGCTCAGCGATAATAGCGTTCAGCAAAGACAATGCATGTGTAGGGAATTGTTTGCATAAGCCTGATTGATGCAGAAGGTGTATAACGTAATGAGTGTTTTGAATCGGCTGTAATCCAGCATGAACTGTCGTTAATGCATCCGGAAACTCACCGCGAGCGGCAATGACCAATCTGGCCAAAGTTTCAGCGATTGTACTCGTGAAGAATGCGTTAGATTTAGGCCAGATATTTTGCCAAAAAGGCTTGGCTCGGTTTATCCAGTACTCCTCACGCTGCTCACCCGCGCCATCAAGCGCTTGAACCAGTGCATGCAAAACACTTTGGAATCCCTCAGGTGGCATAACTTCAATCGCTGCACGGAACTCTTCTGGTTTATAACCATCAGCTTGTGCCAAGGCGACATACGTCATAAATGTTGCGAATTGCTGACTGTGTTCGCCCAGTTGATTGTAATGGCCAGCACAGGCGAGCAAATGTGGTTTAAAGGCCATTAATAAAGGAAGGTAAAGACGGGGTGACCAGAGAAAACCCTGCCAATATGCATTGGCATCAGCTTGATTCTCCCAATCAAGCAGAGGCAACAGGATTTGAGTCGTCCATTCTTGATCCACACGGAAAAATGTAATCAATCGAGAACAGAGTACTATGCGACCATGACGAAAAACCGCAACAGTGGTATCACATAACTCTGTAAATATTGGAGCCAAATCGGCAGGCAGTCCGTCATTATCGTTCAGCTGCTGTTTAAACCACTGGTTCAATAATGCTTGAGTAATATGCCCAACGGGATGGTTAATGGCAGAACCAAGTGGATCATCAACCTCAATTCCATTACGAATGGTACGACTCCCAGCATCGACCTCCATTGGAAGCACCAATATACGACGACAAATGGCAATGATGGATTTGTCGTTATGCTCTTGGGTGCTTGCCCTCTCTATCCACCAAGTTACTGCATGGATTATTTGTAGCAACACAGGCTCGGGCATTGTTAGCACTAATGGAGCAACGAATCGCCATGAACGAAGCAGCATTTTTTCATCAGACCAACATTGCAGAGCGACTCGCCATCGGTCGACAGGCCACTCCCCCTCTTGCGAAAGGTCATACAGGGCTAACAGGCTGTGAAAGAAACGGGTACGGCACACATCGTACCATCCATCTCGATAAGAATCGGTCCTTCCAGATGATTGTTGCTTCAGCCAGTCGACCAATAACTTACGCTTTCGGGGAACAATATCATCATCTCTGCTATCACCAGTGAAACTATTACATTCCTCCGCCCCCCATTCGGGATGAATGTCGGATAGCATGGCGAAGTGTTCTGCTGCCTCTTTTCCCAACACAAGCCCTGAATCATTCAACTTTGCCAATAGCTGCCAAATGGCGTATTCTATATATATTCGTGTTGATTCCAACTCAGATGGTGGCCCAGCCAAAATAGCCGCCTCCAGCTGTATTTGAGCATTTCCTGTCAGTAACAGTCCTTGCGTTTCAAATAGGTTGAAGAGCTCGGATTCAGTATCTCTGGCCCAAAGCCACCGTCCATTATCAGAGCGTAGCCATTCCGACCACAGTTCAGATGAGATGCAGTTATCCTGGCTGGCTGCAAATAAGGCTAAACGTTTAAAGAGGGGATAAGGTAACGAGAACCAAGACTGCGCAATATTGATTGCTTGTACTCGATCACTTTTCAGTACCATTAACCAAGCTTCGCGCAGTAATTCAACAAGAACAAGCCAGTCATAGTGGCCACTATGGGAGTCATATAGAGCAACAGAAGGCAATACAAAATAAGAAAAGTCTTGATACTCGCTGGCATCATTCAGTTCACGCTGCAGATCCAGTGCATCGCGGAGCAGTTGTTGGAATTCATCCAGAAAATAAGGTAAGGCTGTTTCGTGAATTCAGATAATAAGTGCAATGCCCATGGTGCATAGGAGAGAGGCGGTCAACTACCAGTTAGGGTACGCTTCT